>CACXZI010000070.1 GCA_902772105.1 Oscillospiraceae bacterium | reverse complement strand
AATCTAACTTTCATTCCGTTTTAAATTTGCTATTATTTTAAGTCAATCACTCGCTGGAATGTTTTATTGAAATTTAAAATTATTACGACCTGCTAAACTATATTTTAAGTTTTATCAAAATTTAAATTAAAAAAATACCATCTATCTTTATATTTTAACTTCACTATATTTTCAACCAATATTCTACTACTACCACAAAACAAAATTATCCTTTTACCATATATTAGTCACTACTTAATTTGTAGTGACTCTTTCATTACGTAGTTAGTTTTATATAACTTTAAATATATCACTCGCCAAGAAGTTTAAAGAAACTTTTTAATCCTGCTAAATCCTATTTGAATTAAAACTCTCTCCATAAAGTGTTAATAAACTTCATTCAACCTGCTAAATTCTTTTTCAGTACCGTAATTAGTTTTATATAACTTTTAGTAGGTCACTCGCCATTTTTTTATTACGTAGTTAGTTTAATATAACTTTAAATATATCACTCGCCAAGAAGTTTAATCTAACAATCTAACTTTCATTCCGTTTTAAATTTGCTATTATTTTAAGTCAATCACTCGCTGGAATGTTTTATTGAAATTTAAAATTATTACGACCTGCTAAACTCAATTTAACATTTAATCAAACTTTTTAATCCTGCTAAATCCTATTTAAATTAAAGCTCTCTCCATAAAGTGTTAATAAACTTCATTCAACCTGCTAAACTTGATTTAAATTCTTTGCCTACCCTTTTTTCAATCCGTAACTATTTTATTTATAACTTTAACTCTTTCACTCAATATAAAATTTATAACCTTTCAAACATAACTTTTAATCATAACAATATTCACACTAAATAAAAACAAATATTCTTATTTATAAACAACATAAAAATTTAATTCAACTAAAATTTTATCAACTACCTATCACTCATAATTTTCCATTTTTCAAAAAAAGTTATTAAAAATTATATTTAACTTCCCTACCACAATTTTATATTTTACAAAAATTTTTAAAAAAATATTTTTTCTATATTCATATCATTTTAATTGACAAATTTTGTAAAATATTATAAATTGAAATTAAATATATCAAGGGGGTGTTTTATGTTGGGATTTTCTTGAAAAATATAAATTGAAGTAGGAAATATATAAAAAATTTTATTAAGGAGAAAGTTTTATGTTTAAAAAAAACAGTATTAAAATTTTGTTAATCATGTCGATAGCAATACCAACATTTTATTCAAATATAAATGCAATGAACGACAATAAAAATTCAATAGCAGAATTAAATACCATAAACAAACCTTCCCAAAATAAAAATAACGAAGAAAAAAAATTTAAAGAATCTAATAACAATATTAATTTAAAAAAATCACAAAGTGCATCAAATTTTAAATGTCTTAATATTAGTTTAGAAAAACCTAAAAAAACAAACAAAAACTCAAATAGAAACTATAATATTGACAAAATAGATAAAGAACATGAATTCAAATTAAATGAACATAATGATTTTATAAACAAAATAGTTGAAAGAGAAAAAGAAGAAAAATTAAAAGAAGAAAAGGAAAAAGAAAAAAATGAATTATTAAATCTTCACTACTTTCTCACAAACTTAATTAAAAAATTTGATGAACATCTAGAAATAACAATAAAAATAAGTAATAGATATAAAAATTTAATATATAATGTTGATATTCAAATGCAACAATTAGAAGATATAGCAAATTTTTCTCGTCACCCTATGTATAGACAAGCAATAGAAGAAGCAGACAAACTACATATAAAAACTGATTTCAACATATATAAAGTTACTAGCGATCTATTAAATAACATTGATAACATGAAAAATTTAATTGTTGAATTAGAAAAAAAATATAACGAATATGTTAATCTAATAAAAAACGTAAAATATAAACAAACACTTGAATTCTATTTTAATCACTATGAATACAATAGTTTAAATGCTATTATTTTTAACAAAGATATCGATATTTTAAAAAACAAAATACAAGAAATATTAGATTCTATAACATTCCCTACTCACACAGAAATAACAACAATACTCCAAAAAAATAACCAAGAAAAAACCAACGAAGACAAAGCCAAATTAGAAAAATATGTGCGTAAATTCGATTATATAAATTCTATCAATAATTTAGAAGATAAAAAATTATTTAAATATATTGATATAACAAAAAATTTTAAAAAACAGATTAAAATAAGAAAAAAAATACTACCACATATACAAAAAATTGTTGAAGCAGATGTAATAGAAAATATGGAAAAAAAAGTGTTAGATTTAGTTGACGAAGAATATAAAATGAGAAAAAAATATTCTCTTAACAAAGATCAATGGATATGATGACTTTTTCATTACGTAGTTAGTTTAATATAATTTTAAGTAGATCACTCGCCAAGAAGTTTAATCTAATTTAAAGACCTGCTAAACTTGATTTAACTTTTAATAAGACTTTTTAATCCTGCTAAATACTTTCATTACGTAGTTAGTTTAATATAATTTTAAGTAGATCACTCGCCATAAAGTTTAATCTAACTTTCATTCCGTTTTAAATTTGCTATTATTTTAAGTCAATCACTCGCTGGAATGTTTTATTGAAATTTAAAATTATTACGACCTGC
>CACXZI010000069.1 GCA_902772105.1 Oscillospiraceae bacterium | reverse complement strand
TATTCTCTCCTCTTAACAAATTTAACATTATATTACCAAAAAAAGAAATATTTTGCAATAATTTTGCAATAAATTCAAAAAAATAAAATATTTTGCATTAATTTTATTTCTTTATTTCATTTGAGCTTTAATGTTTTATTATATTTAAATATATCTAAACAACTAAAAAATTCTAATTAAGGCTAAAAATATTATTAAAGCTTTAATTAGAATTAATAAATTTTAAAAATTCAGATTCAAAATCATCAAGATTAATTTTTTTTGTTTGTTCTTCGTTCATATTTTTAATTTCAACTTCGTTTGAATTCAGCTCATTGTCTCCAATTATTATGGAATATTTTGCATTAATTTTATTTCTTTATTTCATTTGAGCTTTAATGTTTTATTATATTTAAGTATATCTAAAACAATTAAAAAATTCTAATTAAGGCTAAAAATATTACTAAAGCTTTAATTAGAATTAATAAATTTTAAAAATTCGGATTCAAAATCATCAAGATTAATTTTTTTTGTTTGTTCTTCGTTCATGTTTTTAAGTTCAATTTCGTTTGAATTAAGTTCATTGTCTCCAATTATTATGGAATATTTTGCATTAATTTTATTTGCATATTTCATTTGAGCTTTAACGCTTCTTTCTAGTAGATTTGTTTGAACTTTAATGTTTTTTTCTCTTAAGTTTTGAGCAATTTTAGTTGCTTTTAACATTGCATTTTCAGAAATATGCCCTATATATAAATCACAATAATTTTCTATTTTTTCTTTGTCTTTTAAAAGAAGAAATAGTCTATTCAAACCAACTCCAAACCCTAAAGCGGGAGTTTTTTTTGCACCTAGCTCTTCAAATAAGCCATCATATCGCCCACCGCCACAAATTGTGTCTTGTGATCCTAGTTCGTTTGTTTTAAATTCAAAAACTGTTCTTGTGTAGTAGTCTAGCCCTCTAACTATTTTGTGGTTTACGACATAGTCTATGTTATTGTTTTTTAAGAGTTTTTCAACTGTTTTAAAATGTTCTTTGCAGCTAGAACAAACATTATCTAAAATTTTTGGAGCATTTTCTTTTAAAGCCTCACATTCTTCTTCTTTGCAATCTAAAATTCTAAGTGGATTTTTATTTAATCTTTCTTTGCAGGTTTTGCAAAGTTTATTTTCGTGTTCTTTAAAGTAGTCTATTAGTTTTAAAACAAAGTCTTTTCTGCAGTTTGAACATCCAATTGAGTTTATGTTTAGCGTTAGATTTTTTATATTTAGCTCTTCAAAAAACATTTTAGCTAGTGAAATTACTTCGAGTTCACTAGTTGGCAAAGAAGAACCAAATAGCTCAACTCCAAGTTGATAGAACTCTTTATATCTTCCTTTTTGTGGTCTTTCGTTTCTAAAACAGTTTATTATATAAAAAAGTTTTAGTGGTAGAGCTTCATTTAAAAGCCCATTTTCTATTACTGCTCTTGCTAATGAAGCTGTTCCTTCTGGCCTTAATGCTAGCTTTCTGCCTGCTGAGTCTAAAAAGGTGAACATTTCTTTTTGAACAACATCTGTTTCTTCTCCAACCGACCTTATAAAAAGTTTTTCTTCTTCAAAGGTTGGAAAAATCATTTCAGAAAAGCCAAACCTTTCACTAACTTCAATTGCTTTTTTTTTGATTTTTCTCCAAATTTTTGTTTCATCAGGAAGGATGTCTTTTGTTCCTCTTGGTGCACTATATAAAATTTTCATTTTGAATTTCCTCTCATATTTTTTATAAATAATCTGTTTTTAAAGTTTATCATATTTTTAAATTCTTTACAAAATTTTAGCTTGATTATTTTAATTTGTTTAATATGAGTGTTTAAAAAGCAAAAAACTTAGGTTTTATTGATTTTTTTAGTATTATTAAGATTATGAAATATTTAGTTTTTTAAAGGTAGTGTTTATTTTTATAGGTTTTTATTAAAAGATGTTAACTGATGTAAAAAGTGAGGTAATTTAATTTTAATAATAATTATTTTTTAGTGTTAATAAAATATTTAATAAGTTCTAGCTAATTTAATTTTTATTATAAAATAAAAAGTTTTAATTTAACGAATAAAAATATTAAAAAACTAAAATTAGATTTAATATTTTCTAAAATTTTAAAAGTTTGATAATTTATAGCTAATTTGATTATTATTATAAAATAAAAAGTTTTAATTTAACGAATAAAAATATTAAAAAACTAAAATTAGATTTAATATTTTCTAAAATTTTAAAAGATTGATAAT
>CACXZI010000068.1 GCA_902772105.1 Oscillospiraceae bacterium | reverse complement strand
TATTCTCTCCTCTTAACAAATTTAACATTATATTACCAAAAAAAGAAATATTTTGCAATAATTTTGCAATAAATTCAAAAAAATAAAATATTTTGCATTGATTTTATTTCTTTATTTCATTTGAATTTTAATGTTTTATTATATTTAAATATATCTAAACAATTAAAAAATTCTAATTAAGGCTAAAAATATTACTAAAGCTTTAATTAGAATTAATAAAAAGTTTTAGGTGAAAAATTAAAGTATTATTTTAAAAATAGGGAAGAAAGTTAAAGTTTTAAAAATATATAAACAGAGTTAATATTAAATTGTAAGTGAGTTTGGCTATAAAAAACTTATATTAATTTTTTAACATATGGAACTTAAAAGTAATTTTTAATTGTGTTTTTATTTAAATTTTTAAAAGTGATTTTAATAAAAAGTTTTAGATGAAAAATTAAGGTATTATTTTAAAAATAGGGAAGAGAGTTAAAGTTTTAAAAATATATAAACAGAGTTAATATTAAATTGTAAGTGAGTTTAGCTATAAAAAACTTATATTAATTTTTTAACATATGGAATTTAAAAGTAATTTTTAATTGTGTTTTTATTTAAATTTTTAAAAGTGATTTTAATAAAAAGTTTTAGATGAAAAATTAAAGTATTATTTTTTAAAAATAGGGAAGAAAGTTAAAGTTTTTAGGAGTATGTAATTAAAAAATAAAAAACTATTGCATACTGATAGTATTTTAAAATATATAAATTTAATTTATAAAAAAAACCACACCAAAATGGTGTGGGGAAATTATTATAATCTAAAATTATTTTTATTTGTTATTTGATGTTTTTTGGTCAATTTTAATTTTTCTCAATTCTTCAATTTTTATTAAAACCCTTTGGAGTTCTTTTTTTAAGCTATTAATTTTTTTATTGTTTTTGGTAATAAAATTTTCTATTTCCTTTAAAAATCCAGAGTTGTTAGGTAATTCTGAAATCTCTTGTAATAAGGATATTTTCTTTTTTTTAATTTCAACTAAATAGTTATTATAATGAAATATTAAAGCTAAAGCTGTTCTTAAAATTATTTTATAATTTTCGTATTCTTTCTTTTTTTCATTATCATCTTTAGCATAGAATTTTTTGTAAGCTTCTAAAAAATCATCCCAATATTTTGAAATAGCGTCAAAAATATATTTAATTCTATATGCCACAAGTTCTTTTGTATTTAATCCGTTAGTTTTCAAAATTTCATATACGAGTTTTCCATTATTTATAATTTTTAATGCTTGTTCATCTGTTGTGTCTTTATTTTTTAATTTATTTATTATTAAGTTTCTATACATATTATTTGGGATGCAATTTATCACATAATACGGAGAATAAGGAAATATAGATTTCATTGTTTTATCTGGTGTTTTACTTTTAATATTTAAATTATCGATATATTTAGATGAACATGCTGTTTCATTTAAAATTTTATTTTCTGAATCTTCATTAATGCTATTTGTTTCTATATTATAAACATTTGAAATAGAATTCATCTTTTTATCTGGTGTTCTATTTTTAATATGTAACTCATCATAGGCACCATCTATAATTGAATATGCTATTTTTTTAAAAGGTTTACTTTTTGAGAATTCTTCAGTTTTTTTTATTTTATGAACTTGTTTATACATCGATTCCATATTACAAAAAGGAAAGATTTCTTCATATATAGGATTTAATTTTTCAAGATATTCTTTTATTTCTTTAATTTTTTTATTACGACAGTTTAAAAATTCATTATCTATTTTTTCATATTCATCTTTGTCTAATTTTGCATTTTCTGCGTCTATTTTAGCTTCATTTAGGTGCATCATATAATTAACCATAGTAACATATATTGTTCTAATCTCTATAATGTTATTTCTAGCAGGGTTATTATTTGTTGTTAGTTCTATAAATTTTTTATAAAGTTTATTAATTGTTTTAATACAATGATCACATTTAATTAATGAATCTTCTAGCGTTTTATAATCTGGTAACATATAGACTTTATAGCTAACTGCTATCTTTTTTACTTGGTCATTTGATGTGTTTGGGTCTTTTAGTATTTTTTCTACTGTTTCGCGATGGGTTTCATCGAACTTTTTTAATAAATATTTTATGAGATTAAGAAATTTTGTTTTTTTTGGTGTTTTATTTTTATTGCTTTCGTTGGCTTGTTTATCAAGCTTAGGCTGTTTATCATCTTTAAATATTAAATTATCTTCAGATTTTGGCCTTATAATGTCTTTTTTTTTACCCTTAGTATTATTTTCACTATATTTTTTTATTATTTTTAAATTATTTGAAATTTCATTATATTTTTGTGTTTGTTGTTTTGTAGGTTTTGATACTGAATATTTTTCTGGTGTACATTTTTTTATAGGGGAAATATTTAGATTATATAAGCTTAATTTCTTGTTATTATCACTATTACTATTTGTGGTAAAATTATCCGTTATTTTGTAATTATTTAAATTTTCATTAGGTTTTGCTTCCATAGCATTTATATTGATGCAAAATGTTGATATTGATAATGTTAAACACATTAATAAAATTTTCAAATCGTTTCTTTTAGACATAATATTCTCTCCTCTTAACAAATTTAACATTATA
>CACXZI010000067.1 GCA_902772105.1 Oscillospiraceae bacterium | reverse complement strand
TGATTTTTATATTTTTCTATTTCGTATTCTTTAATTCTAAATTTATAGAGTTTTAATTTTTTTTGGTATTCTTTATAATCTTCTAGATATTTGTCACATAATATTTTTTGCTCATCAATTAGATTATACCATTCGTCGGTTTTTGTTTTTAGGTTATTTAGTGTGTTTTCAGATTTTCCTATTAATTTATCTAAAGTTTTTTTATCATCTTCTGTGATTTTGTTTTGGTTGTTAAAAATATTTTCAATTGATTTTATAGTTTCATTTTGCTTATCAATTAAATTATACCATTCGTCGGTTGTTGTTTTTAGGTTATTTAGTGTGTCTTCAGATTTTTCTATTAATTCATCTAAAGTTTTTTTATCATCTTCTGTGATTTTGTTTTGGTTGTTAAAAATATCCTCAATTGATTTTATAATTTCATTTAAAGAATTTTTATATTCTTCGTTTTGATTTTTATAATATTGTGAATCAATTTTATCATTTAAGGTATTTTCTGATGACTCTTCACGATATTTTGTTTCTTCATTGTCTAAAATTTCATTTAATTTTTTTTCTTGTTTTTTCATTGCGCTAATTTTAGATAGTGGTAGTGCTAATGTGAATATGGTTAATGTTAGGTTAAAAATAAGTTTTATTTTTTTTATATTCATACATCCTCCAAATTTCTACAATTTATGTATAATTATACTAAATAAAAACAAAAAATCAATATTCTGGAAAGTATAATATTAAAAGAAAGCTAAAAATAAAAAATTTATTTTTAACTTTTTTTATATTTAATTTATAATTTGTTTAAATTTGATATGGGGAGTGGGTTATTAATATTAAATATTTTTTTAATTTCATTTTTAAGATGAAATAAATAAAATTTATTATATTTTAAAATATTGTTAAGTTCTTTAAAAAATATAACTAAGTGTATTTATTTTTTTTCATCTAAATTTTTGATATATGAACCTATTTCGGTGAGTTGGTTTTCAAGATATTTAAATTGATTTTATAATTTTTTAATAAATTATTTAATTTATTATATAAACATGTTATTTCTTTTTTACTTCATGTTGGTTTTTTTTAATATAAATTCAATTTATGTTCATATTTTTTAGAAAATTTAAATTTTAAATAAAATAGTTTAATAATTTGGTATGGGACTTAGTAACTTTTTTTGCTGTAGTTTTTTAGATTTTTTGTTATATATTAACATTTTAGTGTTTTTATCTATATTTTTTAAAAGATCTACATATTTTGTTTTTTTATTTCTCTAATTTCGGCAATTTTATTTTTATTATCTTTTAATATGTCGTTACATTCATTAATAAAGTCTTTATCGGTTTGGTCGGCATTTTCTTCTAATATAGATATAAAACATTCAAATTGTTCTGTTTCATTAATCCATTTTTTTAAATCATCTGATTTAGAATCTGATTCAAAATTTTTTATATTCTTAATTGTGTTTTCATAATATTGTTTAAATTTATTTAAATCTTTGATTTTTATTTTTAATTTTCTAGTATATATTTGTTTTTTCATCGAGGTTAAATAAATTTTATATCTTTTAGTAATATTATCGTTTTCGCTTAATTTATATAATATTTCTCTAGTAAATATTTCTTTATATTCTTTTAATAAATTATCTAAAATTTTTATTTTTTTCTGTAATGTTTCATCTGAATTATCTTTTAAAATATCATAAATTTGGTTTATTATCATATTTAAAAGTTTAATAGTTGTTGATTTTTTAAGTTCTTTTAAATTTTGTTCATAAAAGTCAACAGTCTCTTTATTGTTTACGTCGGTGTCTTTTTTTAGGGTATTTAATGTGATTTCATATTTTTCTATTAATTGATCCAAAATATCATACAAAGTATCATAAAAATTTTGTTGGTTTATATAAGCAGCAGGTTCTGATTTTTTTGAACTATTATTTAAAACTGTATTAATGTTTTTTTCAGTTCTATCGAAATATTTTTTATATTTATCTTTTTTTATTTTATTTTTAAATTCTTTAATTATATTTTCGTATTTTTTAATAGTTTTTTCTTCATTTTTGCTGGCGATTATTTTTAGCCAAGTTAATTTTGTTTCATACTTTTTTATTAATTCATCTAAATTTTTTAGATCTTCTTCTGAGATTATTTTGTTTTTTTTAAATATTTCATTAATTGAATTTGTATCGTTCGATAAAGAGTTTTCATATTTTGTTATATTAGATGTTATTTCTTCTGATTCTGGTGATAATTTTTTGTTAAAAATTTTTTCATTGATTTTATAAATATTTTTGTTTTGTTCAGTAAATTTTTCTTCGTATTTTTTTGTTAATTCACTAAAAGTTTGTTCATATTTTTCATTTAAAATTTCTTCATAGTTTTTGGTGGTGTTTTCGTTTAATTCAGATAATATTTTTAATAATTTATTTAAAGTTTCGTCGCTTTCTTGATTATGTAAATTTATTTGATTTTCTTCTAATAATAATGCGTTTTGCAGATTATTTAAATTTTCTTTATAGTTTTTATTGTTGTTTATGTTTAATTTATATAATATAATTATTAATTTATTAAAAGTTTTTCTGTCTTTTTCTGATGTTATTGTGTTTTTTATATTATTTAATATTTGTTTACATTTATTTATTATTTTATTTTTATATTTTGTTAAATTTTTCTCGTAATTTTTAATATTTTCTTTATTTTTGTTAATTATTTCGGGTGAGTTTAATATATTTAGTGTGGCTTTGAATTTATTTAGTGTGTTTTTAAAATTATTTGTTGATTTAATCAGATTATTTAAATCTTCTTCTGTTATATTGTATAAATTTGTGTTTTTTATAATTTTAAAATTTTCAGCTATAATACCATCTAAAGTTTTTATATATATTTTTTCGATTATATTCTCATATTTTTCTAAATTTTCTTTTGAACATATATTTTCTTTACTTTCTTCACATATTATGCTTTTTTCTAATTCTTTAAATTTGTCATTAAATATTCTTGTTGATATATTCTGTTATTTTACCTATTTTTTTATATTTTTCAACTATTGAATAATTAGAATTTATAATATCTTCTAAAATTTTTTCATGTGGTAGTATTTTAATTTCATTATTCTTATTTTTATAGTCTTTCAAATTCTTTTTAAGTATTTCAATAGTTTCTTTATTATTTTCTGTGGTGTTTTTTTCTAGTTTAGATAATATTTCTTCACATTTTTTTATTAAATTATCTAAAGTTATTTTATCGGCTTGTTGAATTCCATTTGTTGCATTATTTAATATCTCTTCAATTAGTTTTGTAGTTTCATAAAAAATTTGTTCATTTTCTTTTTCTTTAATTTTTTTATTTATTTTTTCTAAATTTTCTTTATATTTTGTGATAGTTTCTTTATCATTTTCTTTTGTGATTTTTTTTTTCTAGTTCAGATAATTTTTTTTCATATTCTTTTATTAATTTATCTAAGGTTTTTTCATAGTCTTTTGTTATTTCATTTGTTTTTTTATTTAGGATTGTTTCAATTGAATCTATGGTTTCATCTAGAATATCTATATAGTTTTCTTTAATTTTAATTTTATATTTTTCTAAATTTTCTTTATATATTGCAATAGTTTTTTTATCATCTTCTTTTGTGATTTTTTCTTCTAGTTTAGATAACGTTTCATTATATTCTTCTATTAATTCATCTAAAGTTTTTTCATCGTTTTTTGTTATTTTATTTGTTTCTTTATTTAGTATTGTTTCAATTAAAATTATAGTTTCATCTAAAATATTCATATAGTTTTCTTTAATTTTAATTTTATATTTTTCTATATTTTCTTTATATATTGCAATAGTTTTTTTATCATCTTCTTTTGTGATTTTTTCTTCTAGGTTAGATAACGTTTCATTATATTCTTCTATTAATTCATCTAAAGTTTTTTCATCGTCTTTTGTTATTTCGTTTGGTTTTTTATTTAGTATTGTTTCAATTGAATTTATAATTTTATCAAAAATTTTTTTGCTGTTTTTGTCTAATGTAGATAATATATTTTCATATTCTTGTTTTAATTTTTTTTTGTTTTCTTCTGAGATTTCGTTTGTGTTATTGTTTAAAATTTGTTCATATATTTTTTTAATATCACTATTATAATTTCTAAAATTTGTGTTACAGTTCTCAATATATTCGTTATAATCTTTATATTTATTTAATATTTCTACACATATGTCTTTGTCGATAATTTCCGGATCATCATAATAATCATCATAAAAGTTCATAGAATTATTGCATTCTTTAATATAATCATCTAATTCTTTTTCTTTTATGGTGGTTTTTAGTTTTAATAATGTTTCTCCATAGTTTTTTAATAATGTATTTAACGATGGTTGGTTGTTATTTAAGATATTTTTTGAATTTAATCTTTCTTTAATATTGGATTCAATATTGTTTAAATGATTTTTATATTTTTCTATTTCGTATTCTTTAATTCTAAATTTATAGAGTTTTAATTTTTTTTGGTATTCTTTATAATCTTCTAGATATT
>CACXZI010000066.1 GCA_902772105.1 Oscillospiraceae bacterium | reverse complement strand
ACCTTTCATTATTTCAACAAATTCGTTAACATCATTTAAATAATTTAATGGATATGTATTTTTATATTCATTCATAGCACGTAAACGTTTATATTTATTTCCTTCTTCTTCATCACTTTTTTCTACATTTTCTTCTTCCATATTTTCTTCTTTATTGCTTTTTTCTACATCTTCTTCTTCTTCAACACCTTCAACATCTTCTTCTTCTACATTTTCTTCTTCATCTTCTTCAACATCTTCTTTTTCATCACCTTCTTCAACATCTTCTTCTTCATCACTTTCTTCATCACCTTCTTCAACATCTTCTTCTTCTACATTTTCTTCTTCATCACTTTCTTCAACATCTTCTTCCATATTTTCTTCTTTATTTTTCTTTTTTCTATAATCACCAAAAGTCACACTACGTAATATTTCACGACTATCTATAAATGTTAAATAATTTTCATATTTCGTTTCTTTTTTTAAATTATCGAAAATGTCTTCAAGCATTTTATTTACATTTTGCCCATCTTTTATTATAAAATGTTTTTTACACATTTTTTCTAATTTATTAATCATATTATTATATTCTTCACCTTTAGTGTCAATAGTTTTTAAGTTTTTGAACACCTTTTTAAAAATTTCTTTCTTTCCTTTATTAAAACAATCTTTTAAATATTTCATCATTTTTCTTTTTAAATTGTGGTTAATTTTTTTAAATCTTGGTATATTTAAATATAAATGATATTTAATATCTTTAAACACATTATTCGTAGAAATTTCAATATCTTTACATTCCTTTATATTATATTCCTTAAAAAAACTTTCTAAACAATTTTTAAATTCATCTTTTGCCAAAATTTTAAGCATATTTATTTTCATTGTTTTAACATTGCAATCTTTTTTTTTATTTTCATAAACTTTGTCTTTTTTAAAATTAACATATCTTATCAAATCAAATTCTTTTAAAATTTCTAAATATTTAGAATGATCTTTTTCATTTTTAAGCTCATCAAAAATATTTTCAAAATTAAAATTTGCATCTTTTAAAAAATATTTTTTAATTATATTTTCTATTGATGCTTTCATTTTATTATATTTAGAACTATTTATTTTTAATTTTTTTAAATTTTTAATTAATGTATTACCTAAAACATCGTCCTTCATACCATTAAAATATTCTTTTATTTGTTCTGAAATTTCATTTTTTGTTTCTTCGTTCAATTCAACTTCTTCTTTTGGTTTTACAACATTAAGCACATTACCAATATTTTTATTAGATTTTTTTAAAATAAGCCAAAAATCTTTATATCCTTTAGCATTATTTTCTGTAAAAATACTTTCTATATCTTGTTTTTTAAATTTTTCTTTAATTATATCTGTTGCCAAATATCTAAGAATATTCAATTTCATTGTTGTTGTATCATCATATTTTATATATTTGCGTACTTTTTTCGCATCACCTTTATATTCACAATCATTATAAAAATTTACACTAGTTAGTTTAATATCCTCTTTTTTTAAAATTTCTAAATATTTAGAATAATCTTTTTCTTCTTTTAGTTTATCAAAAATATATTCAATAACAGAATTAATTTTTTGCCCATTATCTGTATAAAAGCTTTTTTTTGTTCTTTTTACAAAAAAAGTTATTAGCTTTTCATATTTTGTATCTTGTTTTTCAATCGCTTTTAATTTTTTAATCAATGTATCATAAAAAACAACATTCTTTAAAGAATTAAAATATTCTTCTATTTGAGTTTTTATATTTTTCTTTACTGTATTGTCTACTTTTTTCAGATTAGGTGTTATTATTTTAAAACTATATTTATAACCATTTGTTTTTTCACAACAAAAACTAAAATTTGAATAATTAATATGATTTTCTTTTAAAATTTCACCTATTTTTTTCCTATCTATTTTTTTATTAAATAAAGATACTGATAAATATTTAAGAATATTTAATTTTATTTCTTCTACTATTTCTTTAATATTAAAAATTCCATTTTTTATATTGACTAATTTGAATTTATCTTCACTCTTTTCAATAACACCATTATTTTCTTTTTGTTTAATATCATTCGTTTTTAACATATTTTGCATATTCATATTTGATTTTTTCTCACCACTTAATTGTTTTACATCACTTTTTATATCAACTATTTTTTTTTGTTTATTTTTTCTTTTTCGTTTAATATCATTCCTTGTTTTTTTTTCTTTTAACTGATTTGCATCACTTTTTATATCAATTATTTTGTTTGGTTTATTTTTTATTTCTTGTTTAGCGTCATTTCTTGTTGTTCTTTTTCCTTTTAACTGGTTTGCATCACTTTTTATATCAACTATTTTGTTTGGTTTATTTTTTCTTTCTCGTTTAGCGTCATTCCTTGTTTTTTTCCTTTTAACTGATTTTCATCACTTTTTATATCAATTATTTTTTTTTGTTTGTTTTTGATTTTCACAGCAAAACAATTAATCGAAACAAAATTAACCGACGCCAAAATAAAAAATCCTACCATTATTTTTTTAAATTTATCCATTTTTTTAACCTCTCTTTTATAATTTTAAAAATATTTTATAATATATCATGTTATTCGACAATAGTTTTCACAAAATTACATAAAAAGAATTTTATGTTAAATTATTGTTAAATTGAAATATTTTTTATGTTAACATATGGACTACAAATGGAATAAAAGTTTGATTAAATCTTATGGTGAGTGGCTTAATTTAAAATAGGATTTAGCAGGCCGAATAAGGTTTGATTAAACATTATGGCGAGTGATAAACTTAAAATCATATAAAACTAACTACGTAATGAAAAAGAATTTAGCAGGCCGTAGTGATTATAAATTTTAATGAAAAGTTCCAGCGAGTGATAAACTTAGAACAATAGCAAATTTAAAACGGAATAAAAGTTTGATTAAATTTTATGGCAAGTGGCTTAATTTAAAATAGGATTTAGCAGGCCGAATGAAGTTTAGATTAAATTTCTTGGCGAGTGATGAACTTTAAATTACATCAAACTTACTACGTACTGAAAAAACGTAATGAAAAAACGTAATGAAAAAATAAAAGCATCTGCCAATTTTGCAGACACTTTTACTTTTTATCTAAACATTAAAATTATTAAAATATATTTTACTTAAAAATCTTATATAAAATATTATCATTATTATCATTATTATCATTATCATTTAAGTTAAAATCTTTTTCATATTTGTTATATATTATTTTATTAGGGTTAAAATTAAAATTTTCATTAGTTTTTTCTTTTAAAAT
>CACXZI010000065.1 GCA_902772105.1 Oscillospiraceae bacterium | reverse complement strand
GGTTTAATTTAATATGAAAAACGTTTCTTTTGATTACCTTTTTTTTTTTTATATTGCAAAAATAGTTAGAAAAAAAGGCACTTCAAACGCAATAAAAATTGAAACACTAAAAAGAATGGTTAAACTAATTGTGAAAAAAGAATTAAGCCAAAGACAAAGAACAATTTTAGAACTATATTTTGTTCGAAAACTCAAATATTTTCAAATTGCACAAGTTTTAAATATTAGTAAAAGTACAGTATCAAGAACAAAAAAACGAGCATTTAACACAATATATCGAATTCTAAAATATTACGAATTCACATAAAAATTAAACATATAAAAACATAAAACAAAAAAATAATTTTTCTAAGTAAACAGGAAAAATTGAAAAATGTTGCAAAACTTAAATATTTATGGTAGAATTGTTTGGTTAAAATGGTTTTATAAGGATGTGTGCTTAAAAATTATGATCAATTCAGAAAATAATACTTATAAAAGTCCTTTTTGTTCAAGATATTCTAGCAAAGAAATGTTGTACATTTTTTCTGAAGAAAAAAAAATTAAAACATGGCGAAAACTATGGGTTGCGCTTTCTAGAGCTGAAAAAGAACTCGGACTGCCAATTTCTTCAAAACAAATAAAAGAACTAGAAGACAACATAAACATTATAGACTACGAAACAGCGAAAAAAAGAGAAAAAATTGTAAAACATGATGTGATGGCACAAATTTATGCATACGCAAAACAATGTAAAAACGCAGCAAAAATAATACATTTAGGTGCAACTTCTTGCTATGTAACTGATAATGCGGACATAATAGCAATGAAGGAAGCACTTAAATTAATAAAGAAAAAATTATTGGGAGTTATTAAGCTGCTTTGTGACTTTGCTTTCAACACAAGAAACATACCCTGCCTTTCATACACGCATTTACAACCAGCACAACTAACAACCGTTGGAAAAAGAGCAGCTCTTTGGACACAGGATTTTTACATGGATTTCCTAGATATTTCTAGCATAATTGAAAATTTAATGCTTTTAGGGTCTAAAGGAGCAACAGGAACACAAGCTAGTTTTTTAGAACTTTTTAAAAAAGACGAAAAAAAGATTGAACTACTAGAGAAAAAAATTGCAAAAGAAATGGGATTTGATAGAGTTATCTGCCTTTCAGGCCAAACATACAGCAGGAAAATAGATTTTAAAATTCTTAGTGTTTTATCTTCTATCGCACAATCTTCAATGAAATTTTCTTATGATATGCGGATTTTGCAGAGCTTTAAAGAATTAGAGGAACCTTTTGAAACAAATCAAATTGGTTCGTCTGCTATGCCCTACAAGAGAAATCCGATGAAAAGCGAAAGAATAACAGCATTATCCCGCTATGTTTTAACAAATCTTCTAAACACATCTTTTACAGCTGGAACACAATTTTTTGAAAGAACTCTTGATGATTCTGCAAATAGGCGAATTGTTATCCCAGAAAGTTTTTTGGCAGTTGACGCAATTTTAAATTTAATGTTAAATATATGCAGCAACATAACTATCAATAAAAAAGTAATTGAAAAAAGAACTTTAAAAGAACTTCCATTCATGGCAACCGAAAATATTATGATGGTTGCAACAAAAAAAGGAGGTAATAGGCAAAAAATTCACGAAAAGCTTAGAAAGCTTTCAATGGAAGCAGCAGCAATTGTTAAAGAAAAAGGAGAAGAAAATGATTTAATTGATCGTTTAGAAAAAGAAGATGATTTAAATTTGGAAAAAGAAGAAATAGAAAAAATTTTAAAACCAGAAAATTTTATAGGTCTTAGTGCAAGGCAGGTTGAAAACTTTAAAGAAAAATTTATTGACCCAATATTGGAAGAAAATTCGAAAGAAATAATAGACAAATTTGAAAATTTGATTTAAAATGTAATTTGAAAAATTTTAGATGTGAGGAGAGTACCAGTGAGAAATTTTAAAAAGATGGCATTTTTTAGCATCATACTAATAGTAACTATGATTTGTTTTTCCTTACTATCCATTTTTTTTTTTTTTATAAATTGGGGAGCAACGACACACAACCATTTCAAAGGAATAAATACCATAAATTGGTCAAAAGACCTAGACGAAGAAACTCGAATAGTGCTTTCTTGCGACGAACAGTTAGATGAAGAAAAAAAGGAAGACATTGAAAGAATATTAACGAAAAGATTGATCCTAAGTGGAATTGGTGAGAATGAATTTTACTTCGACAATAATAGTAATATAATAACCATATGCTTTCCAGCTTCATATAGCAAATATTTTTTTGATTATGGAGATATAGCTTCATACCTATCTGCCAAAGGGGAAGTGAAAATTTTTAAAACAGAAAAAAATCCAAGAGATTTTATGTCGTTGATTAATGGTAAAAATGATAAAGATGATAAAGAAGAACTGTTAATGACCGATGACTCAATTAATTCTGCAGTTTTGCGTTATGTTAAGCAAAATCAATTAAAAGGCGAAGTGAAAAGTCAAGATACCAACCCGGCTATAATGTTGTCTTTTAATGCATCTGGAAAAGAAAAAATTGTAGACATTTACACGACAACTACAGTAATAAGAAAAGAAATAAATGGGTTGGAAAAGGAAATTAAACTTTTAACAAAAGAGATTGAAAAAACCAAAAAAAACATGAAAAAAGAAGAGGAAGAAAAAAAAGAAGAAGAAAAAAAAGAAGAAGAAAAAAAAGAAGAAGAAAAAAAAGAAGAAGAAAAAAAGGAAGAAGATGAATTAAAAGAATTAGAAGAAAATTTAAAAAACCTGCAAGATAGAAAAAGAGACCTATTTAAAGAATTAACAAAACAAAATATAAAAATAAATTTAGACGCAAATACAATTTATGAAGGCAATATTTTAAGCCTAGTAAATGAAAACAATAAGGTATGTGCAACTAATTTAAGTCTTAATTCTGCGTCTGCCATTACAACAGCTGTGAACTTAATGAACAGTGAGAAATTGCCAGTAAATTTAAATGTTATATCAGTTAACAACTATTCTCCCTCGCTGGGCGCATATGCAAAATATAATTCAATCATTTTTATATTGATTTTATTTTTAATTTTGATTTTATTTATAAGTTTAAAATTTAAAATATTGGGAATATTAGCACTTTTAACTACATTTACACAAATTAGCTTAATGATAGCTGGATATACAGGATTTTTAGCTTTCTTTCCGGGATTTTGTGTTAATATATATTCTATTTTTGGTGTAGTGTTTGGCATGTTAATTGGCTTTGTAAGTTTTTATTATATAGCGAAAAGAATCACTACACGAATAAAAAATAACATAAATCTAGAACTTTCAATCAAACAAACTTATAAAGGTGATGTTAGACAAATAATTAAATTAAACCTTTTAGTCATTTTAATAAGTATTATTTTAATGGGTATTTTTTCTCCAGCTAGAGATGTTTTATCTATGCTGTTCCTCCTTTTCTCCGCTATGTGTCACAAAATCTGATTTTTGCAATTCTGACTCGTATTTTCGAGGTGTTTCAGGATGCCGCAAACGACGCTGATGCGTGTTTTCCCAGTTCGACGAAAACCTGGTTTA
>CACXZI010000064.1 GCA_902772105.1 Oscillospiraceae bacterium | reverse complement strand
TCTTCTTCATTATTACTTTTATCATTTTCGTCTTTTTTGTTGTTTTCTTCATTATCGCTTTTATTTTCATCTTTTTTGTCGTTTTCTTCTATTTCTTCCTCTTCATTATTACTTTTATCATTTTCATCTTTTTTGTTGTTTTCTTCACTATCGCTTTTATTTTCATCTTTTTTGTTGTTTTCTTCTATTTTTTCTTCATTATTACTTTTATCATTTTCATCTTTTTTGTTGTTTTCTTCACTATCGCTTTTATTTTCATCTTTTTTGTCGTTTTCTTCTATTTTTTCTTCTTCATTATTACTTTTATCATTTTCATCTTTTTTGTCGTTTTCTTCTATTTCTTCCTCTTCATTATTACTTTTATCATTTTCATCTTTTTTGTTGTTTTCTTTTATTTCTTCCTCTTCATTATTACTTTTATCATTTTCATCTTTTTTGTTGTATTCTTCTTTAAATTTAATTTCTAATTTTTTATTAATATCAATATTATCTTGTTCAGAATTTTTTTCTTCATTATCGCTTTTATTTACACTGTTGTTGTTTTCTTTGCTATCACTATTATTGTTTTTATCTTCTTTTTTTACTTTAGATAAAAGAGTATCTATATTTTTTATGTCATTAGACACTTCTTCATCGGAATTATCCATCGAATAATTTATATTATTTTTAAACTTTTTTCCTGAAGTATCGTTTTCATTATTAATATTATTTTCTTTTTTAACTGAGCTAAAATTATCATCAAACTTTTCGTTAAGATTTTTAATTCCTTTTTTTACTTTTTTTGCAACTGTTATTTTAATGTCTTTTTTTTCTTTTTTGATATTATTTTCCTCAATTTTTTCCTCTAAATTTTCTATATTATTTTTGTTGTTTTCATTCTGTATATTTAAATTTATTACATTTTCTTTGTTATTATTTAATTCGATATTTTTGTCATATTGCTCAATGTTATTGTTTTCTAATTCTTCTATTAATTCATTTGTTGTATCTCGTACAATATCTTTTATATTTTCAATAAAAATTTCAAATGAATTAATACGTTTTTTTAAACTATTTTTCCCATATATTTTTATTTTTGAATTCTTTTTATTTTTTATTTGTTTTTTAATTTCTTTTAAAAGGTTATAACACTTTTCAG
The DNA here is from genome assembly GCA_902772105.1 of Oscillospiraceae bacterium. Classification (GTDB taxonomy): domain Bacteria; phylum Bacillota; class Clostridia; order Oscillospirales; family Ruminococcaceae; genus RUG12519. Next base: position 4,217 of record CACXZI010000064.1, on the reverse strand, counting down.
AAAATTTGTTTATATCTGAAATCCATGTTTTACAATCTTTAAAAATTTTTTCTTTTTCTAAATTTTTGTTATTAGATAAAAAGTTTAAATCATTATCATATTCTTCATATATCATATTTAATTTTGCTTTATAGCTATTAATTTGTGATTTAAATATTAAACTATCAAAAGCTCTTTTTGCTTGATTATCATTTTTGGTAGTATTGTTGAAGTTGTCAATCACATTATTATCTGGTTCATTTGTTATTTCTTTTATTAGTGAATTAATAAAAGGTTTTTCACCGATTGCTTTTAAAAATAGTGTGTAATTTTCTAGTATCCTTTTTTCTTTATATAGTGTATGTAGGTTTTTTTGATTACGGTCAACATAGGCGTTGTATGTTTCAAAGTAATAACATCTATCCTTTATTTCATTCCATAACGTTTCAAATTTATTAATATTGTTTCTTGGTATAATATCTTTTTTATTATTTTGAATATTTGGTTCAATTTTATTAATATTGTTTCTTTGGATTATATCTTTTTTATTATTTTGAATATTTGGTTCAATTTTATTAATATTGTTTCTTGGTATAATATCTTTTTTATTATTTTGAATATTCGTTTTAATTTTATTAACATTGTTTCTTGGTATAATATCTTTTTTGTTATTTTGAATATTCGTTTTAATTTTGTTATAGCAGTTAAAAAACTCATAAATAGATTCTTTTAATAATGAGTTTATAGTTACTTCTCTAATTTTGAATTGTTTTATTAAAGTTTTTTCTTTTATATTTTTTAGTTCTTTTAATGTTTTTTTAAATTGTTTTATATTTTTATTTCTATAATTAAAAAATTCTTCATTTTCATCATAAGAGTTTATTAATTCTTTACTTAATATGTGAAAATTTTCTCTATTATTTTCGTTTTTTATATCTTTTAAAGATTTTAAAAAAGCGTCACAAGTTCTATTATATAAGTCTAAAACTTTTTTTGTAAAATTTTTAAATTTATTTATTTCAGAATCTAATTTTTCGTTGGATTTGTTTTGTTTTAGTTCTATATCTAAAATATCAAAAGTATTATATTTTTTATTTAAATTTTCTATGTCAGAATTAATGAGTTCTTTGAAGTTATTGTTTGTTTTTATTAAATTAGTTTTTCGTTCTTCTTCTTTTAATCTTTCTTCTATTTTAATGGCACCTTTTGGATATTTAAATTCATCATCTAAAACGTTTATTGAATCATGATATGTTGCTATATCTGTATTCAATTCATCTTTTTTTAATTGTTTATATCTACCTAAAAAACTGTAATAAATTAATCTTCCACTTTGTGTTATTGCTAATAAATAGTTTTCTATAATTTGTTCTATTTCTTTTATTAAATTTTCAGTTTTTTTATCAATATTTTTATTTGGCTTTTCTTTTTCAATTTCTGATAAATATTCAATTTTAATCTTATCAAACCTTTTTATTATATTTTCTACATTTTTATTTTTCTTTTTAAATATTATATCATTTTTAATAATTTCATCTATTGATTTATTAAAAATAGAGTTTTTATAATCTATAAAAGCATTTTTCATGTTGTTTATTTTTCTCTCAAGTAAGTTTTTCATTTTATTCAATTCATCGTTTAATGAATAGCTTGTTGTTGATAATTTGTTAAAATCGTTGTTTGAATTTATGTTAGTTACCTGTTTTTCAGCTACATTGTTTTTTTCTAATTTAACATTAGCTGTTCTTCTTCTCATCGCTGTTACTGTAATATTTAAGCATAATATACTACAAAATATGTATGAGATTAAAATTTTTTTATTTTTCATTTTTAATATCCCTCCTAATTTACAAAACATAATATAATTTTACCAAAATATGGAAATTTTGCAATAACTTTTTTAATTAAAAATAAAAAAAAAATTCACTACTCTTTTATGTAGTGAATTTAATTAAAAGTTTATAAATTCTAGTAAATTATATTTTGTAAATATTTTTCTTGATGATAGCGTAAATATTATAGAATTATTTTAGGTATTTTTCATATCTTTGTTTTATTATTTTTGATATCTAAATATGTTGAAATAAACCAATTTCCTCCACCGTTTTTGTTTGCTTTAGTTGGTGTTTTAAGATTTAATATCCTACATTTAGTATCATCCGCATTTTGTAAATTTTGTAATTCCGTATATTTTTTCATAAATTTGGTCGATTCAGGATTTGTATATTCTTCGTGTTTTAATTCGTTAATTTTGTTGTTAATTACATAATTATTTATTTTTATTTTTAATCTTCTTAATTTTTCGGAGAATCGTTTTTCCAAAAATTTAATGTCTTCTTTATTTATTATGTTATCTATTTGTAGTTCTTTAAGTGTTCTTTTTATTCTTTTTTCGTAATTTTTTCTTATCTTTTCTTGATGTAGTTTATTTTTCTCGTTTTTTTGCTGTGATTTCTGCAATTTCAATCTTTCATTTAATTCGTTTCTCACCTTTAATTCGTTTCTCACCTTTGATTTAAATTTTGTTAATCTTTCTTTAATTTCGTCACACATAGCTTTAAAATGTTCTTCTGGAATTTGATCTAAGTCTTTCATTTCTTTTAATAATTGTATTTCTTGCATTAATTTTTTTTCTTCTTCTTCATACATTTTTTTATCACAGTTCGTAATATTTTTATTTTCTTTTATTGTATCATTTTTTTTGTTTTCTAATTTTAGTTTTTTATTGTTTTCTTTTATATCATTAAAAGATTCTTTTTTTGTTAAATCTGTTTTTAATCTTAAAGTAGAAGTTTTTTTTGCTATTTCGTTTGTGGTTGAACTATTTAAATTTTTACTTGGGTTTTTCAATTCATCTGTTTTTCTTTGTGGTTTGATATTGGCTTTAGTTTCTAATTTTTGTTTTTTTGTGTTTGAAATAAAGTTTCTATATTTTTTTTCATTAAAATTTTTATTTTCTTCAGTTTTTCTTTTTTCCTCATTATTTTTATTTATATCTTTTTGTATTAAATTAAGTTTTTTTTCATTGCTAATATTTTCCGGATTTTTGTTTCTTCTTCGGGAAAAGTTTTTGAATAAATTTTTTGATGTTTCACTTTTAGCTTCATTTTTTTTGTTGTTTGCTCAGATTCATTTTTTATATTATTATTTTTATTGGTTTTTCCAATATTCGGAAGTTTTTCTTTTCCTAAATATTTTTCCACTGACACAGTCTGGTCTTTTTCATTTCTCGAATTTTTTGATTCACCCATTTTTTTATTTTCTGAGTTTTCTTTAATTTTTTCTGTTTTTTCGTAACGTGGTGATTTATATTTGATTTTTTTTCCTTGTATATTTTTATATTTTAAACGTATTGATTCATTTTTATTTTTAAGATCACTACTTTCATTGTTAGTACTGTCACTATTATTTCCTTCTATTGTTTCATACTTATTTTTATATATTGTATGTTTTGTTTCAATTTCGTTTTCATTGTTTTTTCCTTTTAATTCACTCATTTCTTCTGTTTTTCCGTAACGTAGTGATTTATATGTGTTTCTTTTTTCTTTAATTTTAATATTTCTATTTTTATCTTCTTCAGTTTTTCTTTTTTCGTCATTATTTTCATTTATATTTTTTTGTATTAAATTAAGTTTTTCTTCATTGCTAATATTATTCTGATCTTTCTTTGGATTTTTTATTATTTTGGAAAAGGATGTTGATAATTTTTTTGATGTTTCACTTTTAGCTTCATTTTTTTTGTTGTTTGCAGTATTTTCTTTTATATTTTTATCATTATTTTTATTTTTTTCTTCTGTAATGTTATTTTTATTTTCAATAATTACATCGTTATTATCAATAACTTTATCTTTATTAATTACAATTTTGTTATCAATATTTTTATCTTTATTAATTACATCGTTATTATTAATATTTTTATCTTTATTAATTTCAATTTTGTTATTATCAATATTTTTATCTTCATTAATTACAATTTTGTTATTATCAATATTTTTATCTTTATTAATTACATCGTTATTATCAATAACTTTATCTTCATTAATTACAATTTCGTTATTATGAATATCTTCATTTTCAGTTTCTATTTTTTCAGTTTCTATATTTTTAATTTTGTTATTATTAATATTTTTATCTTCATCAATTTCAATTTCGTTATTATTAATATCTTCATTTTCAGTTTCTATTTTTTCAGTTTTTATATTTTTAATTTTGTTGTTAATATTTTCAATTTCGTTATT
>CACXZI010000063.1 GCA_902772105.1 Oscillospiraceae bacterium | reverse complement strand
TAAAAATATATAGAATTAACTAACTTAAAAGTTTTAACTATTAATATAAAGCCACAATAATTTGTTTTATAAAGAGATTAGGGAAATTTAAGATTATTATTTTTAAAATAAAGTTAAAAAGAAAAATATTAAAAGTTTATGGAGAGTTCAAAAAGAGATTAAACTGTTTATAAATTTATTTAATAATTTGTTTTTGTAGAATATTTTTATATGACAAATAAATTAAAATTTTTACATTATCTTTCAAAAATTTCTAAATTTATGTATAATAGAAATCATATTTAAGATATAAAAATAATATTGGAGTTAAAGATAAATGAAAAAGAAAAAAATGTTAGCAATTTGCTTGGGAATTAGTTTTGTTTTTAGTGGAAGTTTTTGTGCTTTTGCTAAGGTTATTAAAAAAACCATTTCTGGAAGATTTAAATATAGTTTCACCGATGGAAGCATTGATAAAAATGATTATAATGATAGGATTGCAACTAATATTGCGTCTTGTGAAAATAAAACCAATGTTAATCATGCTATGGCTTTGTTTTTATGGGCATATTCAAGAATTAAAAGGTTAAAAGAACAAAATGTTACGATATCGAAAGAAACCGAAGAAGAACTTTTAGAAAATTTTTCTCATTTTTGTAAAGAGCCATGTTTAATAGATAAATATTATGGACTTTCACATCGGTATGTTAAATCAAAAAAAATAATAACTAGTGGTATATTGGATATTGATCTATCTGAAGAGGGAATTAAAATTCTACATAAAATGATTAAAATTAAAGATGTTGAACTAACAGAAGAAATTTTTAACATGGCTCAAAAATATTTAATATTTAGAATTAAAGATGAAATAGATACATTGGAAGCCACAAGTAGAGAAATGGTTGTTGTTAAAGATTTGTTCAAAAAGGATGAAAAAGGCCGTAATTTGTATTTAAAAAAGCATTATGAGCTATGCGAAAAAATGGGTCTGGAAGAAAAAATAGTGGTTTATTCTAAAGAAGAAATAAAACAGTGGAAAAAACAAAGTGGAATTTATATTTTATTGGATTATTGTGAAGAAATTGAAAACGTAAATTTTTATGAAGTTAAAAACAAATTAGAAAAATTAAAATGGGAGAATCGGTTATTAGATTTATATATTTTTTATGAAAAATATGAATATTTGGATGAAAGTGAATAGATTTTTATAATAAAACTATTTAAAAATATTGGTTAGTTAAAGGTATATTTATTTTTTTATGGCTAAATCTATATTGTTAGAAAAGTTTTATTTTAAATTTTTTGCTTATATAAAAATTTGTTTTTTCATGTTTAAAATAAAATTTATTGATGTAATGTTCTTTATCATATTTTATATAAAGCAATTGACAATATGTGGGAATTAATGTATATTAATTCTGTTTAGTTTATATTTAAATTATGTGAATTTGTTTTATAGAAAGGTAGTGTGATATAATGAAAAAATTAAGACTAATAACATCTTTTTTCGGAGTATTTATTGTTTTTGCAAGTAGTTTAAATGTTTGTGCTAAAAGTAAAATAGCAAAGGAATCGGTTAGTGGATATTTAGATTATTTTTTTGAAAAAAGTATGAATAAATTTTGGTATAAAAATGGGATTATGCCACCAATGGTATCGGATATTCAAGATAGAGAAATAGAAAAAATTAATGAAGCTTTAAAAAAAAATGGTTTGAAAAAAGTTATTAAAAACGAAAAAGAAGCGTCAAAACTTATACTTAAAGACAACAAAACAAACGAAATTCAAGCTATGGGAATGTTTTTTAAAGCATATGCAGCAATAAATAAATTACAAAAGCAGGGAGGCAAAATATCAGAAGAGATTAAAGATGAAATTTTAAATTGGTTTGCTTCTCCTTGCAAACAACCAAATTTGAAATTAAATAGAATAATAGCTTATGGAACACAATTTTTTAGTTTAAGTAAAGAAGGATATGAAGTTTTTAAAAAGATTCTTGAATTTGAAAAATTTGAATTTAAAAAAGATGTTTTTGAAGCTGCTAAAAAAGATTTGTTGAAAAGAATGAAGAAAAGCATAGAACTAGAAAAGGTGATAAGTGAAAAAGCTGATAAAAAAGCCAAAGATAGTCTTAAAAAAAGTATTTATTTAATAGAAAAAGAAATGAAAAAAATTAAGGGTTTAGATTTTGAAAAGGTTAAAGAGCAAGCAGAAAAACTTGAATGGAGAAAAGATTTAAGAAAAACACATGATGCTAAAGGTTGAGTGATATAAAAATAGAATATTTATTTTATTGGTTTGATTTTACTTTGTTTAAAGTTTAATCAAACCTTTTTATATATTTAGTTAAAATAGGGCTATATCTTAGATTTTGTGTTTTATTAATATAAACCATAATAATTTATTTTATGAAAAGATTGGGAAAATATTTGTTTAAATTAAAATTCATGATGATATTTTTAAAATAAAATTAAAGAAAAATACTAAAGGTTTATTGAGAGTTTAAAAAGAAATTAAACTGTTTATAAAATTTTTAATATTTCTTAAATTAAAAATTAAGATTATTAGTTTTAAAATAAAATTAAAAAGAAAAATACTAAAAGTTTATGTAGAGTTTAAATAGAAATTTAAATGTTTATAAAATTTTTAATATTTCTTATTATAAAATTTTTAATATTTCTTAAATTAAAAATTAAGATTATTAGTTTTAAAATAAAATTAAAGAAAAATTACTGAAAGTTTTATGAAGAGTTTAAATAGAAATTAAACTGTTTATAAAAATTTTAATATTTCTTAAATTAAAAATTAAGATTATTAGTTTTAAAATAAAATTAAAAAAATACTAAAAGTTTATGAAGAGTTTAAATAGAAATTAAACTGTTTATAAAAATTTATGATGATATTTTTAAAATAAAATTAAAAAAATACTGAAAGTTTTATGGAGAGTTTAAATAGAAATTAAACTGTTTATAAAAATTTAATATGATATTTTTAAAATAAAAATATATATAAAAATATATAGAATTAACTAACTTAAAAGTTTTAACTATTAATATAAAGCCACAATAATTTGTTTTATAAAGAGATTAGGGAAATTTAAGATTATTAGTTTTAAAATAAAGTTAAAAAAAATACTAAAAGTTTGTGTAGAGTTTAAAAAGAGATTAAACTGTTTATAAAAATTTTTAATATTTCTTAAATTAAAATTCATGATGATATTTTTAAAATAAAATTAAAAAGAAAAATATTAAAAGGTTATGTAGAGTTTAAATAGAAAATTAAACTGTTTATAAAAATTCATGATGATATTTTTAAGAATTAACTAACTTAAAAGTTTTAACTATTAATATAAAGCCACAATAATTTGTTTTATAAAGAGATTAGGGAAATTTAAGATGATATTTTTAAAATAAAGTTAAAAAGAAAAATTACTGAAAGTTTATGTAGAGTTTAAATAGAAAATTAAACTGTTTATAAAAATTTTAATATTTCTTAAATTAAAAATTAAGATGATATTTTTAAAATAAAGTTAAAGAGAAAAATATTAAAAGTTTATGTAGAGTTTAAATAGAAATTAAACTGTTTATAAATTTCTTTAAAGATTTGTTAGTTCAGATTATTTTATATGACAATTATATCAAAATTATTACAATATATTTCAAAAATTTCCAAATTTATGTATAATAGAAGTCATATTTAAGATATAAAAATAATAGAGGAGTTGAAGATAAATGAAAAATAAAAAAATATTAGCAATTTGTTTGGGAATTAGTTTTATTTTTAGTGGAAGTTTTTGTGCTTTGGCAAAGAAGAAAAAGAAAAAAACAATTACCGGAACTTTTAATTATTTTTTTAATGATGGAACAATGGATAAAGATTTTTATCGTAAAACATATTGTGGGGATATTGATGATAATAAAACTAACGCAAATCATGCGATGGCTCTATCTTTATGGGCATATGTGCGGATTAAAAAATTAGAAGAACAAGGTTTTGAAATGGATGAAAAAACTAGGCAAAGATTTTTAGATGAATTTTATTGGATGTTTTTGGCTCCTGATTATCCTGAAGAGCGTATTGTAACTCGTGGGAAATATTCATTTTTAGAAGAAGAAAAAGATTATGGCATTGTGCGTAAAATTATTAGCATTAAGGATGTAGGAGAAGTAACAGAAAAAGATTTTAATATTGCTAAAAAGAAATTAATAGAAAGAATTTTTAAAATAATACGTTTACATCGAGAAGCATCGAAAAAAATAGTTATAGTTCCTGAATTTTTTAAAAAAACTGTTGAAGGATATTTTGTTTATAAGGATAATTTTAAAGAATTGTGTGAAGATGCAGGGCTTAAAAAATATATAGTGGTTCATGATGAAGAGGAAAAAAAAGCGGTTATTAATGAAAAAACTACTAAAATTTTATTTAGATATATAGAAGAAATTGAAAAAACAACCTTTGAAAATGTTAAAAATGCGTATGATGCGTTTGAATGGGTGGGATATTTAGAAGATGCAAAAATTTTTGACGTTTGATTATATATAATATACATGTTAAATAGAAGTTTTATATAATAAAAATAAATTTATTTTTAGAGGTATTAATATTTGAATTAAAATGAATATTTGATTTATTTATTATGAATTTTAATATGTTAACATAAATATGATAATTTTATTGTTTTTAGATATTTTTTTTGGTTTTGTGTTGCTATTTAACTAACTTATTTATTATATAAATATTATGTTATTATGTTTGATTTTTTAAATAAAACATTTAGTTATTGATATAGTAGAAATATTAAACATTTGTTTGAAATAATATAAACATAAAAGATTTAAAAATAGAAGGTTAAAAGAAATATATTGTTAATAACACAGAAAATATTGAGAAATAATATTATTTATGACTATTAGTTAATGTTAGAGGGCTGTTATTTTTATATTGTTTTTTAAATTTAAACCTGCAGTAAAATTCTATTTTATGTAATTGATTAGCTATCAAAAATTCAGAGCAGGGACATTTGAAATTATTTTATATTTATATTTTTGTTGGTGTTTCAAATAAAATTCTTGATTTTAAAATTGCTATTTAACTAACTTATTTATTAGATAGATAAATAGATGGATATGTTTTGCTGTATTGTTGGAATTATTTTTTAGAAAAATGAAAAATATTGTATCTTGACAATTATACAGTTTGTATATATAATGAATATGTCTTATTATTATGGTGCGCGCGATGAGAATAGGATATTAGTTTTAAAAAGTTTTATAATAGTTAAAAGATATTGAATTTATTTTTAATTTTTAGTTTTATTGATTTTTTAAGTTTTATTAAGCTTTTTAGGTGACTATTTTAGGTTTTTTTGATTGAGATGTTTTATTTTAAACTATAATTTTATTAGTTTATTTGTTGTGGGTTGTTTTTTTACATGTTTGAAATTAATCTACAATGATAAATATTTTATATATAGTTTAAATTTAATTAGTTAAAGATATATTCTATTTATTAGGTTGCCTTAGCATAAAGTTACATAAAGTGGTGGATATAATTAAAAAATCAGTAGGCTTTAATTTTTTTTATATTTACTTGATTAAAATAATTTCATATTTGTTTTAAAAATTTTTACTTAAACAAAAAATTAAAAATTTTAAAATAAGTTTATATTTTTAGTTTAGTTTAAAAAGAATATATAATTTTTAGGTTATTAATTACTAAACAAAAAATTAAAAATTTTAAAATAAGATTATATTTTTAGTTTAGTTTAAAAAGAATATATAATTTTTAGGTTATTAATTATTAAACAAAAAATTAAAAATTTTAAAATAAGATTATATTTTTAGTTTAGCTTAAAAAGAATATATAATTTTTAGGTTGTTAATTATTAAACAAAAAATTAAAAATTTTAAAATAAGATTATATTTTTAGTTTAGATTAAAAAGAATAAATAATTTTTAGGTTATTATTTACTAAACAAAAAATTAAAAATTTTAAAATAAGATTATATTTTTAGTTTAGCTTAAAAAGAATAAATAATTTTTAGGTTATTAATTACTAAACAAAAAATTAAAAATTTTAAAATAAGATTATATTTTTAGTTTAGTTTAAAAAGAATAAATAAATTTTAGGTTATTAATTATTAAACAAAAAATTAAAAATTTTAAAATAAGTTTATATTTTTAGTTTAGATTAAAAAGAATATATAATTTTTAGGTTGTTATCTACTAAATAAAAAATTAAAAATTTTAAAATAAGATTAATTTATATAATATAAAAAAGGGGAGAGAAAAAATGAAAAAACTGCAATCATTAACGATTTTATTAGGACTATCTATAATTTTTGGAGGGACTTTAAGCGTTTTAGCGCAAACAGAGTTTGAAAATGTTTCTGAAAAAGAAGCTTTAAATAATGAAAATGATGAAAAAACAGATAAACAAAATTCAAAAAAAATTATTACAGGGCAGCTTGATTATATTTTTGATGATGAAACTATGGATGTTAAAAATTTTAAAGAAGGAGGGCATTCAAATGAAAGTTTAGAGCTTGAAGGTGAACATGAAAATATGCAGCTAATTGAAAATTTAATAAATAAAAGCAAACCAGATGGAATTACTAATGTTCAGGTGACGTATGATGTTAAAGGAAATAATTTAAAAAATATAGATGAATTAATAAATGATAAAAACCATATTTGCCTTCCGGTGGATTCAAAAGATGAAAAACCAGTAGTGTGTTTTTTAGGGAAAAAGCCTTTAAAAACAGTGAAAGGGCCTAAATTAAAGGCTATTATTAACAAGGCTAATAAGAACAAAACAGGTGTTAATCATGCTGTTGCTATGGTTTGTTTAGCAGAGGAAGCACTTAGTAGATTGGAAGAAAAAGAGGGTAAAATTTCGCAGGATGTTAAAAAAGAGATTTTAGATATATTTGCATCTTCTTGTTTAAAACCTGATATTTTATTTAAAAAGATATCAACTCCTGGTGTTGTGTTTTGTAGGTTAAGCGAGGAAGGATATAGAATTTTAAAGATGGTTTTAAAAACCATTAACGAAATTGTTGAAGAAAATAAAACAAATGGTAAAGAAATATCAGAAGATATATTTAATTTATCTAAACAATTTATATTTGATGCAATTAATTTAGAAATAAAAAACAGAAAAGAAAAATGTGATAAAGTTGTTGTGCGGCCAGATTTGCTAAAAAAAGAAGAAGATGGCAGTGTTGTTCCTATAGATGGTTTTTATGAAAAATGTCGTGAGCAAGGGCTTGAAGATAAGATAATAGTAGAAGATGAAGAAGCAGCGGCTATTTTTAAAAAGCAACAAGGAATTAGTGATTTAGATAAAGCTATAAAAGAGGTTCAACAATCAGATTTTAAAAAGGTTAAAACAGCTGCAGGCAAATTTAAATGTAGAGAAGATTTAAGAGATAAAAATAATTAAAAATTTTAAAATAAGATTAATTTATATAATATAAAAAAAGGGGAGAGAAAAAATGAAAAAACTTAAATCATTAACAATTTTATTAGGATTATCTATGATTTTTGGAGGGACTTTAAGTGTTTTAGCGCAAACAGAGTTTGAAAATGTTTCTGAAAAAGAGGCTTTAAATGATGAAAATAATAGTAAAATAAAAAACTTAGAATATGATAAAGAACAAAATATATATAAACTAAATAACAAAATAAAAGGTAATGAAAATAATAGTGAAATAAAAAACTTAGAAT
>CACXZI010000062.1 GCA_902772105.1 Oscillospiraceae bacterium | reverse complement strand
AATAAAGAAAGAGGAGATAACGTTGAAATTAATGGGATGTTGGGTTTGCGTAGTTTTATGTGTGTTATTCTGGATGATAAAAAAGAGGACAAAATTCCTAAAAATTTGTGTGGTGCAGTAGATTGGAAAACAAAACCAATTGAGATTAGAAAATATGGTTTTAAACTAGAAGCAACACAAATAGAAATTAAAGGAACTTTTTTAGATTTAGAATCGTATTCGGATTTATTTTCATATGAACTAAGAGAAGATGGGTTGATGGTGCCCGCAAATAAAAAACCCCCTCTCGTTGCAGTTGGTTGCATTATAGCAGGGACTTTTCATAATAAATGGATATATCAGGTGGATATTCTATCTAACATCATATTTAAAGAAGATTTAGAGCACTACCACATAATGGAACCAAACACAAAAATTATAGCCAAAAAATTAGTGGGAATATCTGAAACAGGCAAATTTAACAATAAATATGACGATGAATATTCAAAACCATGGATAAAAAAAAGATTTAAAACAGAAGATGAAGCTAAAAAATTTTTATCCGAAACCTTAAAAAAACTAAAAAAAAGCAAATTAAAAAAAATATATGTTCTAAAAGCATTAGTTTTGGGTGGTGTAAATCTCCTACTAAAACCTGTTTCTTGGTTCTTTGAAAAAATTCACAAAAAATAATTTTCAGTACGTAGAAAGTTTGATGAGATTTAAAATATATCACTCGCCAGGAAGTTTAATCTAATTTCATTCGGCCTGCTAAATCCTATTTTAAAATTAATAACTCGCCATTTTTTCAATCCGTAGAAAGTTTGCTGGAACTTAAAATATATCACTCGCTTTTTCAGTACGTAGTTGGTTTGCTGAAATTTAAAATAGGTCACTCGCTGGAATGTTTAATCAGATTTTACTTGGCCTGCTAAATTCTTTTTCATTACGTAGAAAGTTTCATTACGTAGGAAGTTTGCTGGAACTTAAAATATATCACTCGCCAGGAAGTTTTATTAAACTTCATTCGGCCTGCTAAATTCTTTTTCAGTACGTAGAAGGTTTGATATTACTTTAAGTCTATCACTCGCCATAAAGAAACCTGCTAAATCCTATTTTAAAATATATCACTCGCTTTTTCATTACGTAGCAAGTTTGATGAAATTTAAAATAGGTCACTCGCTGGAATGTTTAATCTAGTTTTAGAATAAAAGACATTAATTACTAATTAAATAACATCTTATAAAAATTTTATGTTAGTTATTTTATTTAGTATAAAGCGAATTTTATTTTTCAATAAGTTTTTTAAAGTTAATATTAATGTATTTATTTGTTAGGGTTTTTATAAATTTATTCATAATAAAAATACCTTTTAAAAATTAAAATTTGAAGTTTTATTTAATTTTTATTTTTAGTTTGGTTTACAATTTATTAATTTATGATATAATTTAAATAGAAAATAAAATTTTAGGAGAAAAATATGAAAGATAAAAGAAGTATTGTGATAAAAACAGTTACTATTATTTGTTTAGTAGCTTTTTTAGCTGGAATATTAATACCTGCAGGTTTTCACATTTGGGGTGTATTTTTTGCATAAAGGTTTTTAGTTTATTTTTTAATAATGCTGCTGTACGTAAAATTTTTTAATTTTATGATTTTTTATGGATGGCAGTGTTTATTTTGGTATATAAAATAAAATTATTTTTTTATATGTTAAGGTGAAGAAATTTTTTTGTTTATATTATAAAGGTTAAAATTAATGGTTTTAGTGGTTTTGATAAATTCATATAAATTTTTTTATATTATGAGATATTTAAAGTTTTAGTAATATCTTAAATATTATGTTATTTAAAATATTAATTAAAACAAACTTAGTAGGTTGAACGTAGTTTAATAAAATTTTTATTATATTATTAGTTTTAGGTTTATTGTTATTTTGTTTTGAAAAATTAGGGTTTTTAGATTTATTGGAGTTTATTATAGATTAGAAAATTTAGAAATATGTGGTTGTTATGAATTTTTAAGATAATGATAAACTAAAATTTCTAATGAGTGATTTACTTTCTTTAAGTTCCAGCAAATTTTTTAGGTAATGAAAAAGAATTTAGCAGGCCAATAAAATCTGATTAAACATTCCAGCGAGTGATTAATTTTAAAATAGGATTTAGCAGGTTTATTAAGTTAGATTAAATTTCTTGGCGAGTGATCTAATATAAATTCCATCAAACTTATTACGTACTGAAAAAAATTTAGCAGGTCTTAAAACTAGATTAAACTTTATGGCGAGTGATAAACTTAAATTCACATCAAACCGACTACGTAATGAAAAAGTGAGTGATATATTTTAAATTTCATCAAACTTATTACGTACTGAAAAAAATTTAGCAGGTCTTAAAACTAGATTAAACTTTATGGCGAGTGATATATTTTAAATTTCGTCAAACTATCTACGTAATGAAACATTCCAGCGAGTGATTAATTTTAAAATAGGATTTAGCAGGTCTTAAAACTAGATAAAACTTCCTGGCGAGTGATTAATTTTAAATTTTATCAAACCTTTTACGTACTGAAAAAAATTTAGCAGGTCAAGTAAAATCTGATTAAACTTTCTGGCGAGTTAATTAATTAAGATAAAATCAAACTAACTACATACTGAAAAAGAATTTAGCAGGGCTTAAAACTAGATTAAACTTCCTGGCGAGTGATTAATTTTAAAATAGGATTTAGCAGGTTTATTAAGTTAGATTAAACTTCCTGGCGAGTGATAAACTTAAATTCACATCAAACCGACTACGTAATGAAAAAGTGAGTGATATATTTTAAATTTCATCAAACTATCTACGTAATGAAAAAGAATTTATCAGGCCGAATGAAGTTTAATAAAACTTTCTGGCGAGTGACTTATATTAAATCTCAGCAAACTTTCTACGAATTGAAAAAATGTAATAAAAAACCCTGACTTAAATTTAAGCCAGAGTAATATTTCAATCTATTTAGACATAATAGCTTGAACTTTATCTATATGTTGTTTATCCACAGATAATATTTTAAATTCAACACCTTCATAATTTATCGTGGGGTGTTCATTTTTTTCTGGTATTTTTCCTAATACATCAACCAAAAACCCGCCGATTGTGTCGTAGTTTTCGTTTTCTTTAATAGAAATTTTTAAAATGTCACCAACTTCTTTTAGGTCTGTTGTTCCGTTAAAAACAAGTGTTTTTTCGTTTAGTTTAATTGGTGTTTTTTCTTCGCCTTTGTGTTCTTTTTCTAATTCGTTAAAAACAAAGTTTTTTATGTTTTTTAAACCAACAATCCCAGATGTTCCACCATATTCATCAACAACAACAGCTAAACTTTTTCGTTCTTTTGTTAATTGTTTATATAAAACACTACACTTCATAGTTTCTGGTATAAAAACTATTTTTTTTATGTAATCTTTTAACGCTTTTGTCTCTTTATTTAAAAAATCTTTCATTATGTCGTTTATATACACTATTCCTATTATGCTATCTATGTCTTCATCAAAAACTAATATCTTGGAAAATTTTGTTTTGATGTAAATGTTTAAAACATCTTCTATTTTTGAATTTTTTTCTACGGCTTTTATGTCAATTCTGTGAACCATTATTTCGTCAACTGTTGTTGTGTCTAGCTCTAATATCTTTTCAATCATCTTCGCTTGATTTTTTGTTATTAGTTCTTCTTCTTCCGACTTTTTAACAATTTTTAACATTTTCTTCTTTTCTTCTCTGTCTTCTTTATATGAATTTTTCACATTAAATATTTTAGGAAAATTTCCAGGTTCATCTTCTTTAGAATCGTTTTTTTCCATATATATCTAATCCCTCCGAATTATTTAGTTTGAGTATATAATACCTAAAATTTTATATAAAGTCAAATAAAATTTTTGATTTGTAAAAATAAAATATTTTTTTGTTTGAATTTGTAATTTAAAAAATATTTTGTATAATATTAAAAAAAAAAGGAAAGATTACTAAGAAGGAGAATTATTATGAATAGTCCTAGCGTTATGGATTTTGTTAGAAATAAAATATTAGAATATGCTCCTAGTGTTTTGTTTTCTATTGTCACTATTGTTGTTGGAATTATTTTAACCAAAGTTATTAAAAGAGCAATTAAAAAAGCATTTGCAAAAACTGGAAAAAGTGATTCTAGATTTTTGCCATTAACATTAAAAACCTCTAGAATAAGCATTATGATTATTTGTTTATTGCTAATATTGTCTAAATTTAATGTTCCAGTTACTGCATTTTTTGCAATTATTTCTTCAGGTTTGGTTGCTTTTGGATTGGGTTTAAAAGATTTTTTTTGTGGTGTTGCAAAAAGTCTACAAATTTTCACAATACGTCCGTATTCACCTGGAGAGTTAATTGAAATTGACGGGAAAAAGGGTGTTGTTGAAAAAATAGATTATTTGCATACATATATAACAAATGATGAATATGGGCTTGTTATGGTTCCTAATGCATTAATTGCAGACAAAAGCATTATTAATTATTCAAGGGGTGGTATAAAGAAAGAGCAATCTCAAAAATCTCCAGAAAATGTTAAATAAAGCTTAATTTATTGGTTTAGTGAACATAAAAAAATTTTATATTTTTTGGAAGATATTATATAAGTTAAAATATTTTTGTTTTAATTAAAAAATAAATATTAAAGATTTAAAATATAGTTGTTGAATTTTAATATAATTAAATTAAATTTATGTTGAAGTTAAAACATAAAATAATAAAAATAGATTATTGGGGTTTTTATTAAAAGGAGTTCTAAAAATTTAAAATAATATATGAGGTTTAAATATTTATTAAAATTGTTATATAATGGAAAAAGAATTTTTGTTTATAAAAGTTAATTTAATTGGTGGTGATTTTGTTATTAATATTATTAGAAATGTTTATGGATTGAGAGTGTGAAACAATAATTAAAAATAATATAATATTTATTATTTAGTGACGTGATAAAAAGGAAATTAGGATATTTAAAAGGTTTTAATTATATTTAAAATAGTATTTAGCAGGTTTAAAAATTTTGATTAAGCCTTAAACCTAAGTTTAGCAGGTCTTTAAATTAGATTAAACTTCCTGGCGAGTGATATAATAGAAGTTCCAGCAAACTTATTACGTAATGAAAAAGAATTTAGCAGGTCTTTAAATTATATTAAACTTTATGGCGAGTGATATAATAAAAGTCACATCAAACTTATTACGTAATGAAAAAACGTAATGAAAAAAGTTTAGCAGGTTTAAAAATTTTGATTAAACCTTAAACTTAGTTTAGCAGGTCTTTAAATTATATTAAACTTCCTGGCGAGTGACCTATTTTAAATTTCAGCAAACTTGCTACGTAATGAAAAAACGTAATGAAAAAAGTTTAGCAGGTTTAAAAATTTTGATTAAGCCTTAAACTTAGTTTAGCAGGTCTTTAAATTAGATTAGACTTTATGGCGAGTGATTTATTTAAAATTCCAGCAAACTTTCTACGTACTGAAAAAGGATTTAGCAGGCCGTAGTAATTTTAAATTTTAATAAAACATTCCAGCGAGTGATTGATTTAAAATTCTATCAAATTTAAAACGGAATGAAGGTTAGATTAAACTTTATGGCGAGTGATATAATAGAAGTCACATCAAACTTTCTACGTAATGAAAATAGTAAATTTTATAATATTTTTCAAAATTACTGCGCTTAAAATT
>CACXZI010000061.1 GCA_902772105.1 Oscillospiraceae bacterium | reverse complement strand
CTTATTAAAATTAATAAGGGAAGTTAAATTTTTAAATATTAGTAAAATAAATTTTTTTGAGATTTTTGTTTTTAAAATTATTATATTATTAAATATCTATAATTATATTTAATAATATAAAATAAAATCCCTTATTAAAATTAATAAGGGAAGCTAAATTTTTAAATATTAGTAAAATAAATTTTTTTGAGATTTTTGTTTTTAAAATTATTATATTTTTAAATATCTATAATTATATTTAATAATATAAAATAAAATCCCTTATTAAAAATTAATAAGGGAAGCTAAATTTTTAAATATTAGTAAAATAAATTTTTTTGAGATTTTTGTAAATTTTTTATTATTTTTGTTATTTCATCTTTAAATTCTTTTTGATCTATTGATGATTCACTTTGATTTTTTTCAGATTTTTCTATTTTCTCCGGGTTTTTTTTAGTAATTTCTTTTACTATTTCTTCAATTTGTTCTTTTGATATTTTATTTCCTGCCTCGTTTTGTATAGCACTAGCGCTAAATGCTGAAAATAAAGTCCCTAATATAATGGACATAACTAAAATTCTCTTATTTTTTAACATAAATTTCACCTCTAAACTACAAAATCATACATCTATTTTAACAATATAATACAAAAAAATCAAATGGTAATTATTGGTTTTAAGACAAAAAACTCACTGAAATTAGCAATTAAAAATTAAATTTTTTTGATTCTTAATATGAATATTATAATTTTTATTTATGTTTGTTATTTGATATTTTTTTAATTTCTTCTATTTTTTTTGAAATTTCTATATCTGCTTTTTCTAATTTAATATTTTCTAATATATTTGATTTATCATCAGTTATAATATTTGTTTCTTTATTATAATTAAGTATTTCTTCCACTTTTTCACATTCTTTTAATATATTTGAATATTCTTTATTGAAATTTTCTTTTTTAAAGTTATTCATATTTTTTTTAATTTTACGCTGTGAAATTTTATCAAAATATTTATCTACGCTATTGCTATTTATATCATCTTTGCTTTTATATTTTTTGAAATTTTCTTTATTTGGTGCTATTTCTTCTTCTGATTTTTCAAATATGTTTTGTTCCGAATTATTCGAATTAACATTATTTTTAATCAATTCTTCGTATTTTTTATATCTGCTACCACCACCATCTGGGTTATTTTGCATTGCACTACCTGTGACTGCAGAAACTGAAACTATTGAAATAATTGCTGCTATTAAAAATTTTAAATTTTTCTTCATATAAATCTTCTCCTAATTTATAACTTTATTTGTTTTTTTATTTTTTTATATTGGTTTTGTTTTTAGTTTTTATTTTGTAATATTTTATTAAAATGTTTATTTTTGCTTTTATATCTAGTTATTTTTTTTATCTTCTTTTATGTTATTATGAAAATTATCACTTTGCTGTTGAAAATCAACAGAAATTCCTAAAATTTCTTTAAATTTTTCAAGGCTCAGTTGAAATGGGTTAGCTGAATCATTTTTTATTTTTTGTTCTATTTTATCTATTTTTTGAAATCTTTCTTTATTTGCTGCCATTTCTTCTTTTGATTTTTCAAATATGTTTTGTTCCGAATTATTTGAATTAACATTTTGTTCCTGATCTTGATTTTCAATCAATTCTTCGTATTTTTTATATTTGTTATCACCACCATCTGGGTTATTTTGCATGGCACTACCTGTGACTGCAGAAACTGAAACTATTGAAATAATTGCTGCTATTAAAAATTTTAAATTTTTCTTCATACAAATTCCTCCTAATTTATAACTTTATTTGATATGTAATATTTTAACATATTTTTCTACAAATTTCAACAATAAAATCAATTTTTTATATATTGTTGTTTTTAAATTTTATTATGGTAAGATTCTTGTTTCTTCATCTTTGTTGGAGTGAATTGTTGTTTTTATGTTAGCTTGAGGATCAAAAATATTAATGTTGTTATTAAAACTTTCTTCTTCTAGTTGTATTATTTCATTAAAATTATTATTGCTGTGTTGGTTATATAAAAATTCTTCTATGTCTGCTCCTAAATTGTTAGAAGGTTCAGATTCGATGTTGTTAGAAATTTCAGAAAATTTATTATTAGAAAGCTCAGAATTTTTGTTATTGGATAGGGCAGCGGCTAAATTGTTAGAAAAATTTAAAAATTCTTCCTTTTTATTATTTTCTTCATAAAGATCATATTCATTTTCATAATTTTCGTAGTTATCCCCTTTTTTTCCGGAACAGTTTTTTTGAGTTTCTTCTGTTGGAAGTGCATTAACATAAATTGTTGAAAAAGATAGCGTAGTTAAACAAAAAACTATTAAAAGTTTTACTTTATTTATCATAATATATTTCCTCCTATTTTTTAACTTTATTTTACATTTTTTATTATATAATGCTTTGTAATGAATTTCAACAATTAAAATAAGCTAACTATAAAAAAATAATTAGCTTTAAATTTTTAATTTTTTAAATATCTTTAAAAGAATATTTATTTTATTTTTTTTATTTAAATTTATTTGTATATTTATAAAGAACATTTTAATATTTTCTGGCAGTATGATGTTCTAAACAGATTAAATTGATTTTATATTTTTCTGATAATTTATTTAATTTATTATATAAATATGTTACTTTTTTATTTCATGTTGGGTTTTTTTAATATAAATTTAATTTATGTTCATATTTTATAGAAAATTTAAACTTTAAATAAAATAGTTTAATAGTTTTATAGGGGAGGGGGCTTAGTAAATTTTTTGTTGTAATTTTGTTTAGATTTTTTATTTAAGATTTTTTTAATCAATGATGTTATTTTTTTAATTTCACCGTTTTTGTTAATATTTCATATATTCTTTAATAAATTTGTTACTATTTGTGTTGGTGTATATTTTTAGTTTAGGTGATATTTTTTGAAGCAAAATTATAGATTGTTCTATTATATATTTATAAGAAGCTGTAGTTTTTTTAGATTTTTTGTTATATATTAACATTTTAGTGTTTTCATCTATATTTTTTAAAAGATCTACATATTTTGTTTTTTTATTTCTCTAATTTCGGCAATTTTATTTTTATTATCTTCTAATATGTCGTTACATTCATTAATAAAGTCTTTATCGGTTTGGTCGGCATTTTCTTTTAATATAGATATAAAACATTCAAATTGTTGTATTTCCTCATCCCATTTTTTTAAATTATCTGGTTTAAAATATGATTTAAAAATTTTTATATTCTTAATTGTGTTTTCATAATATAGATTAAATTTATTTAAATCTGTGATTTTTATTTTTAATTTTCTAGTATATATTTGTTTTTTCATAGAGGTTAAATACATTTTATATCTCTTAGTAGCATCATTGTTTTCGCCTAATTCATAAAATACTTCTCCAGTAAATATTTCTTCATATTTTTTTAATAAATTATCTAAAATATATATGTTTTCTTGCAATATTTTATCTAAACTGTTATTTAAAATAATTGAAACTTTTTTTATGATCATCTCTAAAAGTTTAACAGCTGTTGATTTTTTAATTTCTTTTAAATTTTGTTCATAAAAGTTAACAGTTTCTATACTGTTTATGTCGGTGTCTTTTTTTAGGGCATTTAATTTTTTTTCATATTTTTCTATTAATTCTTCTGATTGTTTTATTAATTCTTCTGATTGTTTTATTAATTTTTTTGGAAGTATTTCTTTTCTAAAGAAGGTTTTGCTTTTTGTCAAATCATTATCTAAAATATCTTTAATTTCTTTTTTAATTTTATTGAAAGATTCTCTATATTCGCTTTTTTTAGTTTCAATTTTAAATTCTGTATTTACATAAGAGTATTTTGTTTTAAAATTGGCAATTATATTTTCGTATTTGTAAACATAATATTCTTTATTGCTGTTGTCGATTTTTTTTAGATGAGCCAATGTTGTTTTAAAATTTCTTATTAATTTATCCAAATTTTCCAGATCTTCTTTTGAGATTATTTTGTTTTTGTTTTTCTCAAATATATTATCAATTGAATCTATATTTTTCTCTAAAGTTTCTCCACATTCTTTTATATTGGATGATATATTTGATGAAAATTCTTCATCGCTTTCATGAATGTTTTCGTTTTGCTTATTAAATTTTTTTCCGTATTCTTTTTTAAATTTATTCAAAGTTTGTCTATATTTTTCATTTAAAATTTCTTCATAGTCTTTGGCGGTGTCTTCGTTTAATTCAGTTAATATATTTAATAATTCATTTAAAATGTCTTTGTCTTCTTTTAAGATTACTATTTGTTCTTGATTATCTAAATTTTTTTCATAGTTTTTATTGGTGTTTCTTTTTAATTTAGATAATATTTTTATTAATTCATTTAAAGTTTTTCTGTCTTCTTCTGATGTTATTGTGTTTTCTAGATTATTTAAGTCTATTTGTTTTCCTTCTAAGATTATGTTTATTTTTTTATTATGTAACATTTCTTCATATGTATCTATGATTTTATTTTTATATTTTGTTAAATTTTCTTCGTAATTTTTAATATTTTCTTTATTTTTGTTATATATTTCGAGTGAGTCTAACATATCTAATATAACTTTGAATTTATTTAGTATGTTGTTAAAATTTTTTGTTAACGCAATAAAATTATTTAAATTTTCTTTTGTTATCTCGCATAATTCTTTGTAGTTCATTACGTGCGAATTTATATCTGTAGCTTCACTTAAAGGTTTTATATATATTTTTTCGATTATGTTCTCATATTTTTCTAAATTTTCTTTTGAACACATATTTTCTTTACTTTCTTCACATATTATGGTATTTTCTAATTCTTTAAATGTGTCATTAAATATTCTTGTTGATATAACTAAATTGTTAATATCTTCTTCTGTTATTTTACCTATTTTTTTATATTTTTCAACTATTGAATAATTAGAATTTATAATATCTTCTAAAATTTTTTCATGTGGTAGTATTTTAATTTC
>CACXZI010000060.1 GCA_902772105.1 Oscillospiraceae bacterium | reverse complement strand
AAATAACCAAAAGTGTATTAAACAATAATTTGAAAAAAAGGTTAAATTCTTTAAATGAAACTCTTAATAAAAAATACGGCATTGAAAATCAAATAAAAAACTCCATTGATATGAATAGTGCTTATAGCGATATAGAAAATTTAACAAAAAAAATTGATAATTTAATTTCAAATTTTAAAAAATAGTCAAACTATATAGTAAAAAATTTTATTAAAAATATTTTAAATAAATATTTAAATAAGTCGCCATTTAAACAGTGGTGGCTTTTTATTATTAAAAAAATGAAAACAACAAATTTATTTAAACTCTATTAATCTGCTATATTAAATTAAAATAAAACTCTTATAATTAAAATATCTAATGAACAAAAATATTTAAAATTTTATAAAATTTAAAACAGAATGAAAATATACAAGCAAGTTAAAGTATATTAAAATTTTGATTAAACTTAAATAGAGTTTAGCAGGTCTTTAAGGTAGATTAAACTTTATGGCGAGTGATATATTTTAAAATAGTATTTAGCAGGCCGAATGAAGTTTTATTAAATGGTATGGCGAGTGAATAATTTAAAATTATATCAAATTTTCTACGTAATGAAACTTTCTACGTAATGAAAAAGCGAGTGATATATTTTAAAATAGTATTTAGCAGGCCAAAATAAGTTTCTTAAAACTTTATGGCGAGTGATAAACTTAAAGTTATATCAAACGTTCTACGTAATGAAACTTTCTACGTAATGAAAAAGCGAGTGATATATTTTAAAATAGTATTTAGCAGGCCGAATGAAGTTTTATTAAATGGTATGGCGAGTGATATATTTTAATTTATATCAAATTTACTACGTAATGAAACTTTCTACGTAATGAAAAAGCGAGTGATAAATTTAAAATAGTATTTAGCAGGCCAAATAAAATTTCTTTAAACTTTATGGCGAGTGATATATTTTAAAATAGTATTTAGCAGGCCGTAGCAACTATAAATTTCAATAAAATGTCCAGCGAGTGATAAACTTAGAACAATAACAAACTTAAAACGGAATGAAAATTTCTTAAAACTTTATGGCGAGTGATAAACTTAAAGTTATATCAAACTTTCTACGTAATAAAATTATTTTAAATATTTTTTTATGTTAAAGTTTTTAGTTAATTTGTTAAGAAGTTCTGTTGCCTTAGTTTTATCTTCTTCAAAAACACTAAAATATAGCTTAATTTTAGGTTCAGTTCCTGATGGCCTTACAATTAAACCTGCTTTATTAAATAGACTATAAACCAAAATATTCTCTTTTTTACACCGAAAATTTTGCTCTTTTTTTGTGTTAAAATCATAAATTGTTCCATTTAAATAGTCTTTTATTTTTAACACTTCAACACCTGCTATATTATTTAATTTAGCATCTCTCAAACCCTGCATAATTTTATTCATATCTTTTGTTCCCTTTTGACCTTTAAAAACAAAACTTTCAACCCTATTTAAATAATACCCATATTTTTTATAGATTTCTTTTAAAACCTCTGCAACCGTTTTATTTTGCTTTTTATAAAACGCAGCTATTTCACAAAGCAAAACAGCAGAACAAACCCCATCTTTATCTCTAATGTAGTTTCCTGCTAAATATCCATTACTTTCTTCAAACCCAAAAATAAAATCATCTGCTCTGCCCTTTTTTTCTAGTTTTGTTATCTGTTCTCCAATATTTTTAAAACCAGTTGTAACATTTATAACCTTAACTTTATGTTCTTTTGCAATATCTTCAAAAAGATTAGAAGAAACAATTGTTTTAATAGCAACCGGTTTTTTTGGCATCATATTTAAAGCTTTTTTTTGATTGCATATGTAATAAAACATTAAAATTCCAATTTCATTTCCACTCAAAACCAAATATCTTTTTTTGTTTTTGTTTAGAGGAACAGCAACCCCAACCCTATCTCCATCCGGATCTGTTGCAACAAAAATATCTGGTTTATTTTCTTTGCAATATTTTAACCCTAAAGATAGTGCTTCTTTTGTTTCAGGATTTGGAGTTTTACATGTTGTGAAATTCATATCTGGTTCTTTTTGCTCTTCAACAAAAGAAAAATTTTTAATTCCAACCTTTTTTGAAACATCAAAAACAAACCTCTTCCCTGCCCCGTTTAATGGAGTATATAAAACATTTAAATCTTTATCTTTTAAACAATCTTTGTTAATAAAACAAGAAATAACGTTTTTATAATATTCTTCAATAACTTCTTTTTTTATGTATTTAATTTTTTCTTCTTTTAAAGCTAAAGAAAAAGAAATCTTTTTAACATCACTAAAAATATCTAACTTTTTAGAAATATTAAATATCCTTTTAGCAGGCCCTTCTAAAAGCTGACATCCATCACTTCCAAAAACTTTATATCCATTATATTGAAAAGGGTTATGACTAGCAGTGATCATAACTCCAGCGTCAAACCCACAATATCTAACAACAAAAGAAAGCAGCGGAACAGGAGCTATATCTTTAAAAATATAAACATCAATTCCATTTGCAGCAAACACTTTAGCAGAACATTTTAAAAAATCTAAAGATTTATTTCTGCTATCGTAACTTATTGCAACAGAACATTTTTTTTTGGTTGTTTTTAGATATTCACAAAAAGCTTGCGTTATCTTCCCCACAACAAAAACATTAATTCTATTTGTTCCTGCTCCAATTATTCCACGCATCCCAGCCGTTCCAAAACCCAAATCTCTATAGAATCTATCTTTAATTTCTGAACTATTTTTTTCGATTGATTTTAGCTCATCAACAAGATCTTTTTCACTAGCTGCTTTTTCAATCCACAATTTAAACAAATCTAAAAATTTACTACTCATAAAACTCTCCTATTAGATAATTTTTTTTAACTAGATTGCAAAATAACATAAGAATTTAAATTTTCTTCTTTTAATTCCATAAAAACTCTATTTAAATTTCTTTTAAATTCAAGTTTTGGAATAACAACAACTCCTCTTTTGTTTTTAGCCAAATTTAAAATTTCTTCTTTATATTCTTTGAAATCTTCATATCTATAGATAATTGGCATGTTTATGTCTATATTAAATTTTTTAATATCTCCTCCAAAACTCAAATTATCTTCAGAATTTTTTAAAACATCCCAATCATACCCAACAATAAAACGAGCTTTTAACTCTTTTAACTCTCTAAAAAATTTCTTTAAAGCCATATTTCTGTTAATTGTGTCACTTCCTTTCATTTTTTCGCTAAATTCACAATCTGGGTAGGAAACATTCTGCAATAAAATATATGAAAATCCACAAGATTTAATCTCTTTAATTATATCAAAAATATATTTTTTAGTTGCATCCGATTCAGGGTCTAAATATTTTAAATAGCTTCCAGTTTCTTTGTCTTTAAATTTATATGGAATATATTCATCGTCTTCAAAAACAAAGGTGTTTTCTCTTTCAGGAGAAGTAGCTTTTTGGTCTTTAAAAACATTTATTTTAGCAATTGGAATTAACCCTTCCTCTTTTATAGCTTCTATAACACCTTCAACGTCGACAACACCTTGTTTATTAACAGTTTTCCACTTCTCAGCCAAAGAAACATTTGTGTTATATAAAATATTACCTGCCTCATCTTTTAAAGTTACTATAACAGCGTTATGATTATTCTTCTTAATATTTTTAAGAAAACTCTTAAACATAATTTTATTGAATATTATATTTTTAGGAGCTTCAACAGCTTTTATATTTTCATCTAAAATTTTTAGCCCTTGTTGTCTATCTTGATTTTTGTTTAAATTTTTATTTTCTATTTTAGATTCATCATAAGAATCATCAATAACAACAGATTCACAATGCTTCCTATTAACAAAACTATAAACAATTAAACTAACAAAATAAGAAACCAATGCAACACCCAAAAATAAAAATAACATCTTAGAAAATCTAAAAAATCTTTTGTTCCTTCTTTTAGAACTTTTGTAAATAGAATAGGTTTTTATATTTTTTTTATTATTAAATTTATTTTTATCCACCTAAAGCCCCCTCTTAATTAAACTAAATACTCTTTTTATTATAATCTAATTTTATTTTAAATATAATTTAAAAACATATTTATAGATTAAAAACCATAAAATTTTATAG
This sequence comes from Oscillospiraceae bacterium, assembly GCA_902772105.1. Lineage (GTDB taxonomy): Bacteria > Bacillota > Clostridia > Oscillospirales > Ruminococcaceae > RUG12519. The sequence continues at coordinate 2,233 of CACXZI010000060.1, read as the reverse complement.
TAACCTAAAGAAAGATGTGATATCTTTGGAGATTAAAATTTTAAACAGCCAAACAATTAAACTAACCCTAACAACAAAAGATATGAAAAAACACAACATAACCCACACACTTTTAAAAAACAACGAAAAAATAACAAAAAACCTTATTTTAAAACTACTAAAAGAAATAAAAGAAACAATAACAATAGATTTAACAAATAACAAAATGTTTTTAGAATCTTTTAAAACAAAAGAAAAAGGATGCATCCTATATTTAAGTGTTCCAACACCAATAGACAAAAACATTAAACCTTCCAACAGCAAAGAAATTATTGCCTTTGTTGCAACATTTAAAACAGATAAAAATCTAAAAAGGTTTTGCAAAAACATATCATACTTAAAAAACAAAAAATATAAAAGTGAACTATACACCTTTGAAGAAAAATTTTTTTTAATAACCTTTATAAATCAAAATGAAGAAAAAGAATTTTTCGCAATAGCAAAAGAATTTGGTCAAATTTATGGAAAAGGTTCAATTAAACATAGCGTCATTAGAGAACACTGCAAACTAATATTTCAAGAAAATGCAATAGAAAACATAATTAAAACATACTAACTAAACACCGCTTTTTTTAACCCTTCAAAAGATTTTTTGTAGTCATCAGATTTAAAAATATATGATCCAGCAACAAACCAATTAGCACCTTTTTTATATGCTTTATTTATATTATTTATGTTTATCCCGCCATCCACCTCAATTCTTAAATTTTTTTTCAACCCCCTAATATATGAAACTTTTTCTAACATATCTTCCATAAAACTTTGCCCTCCAAACCCAGGCTCAACAGTCATAACAACTAGCATATCTATTAAATCTAAATAAGGTAGCATTTTTTTAACATCTGTTTTAGGGCTAATTGCAACACCACACTCACAGTTTAAATTTTTAATTTTTTCAATACATAACAAAGGGTTATTAGCAGCTTCTAAATGAAAAGTTATGCTTTGATTTTTGCTTTTAAAAAACTGCTCAATAAAAAACAAAGGATTTGAAACCATAAGATGAATATCAATAAACAAATTAGAATTTTTAACAACACTTTCTAAAACACATTGTCCAAATGAAATATTAGGAACAAAATGTCCATCCATAACATCAAAATGCAAAACCCTAAACCCTGCTTCTTCCAATTCTAAAATTTCTTTACCTAAATTAAAAAAATCGGCAGACAAAATAGAAGGACAAATCTCAAATTCCAACACAAAATCACCCAAATTTTTTCTTATAAAATAAATAAACAACGTTCTTGAAACATTTTATCATTTAATGTTTTTTTTTGCAACAATTTTATTTTAGATATATTAAAAATAAAAATTTATAAATAAATTTAACAAGTTAATATTTTAAAACTACAAAATATTTTATTATAACAATATAATCTAGATTATTTTTCATACTATATTTTTTTTAAAATTTTATTTAAAAATCCCCAAAAAATATTTTTTATATTAATCTTTTATTTATTTAACCAATAAAAATTAAATTTTTAATAATAAAAATATATAAAAAAATTATATTTAAAGCAAATATTTTATTTGAAAACTATTATGAATATTTAATGTATTTAATATATTTAATATATTTGAATTTTAAAAATAATACAATAACTTTAACACAACTAAACTTAAATTAATATAATATTCCTTAATTTTATTTATAAACAAAATACTTAAATATCTTAAAAATAATTTTATTTAAAAAACACAATAATTTTTAGCAAAATTATATTTAAATTTAATTTCAAATATTAAATTTTAAAACTACAAAATATTTTATTATAACAATATAATCTAGATTATTTTTCATACTATATTTTTTAAAATTTTATTTAAAAATCCCCAAAAAACAAACATTTTAAATTAACATTTAATTTTTACTAAAAATATCTTTAAACATTTTTAAAAATAATTTTATCTGTTTGAAAACTGCTATAAATTTTAACATTTAACACTTTTAATATATTTGAATTTTAAAAATAATACAATAACTTTAACAAAACTAAACTTAAACTAATATAATATTTCTTAATTTTATTTATAAACAAAATACTTAAATATCTTAAAAATAATTTTATTTAAAAAACACAATAATTTCTAGCAATTTATAAAATTATAAATTATATTTAAATTTAATTTCAAATATTAAATTTTAAAACTACAAAATATTTTATTATAACAATATAATCTAGATTAT
>CACXZI010000059.1 GCA_902772105.1 Oscillospiraceae bacterium | reverse complement strand
ATAAAATATGACAATAATTTTATAATATTTACTATTAAAAACCTTCAATAAAAAAAAAGCTAAAAGGATAAAAACCTTTTAGCTGAAATATATTTTCAATATAAAAATTTATTGGTTTTCTTTTCTAGAAGATTTATTTTTATCAGCTAATTTTTTTACTATTTCTGAAATTAATTCTTTAAAATCACTACTTATCGCTATCCCAAAACTTTTCTTTTTTTTGACTACCATTAATCTTGTCTGAATCATTGAGTTTAACTTTTTTAATATTAATATTAATATTATTTTTCCTCTCAACCATATTAAATAAATTTTTATTAGTATTTTTTTTGTGATGTCCTTTTTTAGTTTTAGGTAATGAAAGAAGCAAAGGATATTTATCTTTTTTTTCTTTTATATCTTTATTAAATTTATTAGAATTACCATTAATCTTATTTTTTTTACTTTTATTTTCCTTAATCAAACTTGATTTTTCTTTTTTTATTTCATTTTCTTTTGTAGTATTGCTTTTGTGAGATATTGAGATCATTCCCAATGATTCCATTATTTTTTCATATATTTCTCCTAGACTTCTAGTTTCATCTAATATAAAGTGATCTATCATCATACAAAAATTATTTATTCTACGTTTTATATCATCAGCATAATATATACCGTAAAACATATCAAAATCTTTTTTTATTTTTTTTAGAACTTCAATATTTGTTTTATTAAGCTTTTCTAAATATCTCTTTTTACTTACTTTATCTCTAAAATATTTTTTTATGGCATTATATATTTTCGAATGCCCTTTAGAATATTTTTTAAATTCTTCCTTAAACATTGATTCTAATTCTTTATATATTTCTTCTTGCTCTTCACTAAGATTATTTAAACTTTTTTCTTCTTCTATTTTATTTTTATTTTCATTAATTGAATTTAAATTAATATTATTATTTATATTACTTTTATTTTCGTTAAATAAGTTTAATTTTTTTTCTTCTATTTTATTTTTATTTTCATTAATTGAATTTAAATTAATATTATTATTTATATTACTTTTATTTTTGTTAAATAAGTTTAATTTTTTTTCTTCTATTTTATTTCTGTCTTCATTAATTCCGTGATATTCAGAAATTGTTCCCATAGATTTCATAATTTTTTCGTATATCTCTTGTACATTCCCTTCTTTATCTATTATGGTATCTTCTATAATACCACAAAAATAATCTATTTTTCCTTTCAAATCATCATTATCGTATAAACCATAATAAAAATCCTTAGAACTTTCCTTTGTTCTCTTTAATTTTTCAATATCTTCCTCATCGAGCTTTTCTAAATATTCCTTTTTATTTACTCTATCTTTAAAATATTTTTTCATATCTCTATATTTATTTGAGTCTAATTCACATTCATAATATTCCTCAAAATCTTTTTCAAATATTGATTCTAATTTTTTATAAATTTTTTCTTCTTTATCAATAAGATCATCTAAACTTTTTTCTTCTATTTTACCTTTATTTTCATTAATTGAATTTATATTGTTACTATTATTTATTTTTCCATTATCCTTATTTATTAAATTTAATTTTTTTTCTTCTATTTTACCTTTATTTTCATTAATTGAATTTATATTGTTACTATTATTTATTTTTCCATTATCCTTATTTATTGAATTTAATTTTTCTTCTTCTATTTTATTTTTATTTTCGTTAATTGAATTTATATTGTTACTATTATTTATTTTTCCATTATCCTTATTTATTAAATTTAATTTTTCTTCTTCTATTTTATTTTTATTTTCGTTAATTGAATTTATATTGTTATTATTATTTATTTTTCCATTATCCTTATTTATTAAATTTAATTTTTTTTCTTCTATTTTATTTTTATTTTCGTTAATTGAATTTATATTGTTACTATTATTTATTTTTCCATTATCCTTATTTATTAAATTTAATTTTTCTTCTATTTTATTTTTATTTTCATTAATTGAATTTATATTGTTACTATTATTTATTTTTCCATTATCCTTATTTATTAAATTTAATTTTTCTTCTTCTATTTTATTTTTATTTTCATTAATTGAATTTATATTGTTACTATTATTTATTTTTCCATTATCCTTATTTATTAAATTTAATTTTTCTTCTATTTTATTTTTATTTTCGTTTCCAATATTAATTCCGTGATATTTAGAGATTATTTCCATATATTCCATAATTTTTGCATATGTCTCTTGTACACTCTCATTTTTACTTGATATCCTATCTCTTATAGCATTACAAAAATAATCTATTTTTTCTTTCAAATCACTGTCTTCACAATATAAAACAAAACAATTATCAAAAATTTCCTTTGTTCCCTTTAATATTTCAACATCTTCCTCATCGAGCTTTTCTAAATATTCCTTTTTATTCACTCTTTCTTTAAAATATTCTTTTATATCATTATATCCTTTTGAACCTGATTTATAATATTTCTCAAAATCTTTTTCAAATATTGATTCTAATTTTTTATAAATTTTTTCTTCTTTCTCACTAAAATTATTTAAACTTTTTTCTTCTATTCTGCTCTTGTTTTCATTAATTGAATTTATATTGTTTAAATTATTTCTGTTAGAATAGTTATCAATTTTAATATTTCCTTTGCTATCAACACTTTTTAAAAATTTATTTGGCTCAATATTTAACGTTTTATTTTCTATTTTATCTTTGTTCTTATTTATTGAATCTAATTTTTTTTCTTCTATTTTATTTTCATTAATTGAATTTATATTGTTATTTATTCCATTTTTAGATTTGCTTTTATTTGATATATATTCTTTCATAACATCTAAAAACCTATTTATAAATTTTTTTACATCAATAGTAGAATCAACCGTATCTAACATCATATGATTATATATTATATCTTCAATATCTTCTTCGGTGAGATTATTTAAATAACCAGATTTAAACAGTTCTTCTCTAAAATATTTTTCCATTTCATAAGCTTTTTGTTGATCATTCTTACAATAATATAAAAAATATTCTTTTAATAGATTATTTATTTTATCATATTTATTTTTTTCTTTAACACCGACTTTGTTTAACCATTCACTTTCCTTTTCATCTGATTTTGTTACTTCTCGTATTGCTTTAATAATAACACCTTCATCTATATCTTCAAAAAGTAATTTATTTTCTACCTCCACTATTTTTCCGTCAAAATATTCAGCATATTCATCTTGATATGGAACTTCATCGCTACTTTCAATATCATTATAAACTCTCTTAAGTGAATTAGACATATCTTCACGATAATTTAATGCAACAAATTCTAAAACATTATTTTTTAATGTTTCAAAACTTTTTTCATCTTTAGCTTCTTCAAAATCTTTTCTTGTTTTTTCAAATGTCCTTTTTAAAGTGTTTTGAGCTAAATCTTGCACTACCTTCCTAAACAAACGTTTTATACCTTCTACTTGCTCTTTTTTTAAATTATCTTTAAACTTAATATCACAAATAATTTTTTCAATATCCCCTATAGAATCTATATATTCTCCATTCCCTTCTTCTCCATAAATATCTTTGTCATAACCTAACTTTATTTGTTTTACAAAATTATCATATCTAATTTTTAATTTTTCTTCAAAAAGACTTTTTAAATTTTCTATTAATATATTCTTAAAATTATTTAAAAAATTCATTTTATATAAGGATGTACAAAAACCACCGTGAACATTTCTTGCATTGCTAGAATCTTTTAACAATGTATAAAAATTTTTACTGCGCACATTTTCTAAAAATTTATCATATTCTTTTTTCACATATTCAAAATTTATTTCAGAAGGTAGAGCACATTTATCTAAAAAAGCAATATATTCTTTATCAAGATCAGAACTTTTTTTCAAAGATTCAATAACCTTCGTAACAGCTGAATTAAGTATATTAGCATATATTTCTCTCTTTTTTCTTGTAATTGGATTTTGTTTAATTCTATATAGTTCAGCTTTATCTTTTGGAATAGGCCCTACTTGTATAACAAATGTTTTTTTCCCTAATTCTTTAGAATCTTTATCAACATTTTCACGGAATCTCCATCTAAAAATATGACTATCTACCAAATCTATTTTTGGATGTTGCTTTCTATATTCATTGATTTGTTTCATATATTCTTCCTGAACTTTACATAAAATAAAATTAGCATCTCTTTCTGTTGATATATTAAATATAGCACTAGGCTGAATATCTCCTAAAGTTTTAAATCTAGAATCTTCTTCTTTTGAGCGATTATTAAAATTAATATTTTCACAACAATAATCAAAATCATCTAATAAATTTTTTAAATCTTTTAAGTTAAATTTTGAACGTATATTATTAATAAAAAAATTAATTTTATTACTTTTATTACCTTTAAATTTTTCTAAATCTTTTATCGCATCTTTTAAATTTTCATTATAACATCTAATTTTTACTTTTTTCTCATGATATTTATATCTAGCATTATTATAAAAATAATTAATAAATTCTTCCATATATTTCGTAAAAACTTCTTTATCCTCATCATTCTTAAACACTTTTAAATTTTTAAATTTTCCTATTTCTTTACTGAAATTCAATTTAAAGTTTTTTATTAATTCATATGCTTGCCTTTGTTCTTGTGGCGTACAACATTTAGAATTTAAATTTTCATCATATAATTTTTCTAATGATATTTTTAAATCTAAAAGGAATCTTTTAAAATTTGCGTCTCTAGCCGTCAAATCTTCCATAGAAATGAAATTTCCCCCAACTTTGATTTTTTTGGCTCTAAAATAATCATCAAATTTTTCTAAAAAATCTTCTTCGGTTGTAATAGACACATCATCCCTAATATAACCTTTTACTTCATTAAAACTTCTATCAAATTCTTTTAATATTTCACTTGAACGTTCATTATACCCTAACTTTGTTAAATTAATTGATTCTTTTGTGTTATTTTCATCCAACCAAATAAAATCATGACCATTAAACCTTTTTCTAATTTCGCCTAAATCTCTATCTAAATCAGATTCTATATGATTATCATTTTTTATTAAAGGATCATAAGAGTCAATAGGATGAAAACCTTTAATTCTAGAATCTTCAAGATTTTCTTCTAAAAGACTATAAAACACAAATAATAAACCTTTTAAATCCGTATTTCTGTTAGAATTAAAATATTCAGAAAAAATACTAAACAAAAACAACGTTCTATCATTATGTTTGCTATCATATTTTTTGTCTTTAATATTATCACCATTCGTTTGTATCACATATCTATTTTTATTTTTTCTCCTTCTAGTAGCACCACAAGTTTCAACCGCTACAAGACAAATTAAACAACTAATAAAAATTTTTTTTAATCTATTCATTTTTTTCTCCTTTTAATTTTATTTTCTTAAAAATGTAATTTTTAATAATGCATTTTGTCGAATATTGATATTCTATTATTTATTTTTTAAAAAATCAATAAATCATTGGCTAGTAAATATTTATAAATTTTCTCTTTTCTTTCCATTTTTCGGTTTTAAAAAACAAAACTGCCTTTATTTAAGGCAGTTTTTAAAGATAATATATTTATTTTTTCTAATTAATTTCTACAATTAAAAAATTTAAAATAAAAATATAGATTTTTTTATAATATTTAAATTAATTGTTTTTTTCGTCAGGTAGAATTAATTTTCCCTTAGAATTCAA
>CACXZI010000058.1 GCA_902772105.1 Oscillospiraceae bacterium | reverse complement strand
GAGAACTTGTTTTTCACAAAAGCGCAAAAAAATTTTAAACCCGCTATATGAAAAATTTAAAGTTTTAGAAAAAATTTCAAAAAAAGAATTAGAAGAAATATTAAAAGGGTTAGGTATGGAAAATAAAAGAGCGCAAGAGTTGTCGATTGATGAATATATTTTTCTTTCGAATAGGCTATATAAAAAGTTTAAAAATATTATTTAATGTTTTAAGAGGCAGTTTTTTTCCGGCTCCTAATGTTGATAGCGCAGTTATTAATTTAAAAAAGAAGGCTTTAAATAAAACAGTGGAAGATGAGGAATTTTTTAAGTGTGGTTGGAAGTGATTTAGTAGTGAATTTAAAATAAAAGCTTAACAAAAAAAATGTTATATGATATACTCTTTAAGGCTGAAAATGTTTTAAGGAGGGGTTTTATGTTAAAAGATATCGAAATTTCGCAGAGTGCTAAAATGAAGCCAATTGAAGAAATTGGAGCGATGGTTGGTTTAAAAAAGGATGATTTAGAGTTTTATGGAAAATATAAAGCAAAAATTTCACAAGAGGCCTATAGAAGGTTAAAAGAAAAAGAAGATGGGAAATTGGTTGTTGTAACTGCAATTAATCCAACTCCAGCTGGAGAAGGCAAAACAACTGTTAGCATAGGGCTTGCACAAGGGTTTTATAAAATAGGGGAGAAAGCGGTTTTAGCTTTAAGAGAGCCATCACTAGGGCCAGTTTTTGGAATTAAAGGAGGAGCTGCAGGTGGTGGATATAGCCAAGTAGTTCCTATGGAAGACATAAATTTGCATTTTACTGGGGACATGCATGCCATAACTTCTGCCAATAATCTTTTGTGTGCACTTGTTGATAGTCATATACATAACGGAAATGAACTTAACATAAACCCAAAAACAATAGTTATAAAAAGGTGTTTAGACATAAATGATAGAGCACTTAGAAATATTATAATAGGCCTCGGAAAGCCGGTTGATGGGGTTGTTCGTCAAGATGGTTTTATAATAACTGTTGCAAGTGAAATAATGGCTATTATGTGTTTAGCAGAAGATTTGGAAGATTTAAAAAGAAGGTTTGGGGAAATTTTGGTTGGATATACCTTTTCAAAGGAGCCTGTTTATGCAAAAGATTTAAAGGCGCAAGGAGCAATGACTGCTTTGATGAAAGATGCTTTAAACCCAAATTTAGTGCAAACCTTGGAAAACACTCCTGCTTTAATTCATGGAGGTCCGTTTGCTAATATAGCGCATGGCTGCAATTCGGTTAAAGCAACTAAACTTGCCTTAAAACTTGGGGATTATGCAGTAACAGAAGCGGGGTTTGGCTCAGATTTAGGGCTGGAAAAATTTTTAGATATAAAATGTAGATATGCTAATTTAAAACCTAATTGTGTTGTTTTGGTTGCAACAATTAGAGCCTTAAAATATAATGGCGGGGTTTTAAAACAAGATTTAGCAAAAGAAAACAAAGAAGCAGTTTTAAATGGAATTTGTAATTTAAAAAAGCATATTGAAAATGTTAAAAGGCAGTGCACAAATTTGGTTGTTGCTTTGAATATGTTCGAAACAGACACAGAAGAAGAAATAGAAGTTGTTAGAAGATGTTGTGAAGAAGAAGGGGTTTTGTTTGTTTGCGCGGATGTATATAAAAAAGGAGGAGAAGGAGCAGTTGAACTTGCAAAAACTGTTAGGGCGGTTTGTGAAAACGAAGTAGATTTTAGATATTTATATGAAGATGAGCTTTCGTTAAAAGAAAAGATAAAAAAAATTGCAACGCTTGTTTATGGAGCGGATGATGTTGTTTATGCCGATAAGGTTTCTGACAAGATATTAGAGTTTGAAAAAATGGGATTTAAAAATCTTCCGGTTTGCATTGCAAAAACGCAATATTCTCTTTCAACAGACCCTAAAAAACTGGGTAGGCCAACTGGTTTTGTTGTTAATGTTAGTGATGTTTCTTTGTCGGCTGGGGCAGGGTTTTTGGTTGTTTTAACAGGAAATATCATGACAATGCCAGGCCTTTCTAAAACTCCTGCTGCTAATTTTGTTGATGTTGTTGATGGAAAGATAGAGGGGCTATTTTAATGGGAATTGTTGAAGAAAAGTTTAAATTTCCTGTGTCAATAATAACAAATAGTGTTAAAGAAACTATGGATTTTGCAAAAGAGCTAGGAGAAATAATAACTCCTTTTGAGTTAATTGCTTTTTTCGGAGATTTAGGAGCCGGAAAAACTGCTTTTATTAAAGGTTTTGCAAGAAGTTTTGGAGTTGAAGAACTTGTTTGCAGCCCCACCTTTTCAATTGTTAATGAATATATTTACGACGGATTAAAAAAAATAATTCATTGTGATATGTATAGAATTTTTGATGAAGAAGAGCTATATGGGGCGGGTTATTTTGATATGTTAAAAGATAAAAACGCAATTGTTTTAATTGAGTGGAGTGAAAATATCAAAAATTTTCTTCCAAAGAGCTACATCAAGGTTGAAATTGATGTTTTAGATGAAAACAAAAGAAAGATTAGTGTTAGTAGGGAGATAGATTAAGTTGAAAATTTTGGCTATTGAATCTTGTTGTGTTGTTGCTTCTTGTGCTATTTGTGAGGATGATTTTGTTTTGGCAAGTAGCAAAATAGCAACTGGGCTTACGCATTCGCAAACCTTAATGGTTTTAGTTGATGATATGTTTAAAACTTCGAAGATAGATAAAAACGAAATAGATGCTGTTGCTGTTTCTATTGGGCCGGGGTCTTTCACAGGGCTTAGAATTGGTATGTCTTTAGCAAAAGGAATTGCAATGGGGCTTCAAAAACCTTTAATTGGGGTGGAAACTCTAAAAGCTCTTTCATATAATCTTTTAGGGGTGGATGGATTTATTTGCCCTTGTTTAGATGCAAGAAGAGACACAGTCTACACAGCGCTTTTTGAAAGCAAGGATTTGGTTTTTAGAAGGGTTTTAGAAGATTTTGTTGAAGAAATTAATAATTTAAAAGAAATATTAAAAGAAAAGAGTGGCAAAATTTTTTTGGTTGGAGATGCAGCAAAAGACTGCTATTTAAAGTTTTGTGATTTAGATAATATATTCTTAGCGCCAGAGAGTTTAAGATATCCAGATGCTTGTAGTGTTGGCTTTTTAGGGATTGAGCAGTTTAAAAAAGGTGAAATTAAGGAAGTTTTGCCTAAATATTTAAGGCTTTCTCAGGCAGAGCAGCAAAGGCAAGAAAAATTAAACAGTGAGGAGAAAAAATAATGGTTTTAATTGGAAGCGATCATGCAGGGTTTGATTTAAAAGAAGAAATAAAAAAGCACCTAGATGAAAAAGGAATTTCTTTTAAAGATATGGGGTGTTTTAATAAAAATTCTTGTGATTACCCTGATATTGCAAAAAGTGTTTGCAAAGAGCTTTTAGAAAAAAAGGAAGGAAAAGCTATTTTGGTTTGTGGAACTGGGGTTGGGATGTCTATTGTTGCGAACAAATTTTTAGATATTCGTGCTGTTTGCGCTAGTGATTTTTATTCGGTTTGTTATTCTAGACTTCATAACGATTCTAATGTTTTGTGTTTGGGGGCAAGAGTTGTTGGAGTTGGAGTTGCTCTGGAACTTGTTGATGTTTTTTTAAATACTAATTTTGAAGGTGGACGGCATGAAAAAAGAGTTTTAAAAATAAAAGATATATAAAAGGGGGTTATCAATAAATTTTATTTTATATAATCAATAAAGTTTTAATGTTATTAAATGTTTTATAAAAAAATATTTTTAATCAAATTAAAAACATATTAAAATTCAACCTAATTTTTAAATAATAACAAACATAATATTTTAATAAAAAATGCTTAAAGAGAAGCTATTGAAAAAGTGATTTTGTTTTATATATATTTCTTAAGTTATATTTTATAATAAGTAAATTTCATAAGATAGTTATAATTTTATATTTATTATTATTATTTATTAATCTAAACATGTTTTTTATAAAAAAATTATACAGCAATTAATTTGATTAAAATTTTAAAATAAGTTTAATATATTTTTAATATTTGATGTTGTTGATATTTTTTTGTAAAAAATAAAAAAATTCCTATTTTGTGTTTTTATAATTTTTAAATAATAACAAACATAATATTTTAATAAAAAATGCTTAAAGAGAAGCTATTGAAAAAGTGATTTTGTTTTATATATATTTCTAGTTATATTTTTATAATAAGTAAATTTCATAGGATAGTTATAATTTTATATTTATTATTATTTATTAATCTAAACATGTTTTTTTATAAAAAAATTATACAGCAATTAATTTGATTAAAATTTTAAAATAAGTTTAATATATTTTTAATATTTGATGTTAATTTGATTAAAATTTTAAAATAAGTTTAATATATTTTTAATATTTGATGTTGTTGATATTTTTTGTAAAAAATAAAAAAATTCCTATTTCGTGTTTTTATAATTTTTAAATATAACAAACATAATATTTTAGTAAAAAATGCTTAAAGAGAAATTGTTGAAAAAGTGATTTTGTTTTATATATATATTTCTAGTTATATTTTATAGTAAGTAAATTCCATAGGATAGTTATAATTTTATATTTATTATTATTTATTAATCTAAACGTGTTTTTTATAAAAAAATTATACAGCAATTAATTTGATTAAAATTTTAAAACATAGGAATTGCAGTTTTATATATTTTTTGAAAAATTTTAGTTAATATTAAAAATTTAAAATATATTTTTATGTTAAAAAATTTTAAAGGTTAACCACATAGTTATAAAATTTGGGTATATTTAATTTTTAGCATTAAAATAATTTTTATTGTGAATTATATAGATTAAAATCATATTTTAGTTTTTGTTAAAGTTTGAAGTTTAGTTTTATTTTACACAATAAATAAAGTTTTAATGTTATTAAATTTTTAAATATTTCTATATATATTTTGGTGTCTTTTAGGGCCAACACCAATCATTTCCACTTTGCAACCACATAACTCTTCTATTTTTAAAATATATTTTTTGCAGTTTGTTGGGAGTTCTTCAATTGTTTTGCAATTTGTTATGTCTTCAGAAAAGCCTGGCATCTCTTCATAAATTGGAGTTATTTCGTCCAAAGTTTCAAGACAAGGTGGAAAATTTTTAATTATTTTTTTGTCTTTTGTTTGGTATGCTGTGCATATTTTTAATTTTTCAATTCCACTTAATATGTCTAATTTGTTAAGTGCAATTTTTTTAAATCCGTTAACTATTTTGCTATGATTTAAAACAACAGCATCAAACCAACCAATTCTTCTTTCTCTTTTTGTGTTTGTTCCAAATTCAAAACCTTTTTCTCTAATTAAAACAGCTTTTTCATCTAAAATCTCAGAAGGAAACGGGCCCATTCCAACCCTTGTTGTATATGCTTTGCAAACCCCAATAATGTCATCAATATAGGTTGGGCCAATTCCAACTCCTGTGCAAACTCCTCCTGTTATTGGGCTTGAAGATGTAACAAAAGGGTATGTTCCAAAGTTAACATCAAGCATAGCACCCTGAGCGCCTTCAAATAATATTTTTTTGTTAGCGCAATATGCATCATAAACAAGTGATGAAATATCTGCAACATATTGTTTTAGCTGTTCTCCATAAGACAAATATTTTTCTATTATCTCATCTATTTTAAGGGGAGCTTTATCATAAATTTTAACCAAAATTTCGTTGTTAAACTCTCCAACTATTTTTGCTCTTTCTCTAAATATTTTTGGATTTATTAGTTCATGCAAACGAATTCCAATTCTTTTAATTTTGTCGCAATAGCACGGGCCAATACCTTTTTTTGTTGTTCCTATGTTGTTTTTTCCTTTTTTTTCTTCTTGGGCAGCGTCTAGAGCAATATGCCATGGCATTATTATTTGAACTCTTGGGTCTATTTTCAAATTCCTAAAATCTATGTTTTCTTCTTTTAGTTTTTCAATTTCTAAAAGTATTGCTTCTGGATTTAAAACGACTCCAGCTCCTATATAACAACAAACTTTAGGGAACAAAATTCCAGAAGGAATTAGTTTTAGTGCATAGGTTTTGTCTTTTTGTTTTATTGTGTGCCCTGCATTATTTCCCCCTTGAGAACGAACAACAACATCCGACTGAGAAGCTAAAATATCTATTATTTTTCCTTTTCCTTCGTCGCCCCATTGAGCTCCAACAACCACTTTAGTTGGCATAAAAATAAAACCATCCTTATGTATATTTTAATTTTCATAATTCAATTCTTCACGATAACAAAAAACATTATAGCAAAAGGATTTATATTTTGCAAATGATAAAAACAAATAATTTTAAAATATTTTTGGATTTTTAGCAAGAAAAGTTTATGGTTTTTATTTTTGTTAAAATAATGCTATGTTTCTTACGATATAAAATATTCAAATTAAATTTTTGAAGCTTAATATAAAATTTTTTAATGAGATTGTTTTACATAAAAAGATTTGAAATTAATAGTTAGATTATTATAGGTTTTAGAAATTTAGTGGTTAAAATAATAAATATTCAAATTAAACTTTATTAAATAAATACTAAAACTAATACTTTTAGTAAAATATTAGTTTAAAATTTTTTAATGAGATAGTTTTACATAAAAAGTTTTGAAATTAATAATTTAGAGTATAGGTTTTAGAAAATTTAGTGGTTAAAATAATAAACTAAATTTGTTTTTATTTAAAATATATTTTAATGTTTAAGTTTGTTAATGAAAGATAGATAATAAATTCTTATATGTCTTTTTAATATAAAAAATAAAAATTTCCGAATAAAACTTTAAAATATACCAAAAATATAAATTAACTAAAAATCATTTGGAGGAAGTTTAATTTGGAAAAAAAAGAATATTTAAACTTGGTTAAAAAAATATCTCCTAAAGCAAACATAAAAAAAACGTTTTTGTGTAGTTTTTTTATTGGAGGGTTAATATGTGCATTTGGGGAAGCTTTGCGCCAGTTTTTTTTATATTTTAGGTTTGAAGAAGAAGATGCAGGGGCTATGGTTAGTTTTGTTTTAATTATAATAACAGCAATTTTAACAGGGTTTGGAATATTTAGAAAAATTGCAAATATAGCAGGGGCGGGAACCTTTGTTCCAATAACTGGGTTTGCAAATGCAGTTGTTTCTCCTGCTTTGGAATTTAAAACAGAAGGGTTTATTTTAGGGGTTGCTGCGAAGATGTTTGTTATTGCAGGGCCTGTTATTGTTTATGGAATTTTTGCTTCAATTGTTTATGGAGCTATTTTTTATTTTGTAAAACTTATTGGAGGTTAAAATAAGGTGAAGTTAAAAAGGGGAATTTTTCATTTTAAAACGCCAATTTGTGTTTCTGGTTTTGCTGCTGTTGCTGGGCAAAAAGAATCTAAAGGCCCTTTAAAAGATGATGTTGATGTTTTTTTAAAAGGTAGATTTTTTGGTGAAAAATCTTTTGAAAAAGCAGAGAGCAAAATGCAGCAGATTGCTGTTATTAAAGCTATGCAAAAAGCAAATTTAACAGCAGATGAAATAGATGCAATATTTGCAGGAGATTTATTAAATCAATGTATTGGAACTAACTATGGGTTAAGGGAGCTAGAAATTCCTTTTGTTGGGCTTTATGGAGCTTGTTCTACTATGGCAGAATCTATTTTGGTTGCTTCAACCTTTATTGAAACGGGGCTTGTTAAAAAAACAATTTCTGTTACTTCTTCGCATTTTTGTGCGGCAGAGAGGCAGTTTAGATTTCCACTTGAATATGGAGGGCAGCGAAAAAGAACAGCACAATGGACAGCAACTGCAGCAGGGGCGGTTTTGTTGGAATCAGGAAACAAAAAGAAGATATATGTTAAATCGGGTTGTCTTGGAAAAATAATAGATTTTGGTGTTAAAGATATAAGTAATATGGGGGCTGCTATGGCTCCTGCAGCATCTGACACAATAATTAGATTTTTAGAAGAAACAAAAACAACCTGTAATGATTATGATTTAATTTTAACAGGAGATTTAGGAAGAGTTGGAAGTGATTTATTATATGAACTTTTAGACCAAAAAGGTGTTAACATTAGAGCAAAACACAAAGATTGTGGACTTTTAATATATGATAGAAACGATAAAGATATAAATAGTGGAGGTTCTGGCGCTGGGTGTTCTGCTCTTGTTTTTTGTGCTAACATTTTAAAGCAGTTGGAAGAAGGCATCTTAAAAAAAGTTTTGTTTGTTGCAACAGGGGCACTTATGTCTAAAAGGTCTAATCAACAAGGAGAATCTATTCCAGCAGTGGCACACCTTATCTATTTAAAGGGGGAAGAAAAATGGAACTAATTTTTGCTTTATTAAAAGCGTTTTTAGTTGGTGGATTCATTTGTTTTGTTGGGCAATTTCTTTTAGATAAAACGCCGCTTATTCCTGCCAAAATTTTGGTTATTTATGTTGTTATGGGTGTTTTTTTAGGAGCTATTGGAATATATAAACCAATTTTAAAGTTTGCTGGAGCTGGAGCTAGTGTTCCTTTAACTGGTTTTGGATATTTGCTTTGCAAAGGTGTTAAAAAAGCAGTTGAACAGGAAGGGTTTATAGGAATTTTTAAAGGAGGTTTTTCAATTTGTGCAGTTGGGGTTAGTGCTGCAATATTTTGTGGTCTTTTGGTTGCTTTAATATTTCAATCGAGAGGGCGATAATATTTTAATTTTTCTAAAATCAAATTTAAACAATCTTCTTTTGTTTTATAATTTTCAACGGTTATATTTGCTATTTTTAGATATTTTTTTTGGCGTTTATTAAACATATTTTCTATTTTTTGTTTATTGGTTAAAAGGAGAGGTCTAGTATTTTTATTTTTAATTCGGTTTAAACAAATTGAAAGTGGGCAGTTTAAAAATAGAATTGTTCCACTTTTTTGCATTATTTTTAGATTTTTTCTCTTTAAAATGGTTCCTCCACCTGTTGAAACGATATAATTATTTTGCTTTGCAATATTTTTCAAAATTTTGGTTTCTAGTTTTCTAAAATATCTTTCTCCATAGATTTCAAAAATTTTTGATATTTCAAGGTTTGTTGATTTTTCTATTTCTTTGTCTAAATCATAAAAATTTTGCTTAGTTTTTTCTTTTAATAAACTGCCTATTGTTGATTTTCCAGCTCCCATAAAGCCTATTATATATAAATTATTCATAGTTAAATCTTTCTTAAAATTATAATAATATTTAAATTAAAGTTTTTTCAAGGTTTTATATAGTTTAAATATGATATCTTTTTTATGTTTTGTGTTTAGAAAAAGTTCGTTAGATTTAACAGCCTGCATAAGTAGCATATAAAGTCCATTTATTGTTTTTATTTTTAGTTTTTCAGCATCTAATAAAAATTTTGTTTTTTTAGGAGAATATATTAAATCTATTGCTGTTTTGCAACCAAATAGATTGTTAAAAGAAACTGGAGTATAATCTTTTAAATTAGCCATACCAATTGGAGTTGCATTAATAATTGTTTTATATATTTTGTTTGGGATTTTGTTTATGCTAACTATTTCAAAATTTTTGTGAAATTTGGCGGGAATTAAAGATTTTAAGGTTTTTTCGGTTTTTAAAAAAGAGGAAGGCCTAATTGCAACTGTTAAAAAAGAGCCAGAATATATGGTATTTAGTGCAACAATTTTTCCGGCACCACCAAGCCCTAAAAGTAATGTGTTGTTTGTTAAAGATATTTCAAAATGTTTTAGAGTTTCTAAAAAACCAAAGTTATCGGTGTTGTAACACATAAACTCATTGTTATATTTTACTATTGTGTTTGTTGTTTGAAATTTTTTTGCAGTTTTGCCTTTGTTTTTAATTATTTGATATATAGTGTTTTTGTATGGCATAGTAACATTAAATCCATCTAGGTTGTTTATTTCTTTTAAAAAATCGTTTAAATTTTTTTCTTCTATGTCAAAAAGCTCATATGTTGCATCAAAATTTTTAATTTTAAAAAGTTCTTGATGTATTAATGAAGAAAGACTATGATTTATAGGAAAACCTAAAAGTCCAAAACGTTTTTTCATTTTATTAGCACCTTATATTTTTATTAAAAATTAAAATGATATTTAAAATAGAGAATGCTCTAAATTTAAATTTTAATATATATATTAAATAAAGATTTAGGTTATATATTTTATTAAATTTAAGCAAATATTATTGATTAATATAAAAAATTATATGTATTGTAATTTTTAAGTAACAAAAATAGATTTTTCTGCTTAATTTATTCAATAGATTTTACAAAATAAAAAGTGAATATTTTGAGATTAATGTGTTTTAAAATTAATTTAACTTAAACCTAATTGAATTTAGATATAGCTAAATCAATTTTTTTAAAGTTTTATTATATTTTAAGTTTCAATCAAACATACCAGTAGGTGATTTATTTAAAATAATATTAAATTTAAAACGTACTGAAAAAACTAATATATCATATAAAATTAATATTTTTTATTTTAAATTTTTAATATGATCTAAATAGCTGTTTAGAAAATTTTAGTTGTGTTTAATTGATTTATTTTTTCAAATTTTAA
>CACXZI010000057.1 GCA_902772105.1 Oscillospiraceae bacterium | reverse complement strand
AAAGCAAATGAAAATTTAAAAAATGTCCATGAAAAAGAGTTTTTAAAAAAAAAAAGAAAAGGCAAAAAAAATATTTTTGAGGTAGATATTCCAAAAGAATTAAAAAAAGAAAAAGTAAATAAAAATAAAAATAAAAAAGAAAATAAAACAAGTTTAGAAAAATTATTAAGCGAAAAAAATTTAATAAAAATTTTAAAAGGACCACTTGAAATAAAATTTTCAGAAGGATTGCATGAATTAAGAAATTTTAATGATAAATTATCATTTTTTCTTGCTGATTTTAAAAAGCGTTTTTTAGAGAATTGTTTATTAGAAAATCTTAAAATAGAGTTTCAAGATTTTTATAATAGTGAATTAAAAAAATTTCAAAAATTTAAAACTTTAAATGAAGAAGAAATTAATATACAATATGTAGGCGACAGTTTTCGCCATAAAAAATATCCGTTTGCGTTAAATAAAACAAGTTTTATGATTAATTTACCTGCTTGTCTTACAATAGATCTTAGAAATTATTTTGTGAATAGTTGTAAAAAAGATATAGGGAATATATTTAAAAGAGCAATTGATAGAACAAAAGAATATTTGGGAAAAATAGATAAGAATAAAAATTTTTTTGTGCAGTTAATGTATGGAGTTTTTTCATCAGATCTTTATTTTAAAAAAGAAATAGCTAAATGTTTAAGTGAAAAAGAATATGAAAATATGATTAAAACTATATTAGAAAATATGCAAATTATTTATTTTGATCTTAATTACTATAAAAAACCAGAGAATTATATTAATTATTTAATTTTTTCTAATAGTTATTCAGGATTACATGAGTTGAATGATAAAGGGCAACAAATATATGAACAAGATAATGATATATTAGATGATTCAAGAATATATGGGAAAGAAATAGAAATTGTTGATGATATAAAAGATATTACTCTTGAATTAGAAAAAGATAAAATTTATGAAGAAAAAAAATTAAAATTTTTAGATTATACAGAAATTGATGTTTTGGATTTAGATGGGAAAAAAGAGGCTATAAAACAAAATTTAAAAAAATCTATGGTGGATTCAATTTTTAGAGAAAAATTAAGAAATTTGTATTATAAAGAATTTTTTTCGATATGGGATTCCAAAATATTAGGCAATATACCAAAATATTTTATTTTTGTTCATATGAGAGAAATAATCCTTAAAGTAGAAAAAAATAAAAAAATTCGTAATGTTTTATATATTGATATTCCAGTAGATGTATTAAAAATTTTTGATTTTGATATATTTATTAAAAAAATTAAGAAATTATTAAGTAAGGCTTTGTTAGAAACGATGGATGAAGTAAAAAATTCTAGTAATGATGTTTTAAAAAAATTAAAAGAAGAATGTCTTTTTAGAAAAAATTCTATTTATGAAGATGAAATAAAAGAAAAAGATATAAAAGGTTATCAGCAAATGGTTGATGATGATAGTGAATTCACAAAAGAAAAAATAAAAGAATTTTGTGATGAATATTTAAAAAATTTTTATGAATTTATTAAATATATAAATTTTAGAAGTTGTGATAATAAAAGTAATAGTAAAATTATTAGATATCAAATAGATAGCTATGATATGAAAAGAGATAATTTTAAATATAATGATAAGATAATTGATTTTGAAAAATAAGAAAAAAAATATATAAAATAAAACACCTGTAAAATTCTCAGGTGCTTTTTATTTTATATGATTTAATTTTTTTATTTTTATAATTTCATTGTTTTTCTTAGCAAAATTTATTTACATTGCTATTCGTATTATTTTTTCATCATACCCATAATATTACTAAACATACCGTTGTTCGTAATATTATTTTTTATAAAATCACCGTTCATTTTATTTTTTATAAAGTCACTATTCATGCTGTTTTTTATAAAATCACCATTCATATTATTTTTAATAAAATCACCATTCATATTATTTTTTATAAAATCACCATTCATGTTGTTTTTCATCTTGTCTTTCATTGTATTAAATGTATTAAATATGCTATTTTTCATAGCATTTGTGTTTGCTATTGGTGCTACTAAACATGTTACAACTATTGCTAATAAAAATTTTCTATTTTTCATATATTTTCTCCTTTATATTTAATAAATTAAAATATTTCTAAATAATTTGTGTTATTTTTTTTGTTAATTTATGTACTTTATTATTATATCTCCATTCGTGTATATTATACATATTTCTACAAAATATTCAGATATAGATTATGTGAAAAAATTTGTAGATATATAAAAAATAGATATTTTGGTGATTATTGGAAATATTTTGGTAGTTAAAAGCCATAGAATTTCACTATCTTAGCAATAATAATTAAAATTTATATATAATTTTCAAACAACAAAAACTGGCCCATCTTTGCAAACATGAAAAGAAACTTTTTCGTTATCTTTTTCTAGAATTTTTTGACAACAAAGAAAGTTTAAAATTCACATTCTATTCTTTCCAAAGAGATTCTTATAGTATATTTTTTAATAAATTTTTAGTTTGTTAAAATATTTCCGTATTACTTTTTTTAAAGTTATTTTAAATAATTCTTAGCATCAAAAATTTTGATTTTTTTAAGATTTTTAAATTTATTTGTTATTTAACAAGGCATAAATTAAAAAGCACCTACAAAATCTCAAGTGCTTTTTAATATATTATTAGGTTTTTAAAATTAAAAATCGTTGGGTTTTGCGTATATCATTATAATTTCTTCCAAATATTAATGTTTGGAAATTTATAATTTTTTTCAAAATTTGGATTGTTAATTTTCACTGTCAAAAAAACTAGTCTTTCGTTTAATTTTTTTAAATCTTGAAATTCATTTGCCAATGCTTTGCTATATTTGTTTGTATTTTTCTGATTATTGTTTATTTGTGTAGTTGTAGCCATTTGGACCTGTTCTTCTAGTCCACTAATCATCATTTGCATCTCTTCATATTCTTTGCGGAATCGTTTAACATCCTCTTGCACTTGCAATTTTCTAGATTTATCGTATGAGTGCTCTTCCAGTAGTTTAATATTTTTTAATAAATTTTTTGCCACGTATATTTTAGCATTTAAATAATCTTGCATGATTTTTATTTTCAATATTAATTTTAAATTTTCGAGGTCGTTCTTTAAATTTATTATTTCGCTATCTTCTTTTTCATATATTGTTAAGTAATTGCATATTTGTCCTAAATTATTTACATAAGTCAATTGGTTGCGTAATACTGTTTCTAAGATTTCATTTTCGTCATATTTGTGTTCTTTTATTTTTTTTGTGGCGTCGTTTATTGCTGTTTTAGCAATTTCAATGGCTTTTTTTATTTCATTATCATAATTAATGATTAGGTTTTCAACATTGTTACTTTCTTTTTTTAAATCTTGCATGTTTTTGATCAAGTTTTGGTATTCATTATTAATTTCCACAGTATATTCGGTGTTTATACAATTTATTTTATTGTATCGTGGTATAATATTGTTTTTAATAAATTTATTTGTTGGGCCTGCATGTTCAAGGAAAAATTGTTTTAAATATTTTTTTCTACTACCATTTGCTTTCATATCTGGATTTTGTCTCTTTTGTGCTTTAATTATTGCTTCTTTACAGCTTAATTTACCTAAAAAAACCAAAAATAAGACTTCTAAACTTTCAGTTTTGTAATATAGGTTTACTATTTTTTCGTTTCTTTGTTGTAAGTTAATTAAGTAGTTTTTTATGTTATTTAGTTTATCTATATTGCTATATATGTGATTTACGGTAGCTATATAAGATTTGCTTTTCAATAAATCTGTGTTGTTTATTTTTTCTTTGGTTTTTGTATATATTTCCTTAATTTCATTTTCTAATTTTTGGATATTTTGATTTAAGTTATTCTGTTGATTGTTAAAATTATTGTTATTTTGGATATATTGATTTAAGTTATTCTGTTGATTGTTAAAATTATTGTTATTTTGGATATTTTGATTTAAGTTATTCTGTTGATTGTTAAAATTATTGTTATTTAAATTATGACGGTAGTTTGTATAACCTTTATTAGAGTTAGGTTGGCTGTTACTTCTATTGTTTCTGTTATATTGTGTACTATTGTTGTAGTTAAAACTATTATTAAAGTTATTGTTATTATTAACAAATTGCTTACTATTGTAATTGTCTGTAGTATTTTTAAGGCTATGATGCATATCACTATTATTATATGTTGTGGTCATAATACCATTTTGCATAGCATTAGCAGAAGCTATTGGTATTGTTAAACACATTAGAATTAATGTTAAATTAATTTTTTTATTATTCATTTTTAATCACCTACTCAATTAATTTTTATCTAAACAATTTAATTTATTTTTTTACTGATATTTTACGTACTTATATTATACATTTTTCTACAAAATTTTTCAACATATTTTTTTGTATAATATTACAAAATTTTGTCAATTATGAAAAATTCAAGATTTTAAGTAACGTTTAGGAATAAGTTATTTTTTAAACAACAAAAACTGGCCCATCTTTGCAAACATGAAAAGAAATTTTTTCGTTATCTTTTTCTAGAATTTTTTGACAACAAAGGCATGCACCAAATCCGCATCCCATTCTTTCTTCTAAAGAGATTTCACAATCTATTTTTCTTTTATTTGCAATTGATTTAATAGCATCTAGCATTTTTTCTGGGCCGCATGCTTTAATTTTGTTTATATTTTCTTTTTCTAATATTTTTTCTAGATCTTTTGTTACAAGGCCTTTTTCAAAATTTTTGCCGTCTTGTGTGTATATTATTGTTTTGCCATATTTTTTAAAATCTTCTTTTAAAATAACATCTTCATCTTTATTAAACCCTAAAAGAGCTATTTTTTTTGAGTTACTTTTAAAAACTTCCAATAAAGGGGCAACACCAAGCCCACCTCCAACAACTAAAATAGAGTCTTTTTCGGTTGAATCTGAAAAGCCATTTCCTAAAGGAGCTAGAATATCTATTTCTTTTCCTTCTTGCCAGGTGGCCATTTTTTTTGTTCCTTTTCCACGAACAGAAAAAACAATGCGTAAACCATTTTTTGTTATCTCACAAATCGAAATAGGGCGACGCAATGTGAAACCTTCTACTAAAATGTTTATAAACTGGCCGGCTTTTGCTAAATTAGCAATTTCAAAACATTCTAAATGAAAGCTAAAAACATTTTTTGTTAGTTCTTTTTTTTTAATTAATTTTGCTGTTGTTTTAATCATTTTTTTCTTCTTTCTTTATTCTAAATTTTGATTATATTCCACAATTTTTGCGTTTATTTTGCCTTTTTCTATTTCTAAAACGCAATAACTAGGTCCAAAAGTTCTAGGTAGTGTTAAACTTCCTGGGTTTATTATACATAATTTGCCGTCATTTTGAATAAATCTTTTATGAGTATGCCCATAGGTTATTATATTAAAATTGGAGGCTTTAGCAAAATCTAAATATTTATCTAAACCTTTTTTAACATCAAACATATCGCCATGGCATGCATGCAGTGAAATCCCATCGAAGTTGAATGTTTTGTGCTTTGGGAGGTTGTAGTTATCACAATTTCCTTTAACGATGTAGATTGGTGTGTTTTTATATATTTCTTTAACTTTAAAATATTCAGCAGCGCCGTCTCCTAAGTGTAAAAACAAATCAGCATCTTCATTAGAATCTATAACGTTTAAAAATCCATTTAAATTTCCATGGGTATCCGATAAAATTACAATTTTCATAGTAAAACTTCCTTAAAATAGTATATAGTTTTAATGAAAAAAAGGAGCTGTTAAGTATGACCGACTTTTCCGAGATGTTTGAAAAAATTTTTAGCGAAAAAGAAAAGGAAAAAGAAGAAAAAAAAGCACATAACAAAGAAGACGAAGCTCTTAATATTAATATTGAAATATTAGCTAACTTGCAAAAAATTTTTGACAATATGTCTGAAAATGAAAAGAATGCAGAATTAATCCTTTCTTTAAAACCGTTGTTAAGCGAAGAACTAAAACAAAAAGCAGACGAGGCTATAAAGATGCTTAAAATTTTTTCTATTATCCCAACCCTAAAAGAAAATGGAATTTTAAATTAGATTAATTTTGTTGTTGTTTTTTCGAAATTGTATAAAACTATCTAAAATTATTGTTGCTGCAACACCATCTATAACTTTTTTCTTTTTTCTTTTTTTTGTGTTAGACTCTATCAAAAATCTTGAAGCTAACTTTGTTGTTTGGCGCTCGTCCCACAAAGCAACGGGGAGTTTTGTTTTTTCTTTTAGATCTTTTGCAAATTTTTCGCAAATTTTTGCTTTTTCTCCAATGCTTCCGTCCATATTTTTTGCAAAGCCTACTAAAATTAGTTCGGCTTTGTTCTCGTTTGATATTTGAAAAATTTTTTCGATTAGTTTTTTTCTATCTATTTCGACGATTATTTCTAGTGGATATGAAATTGTTTCGTTTTTATCACAAATAGCGATTCCTGTTCTTTTTTCTCCAAGGTCTATTGCTAAAATTTTCATAATACTCCTTTTTTATTATTTTTATATTATATTATATCAACTTTTTTAAATAAAGACAAATTATATTTTTAGGCTATTTTGAAAGCAAAGAGAATTTTATATGAGTGATCTAAAATATTGCGATAAAGAAAATGGATGCCCTTATTATTTACCTATTAAGTGCAGTGATGGCTCCTGCCGTCCATGCGTTGTTGTGGAGCAACTCTTTAGGCACCAAATGCACGAGCCTCCCCAGGTCGAGGAGGATAAAGGCGATGAGCAGATACAGGAACA
>CACXZI010000056.1 GCA_902772105.1 Oscillospiraceae bacterium | reverse complement strand
TTAACATCATCAAATTTAATTGTCCTTTATAATTTTCATGCTCTTTATAAAACTTTTCTAATTTTGCATTAACCATTTGCTTACATTCAACAAAAGCTTCTTTTAAAATCTCTTTTTGTTCTTGTGGTATTGATATATCGTTCTCCCCTTTTGGTAGTATTCCTCTATATTTTTCATTATTTTGTTCTTCTAATTTTGTTAAAAATTCATCTATCTTAACATTATTATTTTCATCCAAAAATATTTTACTAATAGCCGCATTATAATATTCAGCTAATTTTTCTAAAACTTCTCTCCTCCCATTTAGCTTGAAATTCTGAAATATCTTTTTGAAGATTATCTACATATTCATTAATTGTATTTTTAAAAGTTTCATTCATAAGATTTTCTAAATCAAAACAAACCGCACCTTCATTTATTAACATCATCAAATCTAATTGTCCTTTATAATTTTCATGCTCTTTATAAAACTTTTCTAATTTTGCATTAACCATTTGTTTATATTTAACAAAAGCTTCTTTTAAAATCTCTTTTTGTTCTTGTGATATTGATATATCTTCCTGCTCTTTTGGTAGTATTCCTCTATATTTTTCATTATTTTGTTCTTCTAATTTTGTTAAAAATTCATCTATCTTAACATCATTATTTTTATCTAAAAATATTTTACTAATAGCCAAATTATAATATCCAGCTAATTTTTCTAAAGCTTCATTTGGTATTTCTTTTTTAGATCTATATTTTTCTAATATCTCCTCCCATTTAATTTGAAATTCTGAAATATCTTTTTGAAGATTATCTACATATTCATTAATTCTATTTTTAATAGTTTTATTCATAAAACTTTTTATATCAAAATAAACCACACTTTCTTTAGAAGAACTGTTGTTTTTAGCCATACTATCATCCATCATGTTTACTGGATAAGTAGTTATAGTCATTTTGCTACGAATCTGTTTTAATAACTCATCTTTATATTCCTTATGTTGTGCATAAAATTTTTCTAATTCTTTGTCAAAAGATTTTTTATATTTAACAAAAGCTTCTTTTAAAATATTTTTTTGTTCTTTCGATAGCCTTTCATGTATTTCACCATTTTGTTTTGCTAATTCTATTAAAAATTTAGCTTCCTCAAAATTATTGTTTTCATCTAAAAATATTTTATTCATAAACATCCTATATATGATAACAAACTCTAATAATTCGCTATCTTTTAGTTTCTTTCTACCGCTATATTTTCTCAATGCATTATCCCAACTGTTTCGGTATTTTACAAATTCTTTTTGAAGATTTTTCAAATATTCATTAATGCTATCGACATAAACTTCATTTTTAATTTCCTCTCCATAAGAATCACCAATGGTGGAATCTTCAGAATTTTTTTCAAGAGACCTATTATCTCTAAGATTTTCCAATATGTTTTCCAAATTATTAGATATAGATCCTCCAAGATGCAAATTATTTTTAATTATATGACTACGCATATCTTCTATACTTGTGAATACAGGTAATTTTTTATTTATTTCCATATCTACCTGTTCTTTATATTCTTTATGTTCTTTATAAAACTGTTCTAACCTTTCGATAACAACTTTTTTATAGTTAACAAAAATTTTTTTTAAATTACTCTTTTGTTCTTGTGATAGCCCTTTATATTTCTCACCATTCTTACTTCCCAAATTTTTTAAAAACGCATCTTCATCAACATTATCATTCTTATCTAAAAATATTTTTCTCATAGCACTACGATAATAATTACAAAATTTTTCTAAATCTACAGCTGATATTTTCTTTTCACCCTTATACTTTTTCAACAAACTACGCCAAGTATAATCAAATCCATTAAAATATCCTTTAAGCTGATCTAAATGTTCTTTAATTCTATTATTTAAAACTTCATAACCAACATTTTTTTCTTTAATATCACCCCTGTTAGATTCTTTAGAATCTCCTTCAGATTCAATTTTTTTTAAATAATCTATAAGGTCCTCCAAATTATCAAACTCCAACGACTCTCCATTTATTATGCTTCTTAATTCTTTTTCATGTTCTTTATGGTCTTTATAAAACTGTTTTAATTTTTCTTCAACTCTATTTCTAAATTTAACAAAAGCATCCTTCAAAACACTTTTTTGTTCTTGCGTTAATTCTTTATATTCTCCACCATTTTCTCTTAATTCTTTCAAAAACTCATCTACATCAACATTATCATTTTTATCTAAAAATATGCTACTCATAGCAGTATGATAATATTTAGATAATTTTTCTAAATCACTAGTTGTTATTTTCTTTTTTTTACTACATTCTTCTAATAAATCATCCCACTTTTGTTTAAAACCTATAAAATATTCTTCAAGATTTTTCACATATTCTTTGATTTTATCTGTCTTAATACTAAACGAATAAGTCCCTGCAGGAATTTTTTTTCCACGTGCATATTCAAAAAATTCTTCAACACTATCAAACTCTTCTCCTATTTCAGAAGTCACATTTTTATTCATATTATTTTGCATAATTTTCGCTTCATTAATTATTTCCCGCGGTTTTGCATTTATTTTATCATCTAATTCTTTTCTATATTCTTCATGTTCTTTGTTAAACTGTTTTAATTTTTCTTTAACACCATTTCTATATTTAATAAAAGCCTTTTTTAAATCATTTTTACAATCTTCATTAATTTTTTTTATGTCAAATACAAAATTATTTTGATCTTCCATTTTTTTTAAAAACGCTACTAAATTAACATTATCGTTTTTATCTAAAAATATTTTACTCATAGCATAAAGATAACAAACATAAAATTTTTCTAAATCTTCAGGTGATATTTTCTTTTTACCCTTATACTTTTTCAACAAATCATCCCAATCTTGTTGATAGTTTTTTAAATCTTCTTGCAAATTTTCTATATATTCATAAACCATATCATAATGAGCTTTTTTAGACCATTCATCATTAAAAATAATTACATTCTTACATTTATCCGCTAGTCTATTAAATTCAGCTATATTTTCACGTAATTTCTTTCCACTTTCTTTATATGTATCGCAAAAATGTTCTAATTGTTTTTCTATTTCATCACTGTAAGATTTAGCTACTTTTTCTATTTCTTCTATTTTTTCAATTGCTTTATTATTAAATGAAAAATTCTTAATATCAGATCTCAATTTTTTTATTTTTCTTAAACTTTCTACAAATTCTTGTAAATCCATTTTATTCTTATTATCTAAATTAATTTCCCATCTAGCTATAACATAAAAATTCGCAAATAGATCTATATAAAATTTGCTTACTTTTTCTTTGCTTATTTGCAAACAAATGTTCATAATTGATTCCCAATTTTTTATGAAATTTTCTCTTTCTTCGCACAAATATTTTAAATAAATATCTGCGTCATCAGCTGTTACCATATATACTTCGCCTTTTGGTATATTTTTCATAGCATTCGGCGCCGAAAAAGGAATTAAACCTAAACATAGAGATAAAATCAAAATTTTGGTTTTTTTAAACATAATTCTTCCTCCTATAAACTAAAATATGACAATATTTTACTGAATTATGGAAAAAATGTCAAGTTTGAATCGTCTATAGCCCATAAAAATAAATAAAAATATGATATGTAATGAAATATCTTAAATTAAAATTATGAAAAAAATTTAAAACCTATTTCTTTATACCGCAATGTAATAAAACCAATAATTTTAAAAAATTATAAATTTAATAAAATAAAAATTTAAACTTTATTTTTATTTTATTAAATCTACTTCTTAAAATATAGAAAATATTAATAACTCAACTAATTCTTAAATAAAAAAACTTTTTTTAAATTTTATTATAAACCAAAAAAACACATAACTAAATATCCTAATTTAAACTCATTTATATATATAATTAAAACCTACACCCTTATAACAAAGCACAATAAACAACATAACCTTAAAAATTATAAATTTAATAAAATAAAAATTTAAACTTTATTTTTATTTTATTAAATCTACTTCTTAAAATATAAAAAATATTAATAACTCAACTAATTCTTAAATAAAAAAATTCATGTTATATTTTATAAAAATAAATAAAAACTTAACATAATCTATAATAAATTAAAATCAAACTAATAATATAATATTTTAAAAACAAAAAACTAAAAAAACATAAACTTAAATATTTTAAATTAAGTTTATAAAAAAATTCTAAAAATCTGCTAATTAATTTCCCATTTAAATTAATAAATTAAAATTTGTTTTATTTTAAAATCTAGATAATGAATAAACATGCAGTAATAATTAAAAAATTATAGCCTATAAAAAAATAAAATACCCTATAAATTAACAAAACCAAATAGTTAAATTTATAGGGCACTTCTCTTAAACATCCATATTTTGATGAATTCTAAACAAAAAGTTACTGCAAAACATACAGCAACTTTTTATCAATAATTCCAATAATAAAAATTTATTTAATTTGAATTTTTAATAACCAATAACCTCTAAAAAAAATTAAACATTATTTCATAAAAAATTATTAATAACTATTGCAATATAAATTTTATCTATAATTTTTTAAATAAACATAAAAAAAATTTTAAGAACCATCAATCATCTGTTTAACTCTAAAAACTAAAGATCCTTTTTTATGGTGTAGTGAAACTATTTGTTTTTCTGCATAAAATTCTGCAATTTTCCCTATTTTATATATAAATTTAAACGCCATATCTCTAAAATCAACTTGTTTTTGAAGCTTTTCTAAAATAGATATATTTTCTAAAAATTTTATTTCTTCTTTTTTAAAATATCTTAATAATTTCCAAAATTCACCATTAATTATTTTAATTGTTTTTTCTTCTAAATCCATAAATTTCAAATTTACAAATATTTTAGTAAAATAAAACAATAGATAATTAATGGTTTTTTCTATATTGCAGTTATTACTTTCCATAATTTTATCATAATATATAAACGAACTATTTGAATTTAAAGTTTCTCTATTTTCATCATTATCTTGTGATAATTTTAAATATTTTATATATTTTAAATTTATTTCATTTAGTGTTTCATTATTTTTTGGCAAGGTTTTATTAAAAAAATTTTTTATTAATTCTTCATTTTCATTTAAATTAATTATTTCTTTTAGTTTCTCAAAACTTTTTTTTAAATTTTCTAAAGAATCAAGAACAAAATTTTCATATTTTTCTATTTTATTATAGGGATATCCTATAAAAGCATAATCACGCTTTCTATATAAACCATCTAGCCTATCATATATCGATGAAATATTAAACATATTATTAGAATTAAATAAATTATATTCAGCTAAATTTCTAGCATTAATGTTAATAATTTTACTAGAATAATTTTCATTAATATCTCTTAAAGCCATACTTTCAATACCATAATATCTATCAAAATTTTTATTATCATCACAAAATTCTTCATACAATTCTTTCAATTTTTTTTCATCTATTTTATTTGTTAAATCATTATTTGATTTATCATAACCAACCCCGCCAATTTCCATAGCACTAATTCCAACAAAACTAAATAAAGAAAAACATATTATTAACATAATTTTTAAATTCGTTTTTCCCATAATAAAAACCTCTAAATTGAAAATATAAAAATCAATAAAAAATTAAACTGCTTTTATAAAACAAAATATTTTATGTTTTAATAAATATAAAAAACTATAATTTTCATCCAAAACTAATTTTTTAGCTATTTCTTATGTTGAACAATTAAAATATATTTCTATAAGCTTTTGTGTTAAAAAACTTTTTCTAAAATAACCTATCTAATTTTTCATTTGCTATTCAAAAATTTTTATATAATATTTTTATCTTCTTTTCCCATAATAAAAACACCTCATATTTCTCTATTAATATATACATATATTTAAAACCATTTATCTAAATTCATTTCTTTTTTGGTTTTATAAACAAATTTTTAAAAGTCTCTTTGCCATCAACATATTTTATATAGATATACCCAGGAGTATTTAAACTATTACATAACTCTCTAATTTCTTCCCCTAATGAATGCTCTGGGCATTCTATTGCATGTTTTACATATTCAACTTTAGACTTTTCTTTATCATATAATGACCTTATTTGATCATCCGCACAAAGTTCTGCTTTTTTCCCTATTCTATATATAAACTCAAACGCTCTTTTTCTAAGTTCAACTTCTTTTTCTAACATTCTCACAACATCAGTTATGTTTAATGCATTTATTTCTTCTTTTTTAAAATCTTCCATTAATTTTAAATATTCATCATCAAAAATTTTATATTCCTCTCGTTTTAAATCCATATCTTCAAGATGCACCAATAACTTTGTGAAACAAAACAATAAATAGTTAATAGTTTTGTTTATTCCATAATTACTGTTTTTTATAACATCATTAAAATATGAAAATGGATCACTATTTAATATTTTTTTATTCCTTTCACCAATAAAAGATACATTATTACCATATATTAAATCTATATATTTATTATATTTTGCATTTATTTCATCCATTGTTAATTTATTTTTTATTAAATATTTATTAAAAACACAATCTAAAAATTCTTTATTTTCTCTTCTTTTAGTCACCTTATCAAATTCTTCTAATTCATTTGAAAATTCTTTATAATCTTTAATCTGAGCTAACCTTTCAAAATTTTTAAATTTATCTTTTAATAAATCTAAAGAATCTAAAATTTTTGCTTCACATTCTTCAATTTTGTTATATGGATAGCCTATGAAAGCTTCATCACGCATACGAAACATTTTATTTAATTTTTTTAGTGCAATAGAATAATGATAATTATGTAACTTAATATCATCCACAACTAATTTTTTAGCTATTTCTTCTGTTGCACAATTAGAATATGTTTCGCTAATCTTTTGTATTGCTAAACATTCTCTAGCATAATAATAATCAAATTTTTTAATTGCTCTGCAAAAACTTTCATATGCTATTTTTAAATCTTTTGTTTCCTTAAACATGTTAATTACTTTAGCAACAAAAAGTTCATCATATTTAGACTTTTCTAAATCATTTTTTTTAACATCAAAATTAGATTTTAACATATTAATAAAAATTAGATTTTAACATATTAATACTCTTTTCATTTTCTTCTTTTAATTCTTCTTCTTTTGCTTTTTCAACTATTTTATTTATAAAATCATTATGTTCGTTTAATTTAAATTCAGGTTTCTTAACATCATTTTTCAATCTATCATCACTAAAACCATCCGTTTGCATAGCACTAACTCCTCCAAAACTAAACAAAGAAAAAAATGATATTAACAATAAAATTTTTAAATTCTTTTTTTTAAACATAAAAAACCTCCAAAATACAAAATTTAATATCATTTTACCAAATTTTGGAAAATATAAAACAAACTAAAGCCATAATTATGTCGGAATTGTTAAATTAAACATATAAAAAAATCTCTGCCTTATTAGACAAAGATTATAACATTAACTTAAATATTAAAATTTTATAATAATTATATATATATTTAAAACGATTAACTAATTATTTATTTTTTCTTTTTTCTTTTACCCTCATTAAACTTATAAATTCCCTCTTTATTTAAAGAATAACTATAATTATTTCCATCATTATATTCAAAACTATATTTATAATCATCATTTTGCTTCTCAATATAGTGATTTTTGTGGAAGCTTTGATTTTTTTCGTTAATTTCTTTTTTTATAGCAACATGTTCTCTAAATATTTTATTTATTTTTGTTCTTACATCATCAATAATTTTAAAAATTTTAAATTTTAAATCAGCAAATTCTTTATATCCACAAATTGTATTTCGATTATTCTTAAAATATTTCATATAATCATAATATAATTTATTAAAATAATGTTTTTTATCATTAAAGTTTTCCCTATCAAACTTTGTTTTTGAAGATAAAATATCATCACAATATGTTAAAATGTCATTAAAATTATTTCTATAAGAAATAAGATTAGTCTCAATATCACTAGAATTATTTATATAATTTAAATTTTTATTAAAATTAATTTCATCAATGCCACTAGATTTTTTCTCTAAAATTGTTTTTTCTATTGTTTCTATTTTTCTTGCCGCATCATCAATAATAATAAAAATATTTTTTTTCAACTCAATAATTTTATAAATATTTTTTTTTAAACTGCTATATTTCTTATATTTACCAATTAATTCATAACTACCCTTCACATATTGTTTATATTTAGAATATAAAACGTTATAACAACATTTCACATGATCAAAAACTTTAATATCTAAACCATTTTTTAAAGATATAACATAATCAAAATAGTTTAAAATCTTTTGAAATTCTTTTTCAAAATATTTAAAATCCACACTTAAATATATCACATTTATTTTATTATATATTCCATTTATCATTTGTTGTATTGAATTCTTATCTTTTTGATCAACTAAAGAATTGTTCACACTTAAAAATTTATAATAATTATACCGCAAATCACTATATTCCTTACTTAAACTTTTTATTTTATCATAAGTTTCATTATAAATCATATCTTTTAAAGCTCTTGAAAGATTTTCAAATTTTTTTTTATAATCAATAAGTTTGTTATTTATATCCTCAATATTTACGTCACCTTTATTTTGCATAATATCTGATTTATTAAAATTTTCTCTATTATATAAACTATTATTTTTATTTGAACTTTCAAAATTATTATTTAAATTATTAAGATATTCTTCCGGTTTAAAATCAACAACATTTTCTAAATTAATATTATTATTTAAATTACTACGATATTTTGTTGGTATATAATTAGAAACATCTTTCATTTTTTCGTCTTTTTCTTTGAACAATTCTCCGCCATCAAATATTCTATTACTAAAAGTTTCAAAATCATAGCTCTCATCTAAAACATCTTTCATTCCACGACCCAAAAAATAATCAAAATTTTTATCATCTTCTATTTCTTTATCGTCTTCCTTTTTATCCTCATCCATATCATCATAATTTTTATTTAACTCATTGTCATTTTTTTTATTATTAACATCAACTACTTTAGCTTCATTATTTTTAGAAACAGAATTTTTATTCATTTCAAAATCATAGCTCTCATCTAAAACGTCTTTCATTCCACGACCCAAAAAATAATCAAAATTTTTATCATCTTCTGTTTCAAAATCTTCCTTAAAGTTTTCAACACCGCTTTTATTTTCCATAGCATTAACACTAGTTGCTAAAACACCTAACAAACTAAATGCACAAAAAATTGATATTATTTTAAATTTAGAATTCTTCATTTTATGTTTCCTCCAGTTTTCTACAAAATATGACATAAATTTAACAAAATATCCATAAAAAGTCAACAAGAAAAAATTACCAATGCCTCAAATACTGCATCAGTAATTTTAAAAAATTATATACTAAAATTTTCTTTTAAATTCATTTAGTGTTTATTTAAATTGATTGCTTAGAATTATAAAAATCCCTAAATAATCAACTTTATCTATTATTTTTTTTTTTTTTTTTATACTTTCTTTATATTCAAAAACTTTTTGTTCAAAATCATCCTTTTTCGTATTAAATGATTTTTGATTAAAATTTCCTTTTAAAAGCTCAAAATATTTTAAAAATTTATCAAACTTAGCTCTGTTCCATAAGAGATCTTTAATTATTCCTATTAAATCCTTTACTCTACTTGTTTCCTCATTTATTTTGAAAACTTCATCATTTCTATCAATTATTTGTTTATTTATATTTGAAAACTTTTTATAATCACGCCGCAAAGAATCATAACACTTTATAATATCATCTTTTTCTTCATATTTTTTTTCAGTAATAATTTGCACCAATTTTTTTAAAACTTTATCAAATTTTTCTCTATGAGCAATAAGATTTATTAACACATTTAATTCATCTATTTTCTTTTTCGACTTTTTTATTAATCTAAAAATTTTAAATTTAACAATATTATTTATTTTGTTAAATTTAAAATTTATGCTATTTATGTAATTACAATAGCTATTACAATAATCACTATACTTCTTAATTTCACTTATATTATCTGTTTCAAAAGATTTACTACTAATCATTTTTTTAATTTTTTTTAAAATTCTTTTAAATTTTCCTTTATAAAAATCAAGTGTTTTTTCAACATCTTTTTGAAGCATATATTCATCATGTATAACTTCTAAATTTTCTAATATAGTTTTAGTTAATATATTAATTTCATCTTTATAATGACAATTTTTAAAAATTTTTTCTTTATTTGACTCTAAAAACTTATTATAATTTGAAAACAAAATATTATATTCAGAAGAATAATTATCGTAATAACTTATTAACTGTCTTGCTCCATACCTAAGTTTATCTTGAATTCTGTAATTTATTCTTTCTAAAATATAACTAAATTTAAGTTTATAATCTTCAAAAATTAAATCTACAGCATCATCTCTTTTCATATTATTATTTAAATTTATAAAATTTTGATTATTATATAAATTATAATTATTAAAGTTGTAGTTATTTAAGTTATAGTTATTAAAGTTATAATTATTTAAATTATAGTTATTAAAGTTGTTTAAATTTTTAAAATTATTATTTAAATTAATACGATTTTCTTTTTGTATGAAAGAAGTGATATTTTTCAATTTTTCGTCTTTTAGATTTAATAATTTGTCAATATCATTTTTTTTATTATTAGCATCAACTACTTTAGCTCCATTATTTTCAAAAACAGAATTTTTATCTATTTCATAATTGTAGGTTTTATTTAAACTACCTTTTGTTTCAAAATTTAAATAATTAAACTCTTTATCATCTTCCTCACTATCTTCATTTTCATTCATTTCACCATCACAATTTTCATCTGAAATATATTTCTTTGTAATACCCAAATAATCAAACAATTTATTATCT
>CACXZI010000055.1 GCA_902772105.1 Oscillospiraceae bacterium | reverse complement strand
TTCAACAAATTCGTTAACATCATTTAAATAATTTAATGGATATGTATTTTTATATTCATTCATAGCACGTAAACGTTTATATTTATTCCCTTCTTCTTCATCAATTTTTTCTACATTTTCTTCTTCCATATTTTCTTCTTTATTGTTTTTTTGTACATTTTTTACTTCAACATTTTCTTCTTTATTGTTTTTTTCTACATCTTCTTCCATATTTTCTTCTTCATCACCTTCTTCTACATCTTCTTCTTCTACATCTTCTTCTTCTTCATCTTTTTCATCACCTTCTTCAACATCTTCTTCTTCATCACCTTCTTCATCACCTTCTTCTACAACTTCTTCTTCTACATCTTCTTTTATATTTTTCTTTTTTTTAATATCACTAAAATTCACAGTACTTAATATTTCATGATTATTTATAAATGTTAAATAATCATCATAATTCTTTTCTTCTTTTAAATTATTGAAAATGTCTTCAAGCATTTCCTTTACATTTTGCCCATCTTTTATTATAAAATATTTTTTCCATATTTTTTTTAATATATTAATCATATTATTATATTCTTCACCTTTAGTGTCAATATTTTTTAAGTTTTTGGCCACCTTTTTAAAAATTTCTTTCTTTCCTTTATTAAAACAATCTTTTAAATATTCAATAATTTCTTTTTTTGAATCGAGGTCAATTTTTTTAAATTTTGGTATATTTAAATGCAAATGATAAATAACGCCTTTAATCGTCCTATTTGTAGAAATTTCAATATCTTTACATTCCTTTATATTATATTCCTTAAAAAAACTTTCTAAACAATTTTTAAATTCATCTTTTGCCAAAATCTTAAGCATATTTATTTTCATTGTTTTAACATTGCAATCTCTTTTTTTATTTCCGTGAACTTTGTCTTTTTTAAATTCAACATATCTTACCAAATCAAATTCTTTTAAAATTTTTAAATATTTAGAATAATCTGTTTCATTTTTTAAATTATTAAAAATATTTTCAAAATTAACATTTACATCTTTTGAAAAATATCTTTTAATAGTATCTTCTAGCGATGCTTTCATTTTATTATATTTAAAACTATTTATTTCTAATTTTTTTAAATTTTCAATTAATCCATCACCTAATACATCGTCCTTTATACCATTAAAATATTCTTTTATTTGTTTTGAAATTTCATTTTTTGTTTCTTTGTTCAATTCAACTTTTTCTTTTGGTTTTAAAATTTCATTTTTTGTTTCTTTGTTCAATTCAACTTCTTCTTTTGGTTTTAAAATTTCAAGTATATTAACCATATTTTTTCTAAATTTTTTTAAACTAATATAAAAATCTTTATATCCTTTAGCATTATTTTTTGTAAAAATATCTTCTATATCTTGTTTTTTAAATTTTTCTTTAATTAAATCTTTTGCCAAAAAATTAAGAATATTCAATTTTATTATTGTTGCATCATCATATTTTATAGGTTTGCGTTCTTTTTTCGCATCATCTTTATATTCACAATCATTATAAAAATTTATATTATATAGTTTAATATCTTCTTTTTTTAAAATTTCTAAATATTTAGAATAATCTTTTTCTTCTTTTAGTCCATTAAAAATATATTTAATAACAGAATTAATATTTTGCCCATTATCTGTATAAAAGCGTTCTTTTGTTCTTTTTACAAAAAAACTTATCAGCCTTTTATATTCTATATCTTGTTTTTTAATCGCTTTTAATTTTGTAATCAATGTACTACAAAAAACATCTTCCCTTAAAGAATTAAAATATTCTTCTATTTGAGTTTTTATATTTTCCTTTACTATATCGTCTACTTCTTCCAGATTAGGTGTTATTATTTTTAAATAATATTTATAATTATTTGATTTATAATTATTTGCTTTTTTACAATAAAAATAAAAATTTGAATAA
Organism: Oscillospiraceae bacterium; assembly: GCA_902772105.1. Classification (GTDB taxonomy): domain Bacteria; phylum Bacillota; class Clostridia; order Oscillospirales; family Ruminococcaceae; genus RUG12519. The sequence continues at coordinate 8,238 of CACXZI010000055.1, read as the reverse complement.
TTATTAATATTGTTTTTTTCAAAAATACTCTTTATTTTTTCATCTTCTATTATTTCATAAAATAAAGATACTGATAAATATTTAAGCATATTTAATTTTATTTCTTCTACTGTTCTTTTTGTATCAGATATTCCATCTTTTCTACCAATTAAATTAAAGTTTTTTTTATCACTTTTAATATTATAATTTTTTTCTTTTTGTTTAACATTACTCCTTTTTCTTTTCTTTTTTAACATATCTTGCATATTCGTGTTTATTTTTATATTACTACTTAACTGGTTTGCATCACTTTTTATTTTAACTATTTTGTTTGGTTTATTTTTTCTTTCTCGTTTAGCGTCATTCCTTGTTTTTTTTTCTTTTAACTGATTTTCATCACTTTTTATATCAATTATTTTTTTTGGTTTATTTTTTATTTCTTGTTTAACGCCATTCCTTGTTATTCTTTTTTCTTTTAGCTGGTTTACATCACTTTTTATATCAATTATTTTGTTTGGTTTATTTTTTTCTTTTTGTTTAAAGTCATTTCTTGTTTTTTTTTCTTTTAACTGATTTTCATCACTTTTTATATCAATTATTTTTTTTTGTTTATTTTTTCTTTCTCGTTTAACGCCATTTCTTGTTATTCTTTTTCCTTTTAACTGGTTTACATCACTTTTTATTTTAACTATTTTGTTTGGTTTGTTTTTGCTTTTCACAGCAAAACAATTAATTGAAACAACATTAACCGACGCCAAAATAAAAAAACCTACCATTATTTTTTTAAATTTATCCATTTTTTTAACCCCTCTTTTATAATTTTAAAAGTATTTTACAATATTTTATATTATCCGACAATAGTTTTTATAAAATTACACAAAAAGGAATTTTTTTATAAAATAATGTTAAATTAAAATATTTTTTATGTTAACATATGGGCTACAAACGAATAAAAGTTTAGTTAAATTTTCTGGCGAGTGACTTAATTTAAAATAGGATTTAGCAGGCCAAAATAAGTTTGATTAAATGGTATGGCGAGTGATATACTTAAAATCATATAAAACTTTCTACGTAATGAAAAAGAATTTAGCAGGTTTATAAACTAGATTAAATTTTCTGGCGAGTGATATACTTAAAATCATATAAAACTAACTACGTAATAAAAAGTTCCAGCGAGTGATGAACTTAGAACAATAGCAAATTTAAAACGAAATAAAAGTTTAGATTAAATGGTATGGCGAGTGAAATATTATAAATTTCATAAAACTTTCTACGTAATGAAAAAGCGAGTGACTTAATTTAAAATAGGATTTAGCAGGCCGAATGAAGTTTAGATTAAATGGTATGGCGAGTGAACAATTAAAAGTTTTATAAAACTTATTACGTAATGAAAAAGCGTAATGAAAAAACGTAATGAAAAAACGTACTGAAAAAATAAAAGCATCTGCTAATTTTGCAGACACTTTTACTTTTTATTTAAACATTAAAATTATTAAAATATATTTTACTTAAAAACTTCTATAAAATATTATCATTATCATTATTTTTGTCATTTAAGTTAAAATCTTTTTTATATTTGTTATATATTATTTCATTAGGGTTAAAATTAAAATTTTCATTAGTTTTTTCTTTTAAAATATTTTCCTCTAAATAGCCACCATTTTCATCTAATGCTTTCTCTTTTGAATCATTTTTGTTTGATATAATATTATATTCTTTTAAACCTTCCATTATTTCAACAAATTCGTTAACATCATTTAAATAATTTAATGGATCTGTATTTTTATATTCATTCATAGCACGTAAATGTTTATATTTATTTTCTTCTTCCATATTTTCTTCTTCAACACCTTCTTCTTCATCACTTTCTTCTACAATTTCTTTTTCATCGCTTTCTTCAACACCTTCTTCTACATTTTCTTCTAAAATTTCTTTTTCATCGCTTTCTTCAACACTTTCTTTTACATCCTTCTCTTTGCCTGCTTTATAATTATGAAAATCTATTTTATATACTATGTGATTTTTATTTAAATTTTCTAAATATTTATAATAATTCTTCTCTGCCTTAAATTCATTAAAAATATCTTTAATCGATTCCTCTACATCTTTCCCATCTTCTATTATGAAATATTTTTTCCATATTTTTTTCAATAAATTAATCATATTATTATATTCTTCTTTTTTAATATTATCGTTTTTTAAATTTCCTATCACATCATTAAAAATTTCTTTCTTTTTATCATTAAAACATTTTTTTAGATATTCTCCAATGTCTCTTTTCAATTTATTTTTAAATTTTAATGATCCTGGTATAGTTAAAATCAAACTATATAAAATTTTTTTTCTAATTATGTCCATACGAATATCAAAATTTTTAAACCCCTTAATATTACAATCTTTTAAAAAGTTATTCAAACATCTATTCATGAAATAATCTTTAAATAGATCTTTAGCTAAAAACTTAAGCATATTTTCTTTCATATCATTAATATCAATTGTTTTTTTATTCTCACATTTTTCTGTTTTATCAAAGCAAACCCAATTCACCAAATCATTTTTTTTTAAACTATCTAAATATTCAGAATAATTTTTTTCTTCCTTAAATTCGCTAAAAAATTTTCTAAAATTAACCGTATCATTTTTCATAAAATATTTTTTATTTGAATTCTCTATTTTGTTTTTTAATTCACTATACTTAATTGTCTTTATTTTTAAACCTTTTAAATTTTTAATTAATTCATCACCTAAAATATCATCTTTTATATAATTAAAATAGTTTTTTAATCTCTTAACTGCTTCATCTTTTATTTTTTCATCTAATTTACCCCTTCCTCGTTTTATTGTTATATCACATCTATTCTCTATATTTTTTCCAGATAGCATTGTTGTAATTTCAAAATCTTTAAATTCATTTTTAATTCCACAATTATTCAAAATTTCTTTTATATCGTTTTTTTTACTATTAGCAATAATTAAATCCTCTGATAAAATTTTAAGAATATTTAATTTAATTATTTTTTCATCATCTAATTTTTTATTTATCTTTGTTTTTACACTATCTTCAATATCATAATCATTGAAAAAAGCTACACGATTTAGCGCATCATTCCCTTTTAAAATTTCTAAATATTTAGAATAATCTGTTTCATTTTTAAGCTCATCAAAAATATATTTAATAGTAGTAGCAATATTTTGCTCATTATCCATATAAAAATATTTTTCTGTACTATCTATCAAAAACTTTATCAATTTATGATATTTTTTATAGCTTTTTTTCATAGTTTTTAATTTATCTATTAATTCCTTGCCATAAACATCTTCCTTTAAACTATCAACATATTTTTTTATTTCATCCACTATTTCTTTCTTTACTTTTTCATCCAATTCTTCGCAACTAGCTCGTTTTATTTTAAAAGAATAAGGACAAACACATTTTTCTTTTGTTAAGCGAATATAAAATTTTGAATAATCATCTACATTATATTTTTCTAGAATTTCTTCTATTATTTTTTCGTCAATTTTTTCAATAAATATATCTTTTGCCAAATATTTAAGCATATTTAATTTTATTGTTTCTACTATTTCTTTCATATTAGAACTTTCATCTTTTATATTGACTAATTTAAATTTATCTTCACTCCTTTCAACAACACCATTTTTTTCATCATTCCTTTTTACTTCAAATATTTTTTTTGGTTTATTTTTTATTTTTTCATTTTCTTCATTTGCATCGATTATTATATCTTTTTCTATATTACCACTTAATTGTTTTACATCACTTTTTATTTTAACTATTTTGTTTGGTTTATTTTTTATTTTTTTTTTTTCTTCATCTGCATCGATTATTATATCTTTTTCATCATCCCTTTGTCTTTTTGCCTTTAATATATTTTGCATATTTATGTTTTTTTCTATATTACTGCTTAGCTGGTTTTCACCACTTTTTTCGTTAACTATTTTTTTTTGTTTATTTTTTATTTCTTCATTTTCTTCATTTATATTGATTATTTTATTTTTTTCTATATTACCACTTAATTGTTTTACATCACTTTTTATATCAACTATTTTGTTTGGTTTATTTTTGCTTTTCATTGCAAAACAATTAATCGAAACAAAATTAACCGACGCCAACATAAAAAAACCTACCATTATTTTTTTAAATTTATCCATTTTTTCAACCTCTCCTTTATAATTTTAAGAATATTTTACAATATTTTATATTATCCGACAATAGTTTTTATAAAATTACATAAAAAGGAATTTTATACAAAATAGTGTTAAAATAAAATATTTTTTACGTTAACTTATGGACTACAAATGAAATAAAAGTTTAGTTAAATGTTTATGTCAAGAGGCTTAATTTAAATAGTATTTAACAGGCCGAATAAGGTTTGATTAAACATTATGGCGAGTGAATTATTATAAATTTCATAAAACTTACTACGTAATGAAAAAACGTAATGAAAAAAACGTAATGAAAAAACGTAATGAAAAAATAAAAGCATCTGCTAATTTTGCAGACACTTTTACTTTTTATCTAAACATTAAAATTATTAAAATATATTTTACTTAAAAATCTTATATAAAATATTATCATTATCATTATTATCATTATTATCATTATCATTTAAGTTAAAATCTTTTTCATATTTGTTATATGTTATTTCATTAGGGTTAAAATTAAAATTTTCATTAGTTTTTTCTTTTAAAATATTTTCCTCTAAATAGTTATCATTTTCATCTAATTCCTTCTCTTTTGAGCCATTTTTGTTTAATATAATATCATATTCTTTTAAAATATTTCCCTCTAAATAGCCACCATTTTCATTTAATTCCTTCTCTTTTGAATCATCTTCAACAAATTCGTTAACATCATTTAAATAATTTAATGGATATGTATTTTTATATTCATTCATAGCACGTAAACGTTTATATTTATTCCCTTCTTCTTCCATATTTTTTTCTTCATCACTTTTTTCTATATTTTCTTCTTCCATATTTTCTTCTTTTACATCTTCTTCTACATTTTCTTCATCACTTTTTTCTACATTTTCTTCTTCCATATTTTTTTCTTCATCACTTTTTTCTATATTTTCTTCTTCCATATTTTCTTCTTCATCACTTTTTTCTATATTTTCTTCTTCAATATTTTTTTCTTCATCACTTTTTTCCATATTTTCTTCTTCAATATTTTCTTCTTCATCACTTTTTTCTATATTTTCTTCTTCCATATTTTCTTCTTCTACATCTTCTTCAACACCTTCAACATCTTCTTCTTCTTCATATCTTTTTTCTTTATTATTCTTTTTTTTACCATTACTAAATTTTATATCATCTAATATTTCATTATTATTTATAGATGTTAAATAATCATCATATTTCGTTTCTTTTGTTAAATTATCGAAAATGTCTTTAAGCATTTCCTTTACATTTTGCCCATCTTTTATTATAAAATATTTTTTACACATTTTTTCTAATTTATTAATCATATTATTATATTCTTCACCTTTAATGTCAATAGTTTTTAAGTTTTCGAACACCTTTTTAAAAATTTCTTTCTTTTCTTTATTAAGACAATCTCTTAAAGTTTTAATCATTCCTTTTTTTGAATCGAGGTTAATTTTTCCTGATTCTGGTATACTTAAATATAAATGATATTTAATGTTGTTAGCCCGATCAACTGCAGAAATATTAATATCTTTATATTCCTTAGAAAAATTTCCTAAACAATTTTTAAATTCATCTTTTGCTAAAATTTTAAGCATATTTATTTTTATTAATTTAACATTGCAATCTTTTTTTTTGTTTTCATAAACTTTGTCTTTTTTAAAAGTAACATATCTTACCAAATCAAATTCTTTTAAAATTTCTAAATATTTAGAATGATCTTTTTCATTTTTAAGCTCATCAAAAATATTTTCAAAATTAACATTTGCATCTTTTGAAAAATATTTTTTAATTGTATCTTCTAGCGATGCTTTCATTTTATTATATTTAGAACTATTTATTTCTAATTTTTTTAAATTTTCAATTAATGTATCACCTAAAACATCGTCCTTCATACCATTAAAATATTCTTTTATTTGTTCTGAAATTTTATTTTTTGTTTCTTCGTTCAATTCAACTTCTTTTTTTGGTTTGAACGTTTCAAATACAATACTTACAGTTTTTCCATTTTTTTTTGAAGTAATACAAAAACCTTCATATTCTTTAACATTATTTTTTGTAAAAATATCTTCTATATCTTGTTTTTTTAATTTATCTTTAATTATATCTATTGCTAAAAAATTGAGAATATTTAATTTCGCTATTGTTTTATCATCACATTTTTTATATTCAAATGATTTACTTTCTTTTTTTACACCATTTTCACTCTTATAAGTATCATAAAAATTTATATTAGATAGTTTAATATCTTCTTTTTTTAAAATTTCTAAATATTTAGAATGACCTTTTTCTTCTTTTAGTTCATCAAAAATATAATCAATAACATAATTCATATCTTGTTCATCATTTGTATGAAAACGTTCTTTTGTTCTTCTTACAACAAAATTTTTCAACATTTCATATTCTTTTTTTTTAATCGCTTTCAATTTTGTAATCAATGTACCACAAAAAACATCTTTCCTTAAAAAATTAAAATATTTTTCTATTTGATTTTTTATATTTTTCTTTACTGTATCGTTTACTTCTTTCAGATTAGGTGCTATTATTTTAAAACTATATTTATAATTATTTTTTTTATCACAACAAAAACTAAAATTTGAATAATTAATATGATTTTCTTTTAAAATTTTACCTATTTTTTTCTTATCTATTTTTTTATTAAATAAAGATACTGATAAATATTTAAGAATATTTAATTTTATTTCTTCTATTATGTTTTTCGTATTAAAATTTCCATTTTTTATATTGACTAATTTGAATTTATCTTCACTCTTTTCAATAACACCATTATTTTCTTTTTGTTTAACATCATTCGTTTTTAACATATTTTGCATATTCGTATTCGATTCTTTCTCACCACTTAACTGTTTTACATCACTTTTTATATTGACTATTTTTTTTTGTTTATTTTTTCTTTTTCGTTTAACGTCATTTCTTGTTCTTTTTCCTTTTAATATATTTTGCATATTCGTATTTGATTCTTTCTCACCACTTTTTTCACTTTTTATATTAACTATTTTGTTTGATTTATTTTTGTTTTTCATAGCAAAACAATTGATTGAAACAAAATTAACCGACGCTAACATAAAAAATCCTACCATTATTTTTTTAAATTTATCCATTTTTTTAACCTCTCTTTTATAATTTTAAAAGTATTTTACAATATATCATATTATTCGACAATAGTTTTTACAAAATTACATAAAAAAGGAATTTTATAAGAAATAGTGTTAAAATAAAATATTTTTTATGTTAACATATGGACTACAAATGGAATAAAAGTTTGATTAAATTTATTGGCGAGTGACTTAATTTAAAATAGAATTTAGCAGGCCGAATGAAGTTTAGATTAAACTTTATGGCGAGTGATGAACTTTAAATTACATCAAACTTTCTACGTAATGAAAAAATGGCGAGTGAAATATTTATAAATTTCATGAAACTAACTACGTCCTGAAAAAAAATTTAGCAGGCCGAATAAGGTTAGAGTTAAATTTTCTGGCGAGTGATATACTTTTTAATTTCAGCAAACATTCTACGTAATGAAACTTTCTACGTAATGAAAGAATTTAGCAGACCGAAGTAACTGTGAATTTTAGAAAAATGATTTAGCGAGTGATAAACTTAGAACAATAGCAAATTTAAAACGGAATAAAAGTTTGATTAAATTTATTGGCGAGTGACTTAATTTAAAATAGGATTTAGCAGGCCGAATGAAGTTTAGATTAAACTTTATGGCGAGTGATGAACTTTAAATTATGTCAAACTTTTTACGTAATGAAAAAATGGCGAGTGAAATATTTATAAATTTCATGAAACTAACTACGTCCTGAAAAAAAATTTAGCAGGCCAAAATAAGTTTGTGTAAATGGTATGGCGAGTGATGAACTTAAAATTAAAGCAAACTATCTACGTATTGAAAAAATGGCGAGTGAATTACTATAAATTTCATAAAACTAACTACGTAATGAAAGAATTTAGCAGGTTTATAAATTAGATTAAATGGTATGGCGAGTGATGAACTTAAAATTAAAGCAAACTTTCTACGTAATGAAAAAATGGCGAGTGAATTACTATAAATTTTATAAAACT
>CACXZI010000054.1 GCA_902772105.1 Oscillospiraceae bacterium | reverse complement strand
GTTTTAAATTTGCTATTATTTTAAGTCAATCACTCGCTTTTTCATTACGTAGCAAATTTGATATTACTTTAAGTCTATCACTCGCCAAGAAGTTTAATCAAACTTCATTCGGCCTGCTAAACTTGGTTTTATATTTAATAAAACTTTTTAAACCTGCTAAACTTAGTTTTATATTTAATAAGACCTTTTAACCCTGCTAAACTTAATTTAACTTTTAATCAAACTTTTTAATTCTGCTAAACTTGGTTTTATATTTTATTAAATTTTAAATTAAAAATCTATATAATCCTCCATCCACCAAACATAGAAAATAAATATCTACCAAAATTTGACATAATATGGAAAATATTATAAAATACAAACAAATTTTCTACTAAAGGGAGATATATCTTATGTTAAAAAAAATAGTTAAAACTTCGTTAATCATATATATAATTCTTTCAACGGTTTGTTTAAAAATAAATGCAATGGACAATAAAAAAAATTTAATAAATGAAAATTCAATAAATATAGATACACTTAATCAAAATGATCAAAAATTAAAAATTAAAACCGATATACAAAATAAAAGAAACAATCTAAATAAACTATTTGAAACACACAAAGAAACAAAAAAATTAAATAATTATTATGATTATTTTGACAAAAAATTCAAAAAAAATCAATAAAATTTGTAAGAAAATTGTTGGTATAAGCCGTATGTATAGATGTAAAAACTGCAAAAAAGATTTTACCAAAATACCGTTTTTAGAATCCACCATTATAAATCACTTTGAAGATGCGCAAACATTAGCTCATGAAGGAGGTTATGACCTTAAAACAGAATATCAAAAATTACATCAAAAAGAGATTTTTGATATTGATAAAAATATAAGTAATTTAGAAATATATGTGAGAAAATTACTAGATACCATATATATGATAGATCATAAATATGAAGAATATTCGAATTTTATAAAAAATATTAAAGATAAAGAAATATTAAATTTAAATTTTGTGAGAGATAATTTTAATAACAAAATAATATCTGACGATAATATATTTGTGAAATGTGTTTTTGATATAGATGAAATGATTAATAAACTAAAAAAACATGTAATAAAAATATTACGTTTCATAAAACTAGAAGAAAATAAACGAAAACAACTAAAAGAAGATTTTTATGAAGTTTTAACGAATTGTCATATAAAAAAAACAAAAAAAGCACCTATTTCGGAAAAAATAAAAAAAGAAATAGAAGTTATAAAAGAAATAATTTATTTTATGATAAAAATTGTTGAAAGCAAAGTTGTTAACACAATACAAGATAGAATAATAGGATTAGTTGGTAAGGAAGATGATGTTATGATAGATAAATTTTTTTATAATTTTTAATAATAAATTCTAACAAGTTTTATTGTTGGTTTAAAACTAGATTTTTTTATTGCTAAAAATATATCTAACCTAAAATTAATAATTCTAACAAGTTTTATTGTTGGTTTAAAGCTAGATGTTTTTATTGCTAAAAATATATCTAACCTAAAATTAATAATTCTAAATAAGTTTTATTATTAGTTTAAACTTCTAAACATATTAATAAACTAAAAACATTAATGCTAAATTAATTACTACAGCATTAATGTTAATTTATATTTATAATACATTTATATTTTTCTATTTTACTTTTGTTGGCTATATTTATTTTATTTTCATATCTTTGTCTTATATTTTCTAAATCCACTTGTCCAAAATATTTTTGCTCTTGTCGAGCCAATTCACCCGCTTTTTCCAACTCTTTTATTTTTTTTATCATTTTCAATTCTTAATTTTTCAACCTCTTCATAAGTTTGTTCTTTTATTTTACTTTCAACTTTTTCAAGCTTTTTCATTTCCTTTTCATGAATTAATTTTAACACTAAAGATTCTACTTTTAACTTCTCCATTTTTCTAGCATTTTTTCTTTCCATAATTTCAAGATCTTTTTCTAATTTTTTTTCACCTTTTTTTTTATCTTTTGCCATTTTTTCTTCATACTTTCTAATAAGTTCTGCCATTTTCCTTTTATGATTCCTTTTCATTCTTTCCATTTCTTCTTCATGTTCAGTTTTCCATTTAGAATCAGAAACAACATCATCTAACTTATTTTTATTTAACTTTTTTCTATTTTAATTTTTTTAAATCGAAGTTAAACTTTTCATCTTCCAACTCCAACCTATCAATAGCCATCCAGAATTCATCATCTTCTCATTGTTTTACTTCAAATTTATTATCTATTTCTTTAAACTTTTTCAGCAAATTTTCAGATGATTCGTCAATGTTATTTTCTTTATTAACCTGCCTTTGTTTTATCTTCCACATTATTCTGAACTTTAAACTCTTGGTAATATGGATTACTAATATTATTAAACATTTCTTTCTAACTATTTCTTATATAATATATCACAACACTATAATATAAAATTTCCAACATATTTTGATTTTTTTTACAACTAACTATTATAATTTTATGAAATAAACTAAATGATATAATCGCTACAAAAATAAAAAATAAGTCGCTAAGATAGAAATCAAAGCGACCTTTTTATTTATATTTCTATTTATATATCTTTATTAATACATTCCAGGTTGAGGCATTGCTGCTGGAACTGGGTTTTCTTCTTTAACATCTGTTACTAAACTTTCTGTTGTTAAAATCATAGAAGCAATAGAAGCAGCATTTTGTATAGCACTCCTTGTAACCTTAACTGGGTCTACAATACCCGATTCTAACATGTTAACATAATCTCCTCTAACAACATCAAACCCACAGTTAGGGTCACTATTTTCACGAACATTGTTAACAATAACATCTGCTTTAGCTTCAAGCCCTGCATTTATTGCAATTTGTTTAAGTGGTGCAGAAAGTGCTTCTAAAACAATTGTATATCCACCAATTTCTTCTGCATCTGCTCCTTTTAAATTAGGAATTTGTTTATTTAAACATTCTTCCAACTCTTTGCTTGCTGCTAAAAGTGCTGTTCCTCCTCCTGCAACTATTCCTTCTTCTACTGCTGCTTTTGTTGCTGCTAAAGCATCTTCAATTCGTAACTTTTTCTCTTTCATTTCTATTTCGGTTGCAGCTCCAACCTTTATTACAGCAACCCCACCAGAAAGTTTTGCTAAACGTTCTTGCAACTTCTCTCTATCAAAATCAGACGTTGTTGATTCTATTTGAGAACGAATTTGTTTAATTCTAGCCTTTATTTCAGAAGATTCCCCTGCTCCATCAACAATTATTGTGTTTTCTTTGTCTACCTTAACCTGCTTTGCAGAACCTAACATTGAAATCTTAACATCTTTAAGTTCAATTCCAACATCAGAAGAAACAACAGTTGCTCCTGTTAAAATTGCAATATCTTGAAGCATTTCTTTTCTTCTGTCTCCAAAACCTGGTGCTTTAACTCCAACTACTGTGAATGTTCCACGTAATCTGTTTAAAATTAAGGTTGTTAGTGCTTCACCTTCTATGTCTTCTGCAACAATTAAAAGTTTCTTTCCTTCCTGAACAATCTGCTCTAATAAAGGAACTAAATCTTGAATTGCAGATATCTTCTTATCTGTAACCAAAATATATGGGTCATCTAAATTTGCTTCCATTTTTTCTGAATCCGTACAAAAATATGGCGTTATATATCCCCTATCAAACTGCATTCCTTCAACAACTTCGCTATATGTTTCAGCAGTTTTAGATTCTTCAACAGTTATAACCCCATCAGCAGTAACCTTTTCCATCGCTTTAGCAATTAGTTCTCCAACCTGAGCATTATCAGAAGAAACAGTTGCAACCCTTTCAATATCTTCGGTTCCTGAAATTGGTTTTGCATTCTTTTTAATTGCTTTAACAACACAGTCAACTGCTTTTTCAATTCCTCTTCTAATAAAAGTTGGGTTGGATCCTGCAGCAACAAGCTTCATTCCAGATTTAACCATGCTTTGTGCTAAAACTGTTGCTGTTGTTGTTCCATCTCCCGCAATATCATTAGTTTTAACAGCAACTTCTTTAACTAGTTGTGCTCCCATATTTTCAAAATCATCTTCAAGCTCAACATCTTTTGCTATTGTAACCCCATCATTAACAACATTAGGTGCTCCAAACTTTTTATCTAAAACAACATTTTTTCCTTTAGGCCCTAATGTAACCTTAACAGTGTCTGCTAATTTATCTACTCCATTTTGTAGAGCTTTTCTTGCTTCTTCTCCAAATATTATCTTTTTTGCCATAATAAAAACCTCCCAATATATTTTTATGTATCTTTATAAATTTAAACTACATAACCTTTGCTAAAACGTCCGATTGACGAAGAATTGTATACATAACCCCATCAACTTTAACTTCTGTTCCAGAATATTTAGAAATTAAAACATTATCTCCAACTTTTAAGTCCATTTTAATTTCTTTTCCTTCAATAACACCACCAGGGCCCACTGCAACAACTTCTGCTATTTCTGGTTTTTCTTTTGCGCTTTCAGCTAGAATTATTCCTCCTTTTGTTTTTTCTTCAACTTCTTTCATCTTAATAACTATTCTGTCTGCCAAAGGTTTAATCTCCATTTTAATTCCCCCATTCAAATTTTCATCTTTTTAAATTTTTAGCAGTCGCAAGAAATGAATGCTAACTAATTCTGATTTTACTATTTTTTTTCACAAAAATCAATAGATTAAGCAAAAAATAATTAAAAAATCATTTATTTGTATATTTGAACAAAAAAAAAGCAATTTGACTAGTTAAATTTGTGCAAATTGCTAAAATTTTATTTTGTTCTATAATCAAAAAAAATTTAATAAAATAATAATATTAAAGATAAGTTTGTTTTTTGAAAGGCAGGAAGTTATTTATGTCAACATTTGAAGAAAAATTTAGAAACCTAAATTTCAACGATTCAAGTAGCTTCGAAAAAAAATTCAGTGAACTAGATAAACTAAAAGAATTAGAAAAATTTACAAAAAGAAGACATAATTCCATGGACGAAAAAAATTCTTTCGATGAAGACAAAAGTGCAACACAGGCAATTTTCAAAGAACTTATAAAAAATGTTAGCAAAAGCACCCAACAAGACAAAATGTTTGTTCTGTTTTTGATCGCTATGCTCAAAAATAAAAAAGCTTCCAACGAACTAATCCTCGCTCTACTCTACATATTCCTCTAAATTCTTTCATTACGTAGCAAGTTTAATATTACTTTTAGTAGGTCACTCGCCATACCATTTAATCTAATTTTATTAGGCCTGCTAAATCCTTTTTCAGTACGTAGAAAGTTTGATATTACTTTTAGTAGGTCACTCGCTGGAAAATTTAATAAAACTTCATTTGGCCTGCTAAATCCTATTTAAATTAACCTTTCGATTCACTTCTATCTCTAACACGCTCATCTCTTAATTCTTCTTTACATTCAAAAACATCACAAGCATCTTTAACTCTTTTTAAGTTTGCTTGCTGAAATTTCCTAACAATATCCATTAAAAAATTATTATTATAAAATTCAAAATATCCCCTATCTTCATATTTTATTATTTCTTTCTTCCTTTTATTTCTATCTTTTAATTCGCTATTAACAACTTCTATTGCATATTGCTGACCATCTTTAACCATTTTATTAGTTAATTTAATATTTTTAATTTTCTTAAATACCCGTTTCAAAAAATCATATGCCTCTTTCCGAACATTAAAAAACTGCGTCCCAAACAAAGAAAATTCACCATCATGATTCTTATTAGGATGTGTACAACACATACCAAAATACAACAAAATTGTTTCTATATCTTTTCCTGTTATATTAACACCAGCTTTTGTTGATAATTTTTTTATTAACTCCTCAAATTTGCAATTTTCTGGCAATTTAAAACCTTTTTCATTTAAAAAATCAACTAAAACCTGCCGTACCCCTTCTCTAAAAATAGCACAAAACGCTAACACATGATTTGTGTTTGTTTCATTATCAAACTGTCCTTCATTTCCAGGTTGTATTTCTTTAGCTTCATTTTGTTGTTTACCATAATATTTTTTGTTCATACTTCCATCATTAAAAAAATAATCAAATTGTCCATAAACTTCTAAACCTGTGTCTTGTGGTATTTCATTCTTTTCTATAATATAACTATCTATAGGCTTTGAATTTTTACCATTTTTTCTCGATTCTTTTAATTCTGCTTCACTTTCTGAGGCTTCAGTGCTTAACTCCTCAGAATTATCTAAAACTTTATATTTCTTTTTTGCTTTTGTTTTTTCAAAATCACCTTTTTTTAATTCATCTAACATTTTTAAATCTTTTGAATTTAACTTTTTCACTTTAGCACTAACATTAAATACCCCACCAAAAACTAAAGACATTCCTAATAAAACTGAAATTAACTTCATCTTCTTCATAATATTAAACCTCCTATTTTTTTAAAATTAATTAATACCAAAAACATACTACATCTTTTCTCACTACATAGTAATTCTATTTATTTTTTATTTTTAAAAACATTTCATATTTAGCATTTAATAAATAAGCAATCAACAAATTTCCTATGTAAACTACATTAACTATCTAAAATTTCGTAATATATAAAAGCCAAATAAAAAATAAACTATAATTTAAAATGTTCAATAAAATATAAAAAGCATAATAAAACAATATCCTTTTAACTATTTATAAAACCTTCTAAACTAACTAAATCCTATTTTTATTTCGCGCGCTATAAAATTAAGACTCTTCCATTATATATACAACAAGTATAATTGTCAAGCTATTCCAAAAATAAATTATCAATTTCAAAAAATAACAAAAATCACCTATTTTTTATTAAACTTTTCAAACTGAAAACCTCTTCTTTTGTTAAACTACGAAATTCCCCAACTGGCAAATTTTTAAGCTTAACCGTCCCAATTTGCGTTCTTTTTAACCTTTTAACATCCTCCCCTAAAACAACCTTCACCATATTTCGAATCTGCCTTTTTTTGCCTTCCGATATTGTTATTTTAAACCTACTCTTTTCTTTAGAATTAAACAAAACTTCCACCCTACAAGGCTTTGTTTTAACCCCTTCATAACAAACTCCTTCTTCTAGCTTTTTAACTTCTTCTTTTGTTATCTCTTTGTTAACACTAACCAAATATACCTTTTCTATCTCATTTTTTGGGTGCATTATGCCAAAAGAAAACTCTCCATCATTTGTTAACAACAAAAGCCCTTGCGACTTTAAATCTAGCCTTCCTATGGGATATACCCTCTCTTTAATTTTAGGATATATCAAATCCAAAATATTCTTTCTTCCTCTTTCATCCTTCATAGTTGTAACATATCCTCTTGGTTTATTTAACATTAAATATATCTTGTCTCTACTTTTTTTAACTTCTAAAACAACTCCATCTATTTCTATTTTATCTTCATAGCCACCCCTATCTCCCAAACTAACCTTTTTTCCATTACACCTAACTCGTCCACTTTTTATTAGTTCTTCAGCTTTCCTTCTCGAATAGTTTGAATTAGCTGCTATTATTTTTTGAATCCTTTCCATTCCTTCTCCTCTTTTCAGTACATAGATAGTTTGATATAACTTTTAGTAGGTCACTCGCCATGCCATTTAATCTAATTTCTAAACCTGCTAAACTAAGTTTAAAGTTTAATCAAAATTTAAATAACCAATAATCTATCTATCACTCGCCATACCGTTTAATAATTTCATTCCGTTTTAAATTTGCTATTACTTTAAATTAATCACTCGCTGGAATGTTTTATTAAAATTTATAATCACTACGTCCTGCTAAATCCTTTCATTACGTAGAAAGTTTGATATTACTTTAAATATATCACTCGCCATACCGTTTAATAAAACTTCATTTGGCCTGCTAAATTCTTTTTTCAGTACGTAGAAAGTTTGATTTAACTATTTAGTAGGTCACTCGCCAAAAAATTTTATTAAACTTTCATTCCGTTTTAAATTTGCTATTACTTTAAATTAATCACTCACCATACCGTTTAATAAAACTTCATTAGGCCTGCTAAATCCTTTTATTACGTAGATAGTTTGATTTAACTTTAAGTTCATCACTCGCCATAAAGTTTTAAGAAACTTCATTTGGCCTGCTAAATCCTCTTTTCATTACGTAGAAAGTTTTTCATTACGTAGATAGTTTGATTTAACTATTTAGTAGGTCACTCGCTGGGAAGTTTAAATAAACCTTCTAAACCTGCTAAACTAAGTTTAAAGTTTAATCAAAATTTAAATAACCAATAATCTATCTATCACTCACCATACCGTTTAATAAAACTTCTTTCGACCTGCTAAATTCTTTTTCATTACGTAGATAGTTTGATCTAACTTTAAGTAGGTCACTCGCCATACCATTTAATCTAATTTCTAAACCTGCTAAACTAGGTTTTAAGTTTAATCAAAATTTAAATAACCAATAATCTATCACTCGCCATACCATTTAATCTAATTTTCATTCCGTTTTAAATTTGCTATTACTTTAAATTAATCACTCGC
>CACXZI010000053.1 GCA_902772105.1 Oscillospiraceae bacterium | reverse complement strand
AAACTTTCTACGTACTGAAAAAGAATTTAGCAGGCCGAATGAAGTTTCTTTAAATTTTCTGGCGAGTGATATATTTTATGTTCCAGCAAACTTTCTACGTAATGAAAAAATTTAGCAGGCCAATTAAAGTTAGATTAAACCTCATAGCGAGTGATTTATTTTAAGTTATATCAAATTATCTACGTACTGAAAAACTTTCTACGTACTGAAAAAGCGAGTGATTAATTTAAATAGGATTTAGCAGGTTTATTAAGTTAGATTAAATTTCTTGGCGAGTGATGAACTTAAAGTAATAGCAAACTAACTACGTAATGAAAAAATTTAGCAGGCCAATTAAAATTAGATTAAACTTTATGGCGAGTGATATATTTTATGTTCCAGCAAACTTTCTACGTACTGAAAAACTTTCTACGTACTGAAAAAGAATTTAGCAGGCCGAATGAAGTTTGATTAAACCTCATGGCGAGTGAATTATTTTAAGTTATATCAAATTATCTACGTACTGAAAAACTTTCTACGTAAATAAAGTTTGTTATAATGATATAAAACATGAATTATAATGTTAAAAATAAAGGTTAAAAAGTTTTTATAATAAAAAAATTTTTATAAAACAATAAACCAAGTTTAGCAGGCAGAATAAAGTTTCTTAAAACTTCTTGGCGAGTGATATATTTTATGTTCCAGCAAACTTTCTACGTACTGAAAAACTTTCTACGTACTGAAAAAGAATTTAGCAGGCCGAATGAAGTTTCTTTAAATTTTCTGGCGAGTGATATATTTTATGTTCCAGCAAACTTTCTACATACTGAAAAAGAATTTAGCAGGCCAATTAAAGTTAGATTAAACTTTATGGCGAGTGATAGACTTAAAGTAATATCAAACTTTCTACGTACTGAAAAACTTTCTACGTAATGAAAGGATGGGGAAAATGTTTTTTAGAAGGAAATATTGTCCTTTTTGTGGGGACGAAATAGAAAACAATAAAGTATGCAAATATTGTTGCAACATATTAAAACAACTTGTTAATAAAAAGGTTGGCAAAACAAAAGATTGTTGTTATTTCACAGCCCCGTTTATATATAAAGATATAGTGCGAGAAGCAATTTTGAATTTTAAATTTGAAAAGAAGAAAGAATTTTGCAAAAACTTTTGTTATTTTATGCTTGGTTGCAAAATAGATTCTTTTGATATTATGGTATGTGTCCCTACATATGAAAAAAAGTTTAATTCTTCAAAAGAGCTAGCAAAAGTTCTATCTAAAAAATTAAAAATAAAATTTTATGAAGATGCATTAACTAAAACTAAAAAAACAAAAAATCAACATAACTGCAAAATAAAAGAACGTTTAACAAATCTTAAAGGTGCTTTTAAAGCAGATAAATCAGTTGTTAAAAACAAAAAAATTTTAATATGTGATGATATAATAACAACCGCTTCCACAATACAAGAAATATCAGCTGCCTTAAAAGAAGCAGGAGCATTATATGTTGGAGCGATTGCTTTTTCTATGTCCGATAGATTTTAATATATACACAATAATAATTGCCTAAAAAACATAGACTTTATATATCATAGCTATTGCTTTTTCTATATCAAATAGATTTTAATATATACACAATAACAACTGCCTAAAAACATAGACTTTATATATCATAGCTATTGCCTTTTCTATATCAAATAGATTTTAATATATACACAATAACAACTGCCTAAAAACATAGACTTTATATATCATAGCGATTGCTTTTTCTATATCAAATAGATTTTAATATATAACACAATAATAATTGCCTAAAAAACATAAGCATTATATGTTGGAACTATTGCTTTTTCTATATCAAATAGATTTTAATATATAACACAATAACAACTGCCTAAAAACATTAAAAATAAAATTTATATTAATATATCTAGCTAATTCATCATAAACAAAAATGATATAAAAACCATATAATAAATTACCTAAACTTTAAAAACAACATAGCTATCCTGCTCATATTCTTTTTTTAGCTTCTTTAAAATTAAATCTTCAATGCTTTTTAAATATTTTTTATTCATAACAAGATATTTAACATTTAGTTTTTCTAACATATTAGGGTCAATTGAAATTGAAATTGAATCTGGTTGCTCTAATTTAACCTTGGTGTCCCCTTCTTTAAACAAAAATTTATGGTGTGCATACCTATTAAAATTAACGAAATCTTCTTTGTTAGCATCTAAAACTTCCCACTCTTTTAAATCTGGATAGAAATGCGTTGTGCTCAACACTCTAGCCCCATTAGCCAACAAAAACGAACCAACAACAACAGAATCATCTCCAACACAAAGCCATAAATCGTCTTTGTTTTCATCAACCTTTTTTTCAACAAATCTACTAATAGGATGATTAAAAATAGGAGATGCTCCACAACAAATAGGGTTTACTGTAAATCCACAAAAACCCATAACAACCGATGAAACCAACAAAGAAAGCTTTTTAAACCTAATAACTGCTAAAAATAAAATTAGAGTGAATAGAAAAACTTCTAACAAAAGCCATCTTAAAGCAAAATATTGCCGCATCTTTAAATCAACCAAAGTCAACCAAAAAGCAGCATATAAACCAGGATATAAAAAGCATTGATATAGTTTTAATATATTTTTCTTTCTCCACAATATGCTAAAACAATAAGCCGAAAAAATAGCAGCTGTCCAGCCATAACAGATATACATCCTATTTGCATATTTAAATAGAGTTATTTTTGCTAAAAACTCCGAAAACCCAATACACATAAAAACAATTTCAACAACAACCATAATAAACAAAGCTTTTAAAACATAAATATCTCTATCTTTTTCTTCTTTTAATCTATCACGAATCTTTCCATATATCATCAAGAAAAACGGCGCAAAATGAACAAATGTTGAAACTTCACAGTTATTTTCAAATTTAACCTCTTTAAAAGGCAAAAACAAAGAAGTAAGACTAGGAAAAATATCTTCAAGCCTTTTATTCCCGCCAAGCCACAGTCTTGAACCTGGATAGTCTGTTTTTAAAATTAACATAAAATCTTCCTTAGAAGAAACAACAAAATTTAAAATAATCCCAACAGCCACCAAGAAAATAACTGCAATATAACAATAAACTTCTAAATTTAAACTAACACTCTTTCTATCTCTTTTTAAAACAGCAATCAACAAAAACAAGTCAACAAATCCACAAACAACCTGACATGACGGAAAAATAGACAAACAAAACCCAACAGCTAAACTAACCAAAATAGGGCTTAAAATTAGTCGTTTAACCCTTGTTTTAGATGTTAAAAAATAGTAACTAGCCGAAAAAAGCCCCATAGCATAAACAAAAACAATTGTTATATGTGGAACAAGCCACCA
The DNA here is from genome assembly GCA_902772105.1 of Oscillospiraceae bacterium. Classification (GTDB taxonomy): domain Bacteria; phylum Bacillota; class Clostridia; order Oscillospirales; family Ruminococcaceae; genus RUG12519. Next base: position 11,498 of record CACXZI010000053.1, on the reverse strand, counting down.
CTGCATAGCAGGTGCAAACCCTATTAAAAACATCCCAACTAAAGATGCTATTAAAGACTTTTTTGTTAATATGTAAAGCATTTCAAAAGCTGTCATAAACAAAAGTATTAAAAGCATACAAAAATAGAAACTAAGACCATATTCATTTCCAAGTAATATATACCCCAAATTAAACGGTTTTCCTATTAATGTTAAATCTTTAACAGGTGCATAATAATCTAAAACTTCATTTATCTCCCCTAAACTCCCTCTATTGCTATACATTCTAAAATCATTATTCTTTTGCGCAAAATATTTAGGAGTATGCACCATCCATTCATCCGACCTAATCTTTCGGTCTTCCCCAAACTTTTTATATTTTTCTTTCTCCTCTTGATTTAAAACGGTTGGGAACACTTCATAATAAACCCCAATAGACGAAAAATGAACCTTAAAACAAACCAAAACAACAAACAACAAAAATGCAACCAACCATCTAAACCTAACTACCTTTAAAACAACCTCTCTTAAAGACATTTCTTCAACCCCCCCTCACCTTTTTTTTCAGTACGTAGAAAGTTTGATTAAATTAATAGTAGGTCACTCGCCATATCATTTAATCAAACCTCATTCGGCCTGCTAAATTCTTTCATTACGTAGAAAGTTTTATGAAACTTAAAGTAGATCACTCGCCATAAAGTTTAATCTAATTTAACGACCTGCTAAATCCTATTTAAATTAATCACTCGCCATATCATTTAATCAAACTTTCATTCCGTTTTAAATTTGCTATTACTTTAAATTTATATCTCGCTGGAATGTTTTATCAAAACTCATAGTTACTTCGGCCTGCTAAATTCTTTTTTCAGTACGTAGAAAATTTGATATTACTTTAAGTCTATCACTCGCTGGAAAGTTTAATCTAATTTTAAGACCTGCTAAATCCTATTTTAAATTAATCACTCGCCATATCATTTAATCTAACTTTCATTCCGTTTTAAATTTGCTATTACTTTAAATTCATATCTCGCTGGAATATTTTATCAAAACTCATAGTTACTTCGGCCTGCTAAGTCCTTTTTCAGTACGTAGTAAGTTTGATATTACTTTAAGTCTATCACTCGCTGGAAAGTTTAATCTAACTTTTTAAACCTGCTAAACTAGATTTAAAAGTCTAATCAAACCTTTTAACTCTGCTAAATCCTACCTTAAATATACACCCCCACCTGTCTATCATGTTTACCTTTTTTAAATATATAAACTAAATTTCTAACCATACCTATTAAAAAATACTTCAAAAACAAATAAATAATTTTTTATTTAAACCTATTCAATTCAAAAACAATCACTCCTTCCATAATATCAAAACCTTCTTTATTTTAAATACACCCCCACTCATAATATATTTTTAAACTAAACAAAATATAAATATCACTATCTATAAAAACTACTAACTATTCACCCAAAATATTAAATATCAAAAATAATTAAATTACTAAATAAAACCATTTTTTCAATATAAAATTCGCATATTTAATACAAACAAAAAACCTAACACAAAACTAAAATCACCACTTTTAAAAATATGTAAAATTTTCTTAACAACACACATAAAAAATATATTTTTCTATTTTTGGTCTAACCTATAAAACCTAGGCACCCCATCAACATATTCTAAATTAACCTCCCCTTTAATTAAAGGTTTTAGATATTTAATTGCTACTTCAGAAACATCTGAATAACTACTACTAATAAAATCTTTTGGCATTGTTTTAACTTTGTTAGCAACTTCAACCGCTTCAACAAAACCATATTCAACAACATATTCTCCTTTTCTTATTATATTAACCATTAAACCACTTCTTCCCTCTTTCAAAAGTTCAACTGCCTTTTCTCCAACCCTAAAAGATTCTTCAATATCAACCAAAGAAGCAATATGAGAAGCCGCCCTTTGAGATATATTAAGCTCAACAGAACGCACCTTAACCCCCATATTCTTTCTAACAACCTCTTCTAAAAACTTTGCAACTCCTGCATTATTAGAATGCCCAAACATATCTTTTTTTTCTTCATTATAGTCAGCCGAAATTGGCCTTTTGTTTTTATCTTTTAACCCTTCACTTAAAGCAACCAAAACATTGGGCTTTTCTTTTAACTTTTCTTCAACATCACTTAAAAATTTCTCAACACTAAAAGGAACTTCACAACAATATATCAAAGAAGGCCCAGGGCTACCATCAATTCTAGAAAGACTTGAAGCTGCAGTTAGCCACCCAGCATCCCGCCCCATAGTTTCAACCAAAGTAACAGCTTTTATGTCGTATACTGCGCTATCTCTTTCTAGTTCTTTAAAAGTTGTTGCAACATATTTAGCAGCAGATCCAAATCCAGGGCAATGATCTGTTTTTTCTAGATCATTATCAATTGTTTTTGGCGCTCCTATAATCTTTATGTCTAAAATATCATTTAACTTTAAATATCTTGAAAACTTTTCAACAGTGTCCATAGAGTCGTTCCCACCAATATAAACCACATACCCCACATCAAATTCTCTTAAAATTTCAACTATTTTTTCATATTCTTCTTTAGCATCTTCAATATCTTTTAGTTTATATCTGCAAGACCCTAAAACACTAGCAGGTGTTAACTTTAATGTTTTAATGTCGCTTTTTTTAATAACATCTAAATCTATAATATCTCTTTTTAAAAGCCCCTTAATCCCAAATTTTGCTCCATATATTTTGCTAAACCCTATTTCCCTTGCTTTTTCTAAAACTCCACATAAAGTTGAATTAATTGCAGCTGTTGGCCCACCCGACTGCGCAACCAATAAATTTTTCATATAGTCCTCCAAAAATTTAACATATCTTTAAAACAAACAACTAAAATTATATCAAATTTTTTATCTAATTAAAATAAATTAATATATTAAAATTAAGATAATCTTTCGATTAGAAAACAACTTAAATTTAAACAAAAACAAATTAAGCTATGAATATATCTATTAATCTATTTAATAAACTAACTTAAAAGCAAGCTACTTAAAATTATGTTAACCTAATTTCATAAACAACAAATTTTAAAATAAAAATTTAAACTAAAATCATTTCAAATGTTTTTATTATTAAAAATAAATTACAATAAAAAAAAAAAAAAAAAATCTTAAAAAATAAAACTAAAAAAAATCAATACTTTAAACAACTTAAATAGATTTTAAAATTAAACAAATAAAAAATCAAAATTTATTATTCTATAAATTTCTTTAACAAGTTCATCATAAACAAAAAGCAATATCTATTTAATATAATTAATTTAAAAAACTATTACAGTAGCATTAAAACATATTAAAAAATAAAACATAATATATCAATTTAATAAACTAACTTAAAAGCAAGCTACTTAAAATTATGTTAACCTAATTTCATAAGCAACAAATTTTAGCATAAAAATTTAAACTAAAATCATTTCAAATATTTTTATTATTAAAAATAAATTACAATAATTTTTTAACACTTTTATTGTGAACCTATAAAAACATCATTTATATTTAATAATTTAAATAAATTTAATTAAAACTAATTAATATTAAAAAATAAAACTAAAAACATCAATACTTTAAACAACTTAAATAGATTTTAAAATTAAACAAATAAAAAATCAAAATTTATTATTATATAAATTTCTTTAACAAGTTCAAAATAAACAAAAAGCAATATCTATTTAATATAATTAATTTAAAAAACTATCACAGTGGCTTTAAAACATATTAAAATTAATATTAAAAAATAAAACATAATATATCAATTTAATAAACTAGATTAAAAGCAAGCTACTTAAAATTATGTTAACAAAATAAAATAGATAAGTTTAATGAAACATCCTTAAACTAAGAAACAATTTATTTTTAAATTAATTTATAAAATTTTCTAAAAACAATCAACTTAAAATTTAATTAAACATAAACTATTGATTAAAATTAATATTTAAAAAATAAAACTAAAAGCAGTAATAAAATTATTGTTATTTTTTAAAACATGCATTAAACTAACAGGTTTAATTTTAATACAGCAAACTATAAACAAAAATTACAATGCTTAGTTAAAATATAATAAAAAAATATCTTTAAATAAACTTAACAACCTATTTTAAAGCATTAAAACAACTAATAATTCAGCAACCACTTTAATAATAACTAATATTTAAAATAAATAAAGTTTTATAAAAAATATACATTTAACACTAGCTAATAAACACCATAATAAAAGAATATAATTTTAAATAATGAATATACTTTTAACATCCGATAAAAATCAAGGAGGTCTTCTAATGCATCCTGAAGGAACACTCTATAAAACAATTGAAAACAAAAACGTTTTTTATAATCAAGACGCTTTAAAACTTGCACAAAAAACAGAACGTATCTTAGAAGCCGTTGCTATATGCTGTGATAAGTCGCACAACTTAATAATATCTTTAGAAAACAACCTAAAAGGAATAATTCCAAGAGAAGAAGGCGCAATAGGCATCAAGGAAGGAACAACAAAAGATATAGCACTAATTTCAAGGGTTAGCAAACCTGTTTGTTTTGTTATAAAAGATGGGGTTGGAACAGATACATTAACTCTTTCAAGAAGGCGTGCACAAGAAATATGTTATGAAAACTACATAAAAAAACTAAAACCAGGAGATATTATTCCTGCAGTTGTAACGCATTTTGAAAACTATGGAAGCTTTGTGGATATAGGTTGTGGAATAGCATCTTTAATCCCGATAGATTCTATATCAATTTCTAGAATATCACACCCAAGCGATAGGTTTCAAAAAGGAGAGAATATTTTTGTTATTGTGAAATCGGTGGAACCAGACGGCAAAATTTGTCTTTCTCATAAAGAACTTTTAGGAACATGGGAAGAAAACGCAAAAGAACTAAACGCAGGAGAAACTGTCTGTGGAATTGTGCGCTCCATAACAGATTACGGGATATTTGTTGAACTAAAACCAAATCTTGCTGGCCTTGCAGAAAACAAAGATGGAATTGAAGTTGGCGATGTTGTTTCGGTTTTTATAAAAAATCTAATACCAGAAAAAATGAAAGCAAAACTTGCAATTGTAGATTCTTTTTCAACACAGATAAAACCAGAACCCTTAAAATATTATATAACTTCAGGGCATTTAGATAGATGGCTATATTCCCCACCAAACTGCGAAAAAATAATAGAAACGGTGTTTGAATATTAAAAAATTTATCTCTCTGGTTAAATCAGGGAGATTTTTATTATATAGATTAATAAACTTAATTATCTGATAATAATTTTTTAACAAAAGTTTAAATAATAAAAAAATATTATATTTTGAATTATTTTAATATTTAAAAATTTCAAACTAAAATCAATTAAATATAAAAAATATTCATACTATAATTTAGTTGTAATAATATAATATATTTAAAATTTGATATAATTTAAAATAGGATTTAGCAGGTCTTAAAACTAGATTAAACTTTCTGGCGAGTGATTAATTTTAAATCTCAGCAAACCAACTACGTAATGAAAAAGTTTAGCAGGCCGTAGTAACTATAAGTCTTGATAAAATATTCCAGCGAGATATAAATTTAAAGTAATAGCAAATTTAAAACGGAATGAAAGTTTTATTTAATGGTATGGCGAGTGATTAATTTAAAGTTATATCAAACTTTCTACGTAATGAAAAAGCGAGTGATTAATTTTAAAATAGGATTTAGCAGGTCTTTCAATTAGATTAAACTTTATGGCGAGTGACCTAATAAAAATAACAGCAAACCTTCTACGTACTGAAAAAGAATTTAGCAGGTCTTAAAACTAGATTAAACTTCCCAGCGAGTGATAAATTTTAAGTTTCATCAAACCTTCTACGTAATGAATGTTTGTTTAAATCGATAACGCGCTGATTGGTAGACCCACAATATTTTAGATTCAAATCTTTTTTTTCTTGAATAAAAGGGCCATCAACTAAAACATCAACATATTTTAAAACTTCTAGTTGTTTTTTATTTAGCTGTTCGTAACAAAACCCAGTCCAAAGCCAAATATCTTTATCGACTTCTTTTTTAGCACGCTTTAGAAGATTTAAAAGGTTTTCATCTTGAACCAAAGGCTCTCCACCTAAAATAGAAAGACCGCTAACATGTTCTATTTTAAGATATTTAATAACTAAGTCTTCTTGTTCTTTTGTCCATTCTTTGCCATTTAGTTCATCTTGATATTCTTTATTAAAACACCCAGGGCATTTTAAAGGGCACCCCGTCACAAAAACAGATGTTCTAATCCCTGGCCCGTTTGCTATGTCATATTTTCTAATCTGCCCATACCGCATAATATTTCTCCTTTATAGGTGTAATACACGTTGTTTCATTTCTTTTGTTTTGCCTTCATTCCAAAAATGAAGCCCTAAATATCCACAAGTTCTTCGAATAACAGTTAACTTGTTCATATCTTTATTATGGCAGTTAGGGCACTCCCACTGGTTGTTATCATTAACTAAAATTTCTCCATTAAATCCACAGTTATGACAATAATCAAATCTTGTGTTGAATTCAGCATATTGTATATTTTCATACATAAACTTAACGAGTTCTTCTAAAGCCTTTAAATTTTTAATAACAGAAGGTATTTCAACATATGAAATGCAACCACCCAAACTAATATTTTGAAATTCGCTTTCAAAAGAAAGTTTTTGAAATGCATCAATTTTTTGACGAACATCAACATGATATGAATTAGTGTAATACCCTTTATCTGTCACATCTTTAATTATTCCAAAACGTTCTTTGTCTATTTTAGCGAATCTATAGCATAAATTTTCGGCAGGAGTTCCATAAAGCGAAAACCCAAGTTTTGTTTCTTCTTTCCATTTAGCAGTTTTATCACTCATATATCTTAAAACCTTTAAAGCAAATTCTTTTCCTTTTTCTTCTGTGTGACTAACCCCTTTCATTAGCTTTGTCATTTCATACATTCCAATATACCCCAAAGAAAGCGAGCAATATCCCCCTTCAAGGAGTTTATCTATAGTTTCTTGTGGTTTTAATCTTGCAATTGCTCCATGCTGCCAATGTATTGGAGAAACATCCGACTTAACCCCTTTTAACTTTTCATATCTACACAAAAGCGCTCTTTTGCAAAGTTCCAACCTACAATCTAAAAGCTCCCAAAACTTCTCTTCGTCTTTATCTGCAATTATTGCTATTTGAACCAAATTTAAAGAAACAACCCCAATATTAAATCTTCCTCTAAATTTAACCTTGCCGTCTTTATCATAATAAGGAGCTAAAAAAGATCTACAACCCATACAGCTAAAAACATGCCCTTCGTAGTTTTTTCGCATCTGTTTAGCTGAAATATAGTCGGGATACATTCTTTTAGCACTACAAGGAATAGCATAATTTTTTGTTATGTAGTCATATTTCCCGCCTTTTAAACAGTTGTTTTCATCCAAAACATAAACAAGTTTAGGAAAAACAGGCGTTATAACAACCCCTTGTTTATTTTTAACACCTTCCATTCGTTGTTTTAAAATTTCTTTAACTATTAAAGCAACCTCTTCTTCATATTCATATCCTTCTTCAATGTGCATAAAAATGGTAACAAAAGGAGCCTGGCCATTTGATGTTTGCAGTGTGTTTATTTGATATTGTATTGTTTGCACTCCAGATCTTAGTTCTGTTAACATTCTGTCTTTTGCTAGCTCTTCACAAATTTTTTCATCATAACCTAATTCTTTGTAGTGTTTATATGCCTTAGTTTTAGTTTTTCTTAAATATTTTCCTAAATATTTAATGTCTACACTTTGTCCACCATATTGGTTGGATGCAACCTGTGCCATAATTTGGGTCATTATATTGCATGCAGTTTGAAAACAAGAAGGAGATTCAATTAATGTGTCGTTTATTACGGTTCCGTTGTCTAACATGTCTTTTATGTCTATTAAACAGCAATTAAACATAGGGCTCATATAGTAGTCCATATCGTGAAAATGTAAAACCCCGGTTGTGTGCGCTTGAACTATTTCGGTTGGCAAAAGTTTCCTTTTTGTTAAATCTTTAGAAACTTCCCCTGCAACCAAGTCTCTCATAGTTGAATTCAAAACAGGATTTTTATTAGAATTATCCATAGCAACAAAATAGTTAGTTCCATTTAAAAGGGAGATAATCTCTCCATCTGTTGTGTTGCTCGTTCTTTTAAATTCTTGAATTGCTCGATATCCTTCATATGCTTTTGCTGTTAGCATCTGTCCTTTTTCGTTTAACTTCTTAAAAACCATGTTCTCTATTTTTTTTATTGTGAAATCTTCATCACTTTTTTTAAATTCATCTTCTATTTCAACGCTTATTTGTTTAGCAATCTCTTTTTCTAAAAGCCCGCTTCCAAAACGCATAGCTTTCATTATTGCTATATATATCTTTTCTTTATTGAATTCAACCTTGTCACCGTTTCTTTTAATAACACTTTTTTGCATTTTAATATTCTCCCCTTTTCTTGAATAAGTTTTGAATTTTTTTGAACCACCAAATTAATAATTTTCTAACTCATATTTTTTATTCTATAAATAATTTCCAATTTGTTTTCTTCTATTAATATCCTAAATCATCTAATAAAATACTCTTTTCATCTATCTTATCCTCCTTATTTATTGCTTTTATTTGTTTAATACACCATATATAGTATACTATAATAAAAAATATGTGGAACTAATATATTTATTTAATTCCCAACCTCTTGATATATGTATAATCCAATATAATCTTAAACATAAATTTTTGTTCTTATTCATATTTATATCTTTAAATTAATTATTTTACTGTTCTTTAAAAAGATTTTTTAGTTTTTATTTTTAATGTTGTGTTCTAATTCTTAAAATTTCTCTTTCCCATGTTAACCTTTATTTATTGTTTAATTACTAAGCAAAAATACCAAAATAAATTTAAATTTTTTTCTACCCTGTTTCTAATATGTCTAATATTTTAAACCTTCTTTTCATCTTATTAATCCTCCCTATTTATTGCTTTTAATTTATCAATACACAATATATAGTATGCTATGGTGAAAAATATATGGAACCAATATATTGTTTATTTAATTCCCATAATTTTATATCAACCACTTTTATTTTAAATTTATTTTTAAACCAAAAAATAACATTGATTTATCAATAACATAAGCTTTTTTAAACTATTTTCATTATTATATTATTTCGCTACTTATTGTTATTATTACCTAATAAATATACAATATGTTGTTATTTTATGATAAAAATATTACGAAGCTTTAAAACCTCGCAATAGCTACACCATATAAACATCAAATTTAAATATATATATCACCAAATTTTCACTATTTCAAAAAATAAAGTCGAACTCAATTTTTCATTTATCGACAAATTACATTTTAATTATACAACAATATTTTTATTTTGGCAATACATTTCTAAAAAAAATTAAAATATTTAGTCATTATAATTTTAAAAACAACAACATATAGTATTCTTATTAATTATATCAACAACATTTAAATTTTAACCAAAAGTAAAATAAAAAATCTCATGAAAATCTTCTAGAAATGAATTTATTTACAATAACTTCACATATAAAACATAAATCTAACAAATCTTTCTATTAAACAAACCTAAACCTATATAAGTTGCTTAAATTATATAAAGGTTCTTTAAACTTAAACCATAAAATAATTTAAATCACCCCCACCACACTAATTTTTTTCTGATTTAAATATTATTATATTCCTCAATCTAATGCATTTCAAATCATAATATAATAAACAATGTCACCAAAGGTGTCGATTATGAATTTTAATTAATTAAAATATAGTTTATTTATACTAAAATAAACAATAACAAATTAATTATGTAATTATTTTAAAACCACATTTACAAAATAAATTTTCCAAAAAATATAATTATATTAAAAAAATTGAATCTACTCATTAGTTTTCGTTTCATAATAAAAAACTTCCACATAATAAATTATAAAATTAATAAAATTTTAACTTGTATTAAAACTAATTTTTTATTATTATTAATATGATTAAAAAATATGGAGGGATTTTTATGGAAGAATTTAAAGAAATAGATTTATTTAAGCTTTCATTTCCGGTTTTTAGATTAATTAATAACAACTGGATGTTAATAACAGCAGGAAACCTAGAAAGCCACAACACAATGACAGCAAGTTGGGGTGGATTTTTAATATTATGGCACAGCCCAATGGCGGCAATTTTCATAAGACCTCAAAGGCACACAAAAAAATTCATAGACAAAGAAAAATTTTTCACATTAAGTTTTTTTGAAGAAGAATATAAAGATGCTTTAACGTTTTGCGGCAGAAACTCTGGAAGAGATGTTAATAAAGACAAAGAAACAAATTTAACGCCATTTTCTTTTGAAACTTCAGTTGCCTACAACGAAGCAAGCCTTATTTTTCTATGCGAAAAAGCATATCAAACAACAATGCAAGAAAATAATATATTAAATAAAGAAACGATAATTAAAAATTTCTACCCTGAAAAAGACTATCATGAAATATATTTTGCAAAAATTGTTAAAGCAAAAATTAAAGAATCTACTAATTTGTTTTAAAAATATATCCAACTCCCCAAACGGTTTCTATTTGGCAGTTTTTAGATATATCTTCTAATTTATGTCTTAGTCTTTTAATGTGTACATCAACGGTTCTTGTTGTTCCAAGATATTGATATCCCCAAACTTCATCCAAAAGCTGATCTCTTGTTAACAACAAATTTTCATTAACAACCAGTTTATAAAGCAGTTCTATTTCTTTTGGAGCTGCTTTTTTCTTTTTGCCATTAACATAAAGTTCATAGTTTTTTATGTCTATTTTTAAATATTTTTTGTCTATTAAATATGCCATACTAAAGTTATTATTAAAAATTTTCAATACCCTTAAAACAACCTCTTTTGATTCAAAAGGTTTTATTATGAAATCTTCCAACTCAAAAAATTTCACCTTATATTCATCATCCAAACTAAAATTATTTTCCACCAAAGCTATAACAAAAAGTTTTATATTGTTTTTTATACCATAACAAAAATTTAATAGATTTTCATCCAGCTCTAAAAAATCTATTATTAAAATTTGTGCTGGGTTTTCTTCAAACTTTTTTATTATATCTTCCTTATTTTTAGCAACAACAACCAAAAAACCTTCTTCAACTAATCCTTCCCTAACTTCTTTAAGTTCACCTTCTTCTCTTTCATATATTATTATTCTCCCGCCTTCCAATCTATCCCCCTCCTTTTTCATTACGTAGAAAGTTTGATGTGACTTCTATTATATCACTCGCCATAAAGTTTAATATAATTTAAAAACCTGCTAAACTAAGTTTAAGGCTTAATCAAATTTTAAAATAATAATAATAATATTAATTTTAATTAAATAACATTTTATAAAAATTTTATATTAGTTATTTTTAAATTAGCTTAAATTAAACTTTAATATGAAATAAATTTAA
>CACXZI010000052.1 GCA_902772105.1 Oscillospiraceae bacterium | reverse complement strand
TTGTGTTTTTTGATTCTTTTATTTCTTTTAGTTTTTGTGTATTTTCTATATTTTTTAGTTTTTTTATTTTTAAATCATCTAAACTTAAATTATTTATTTTATTTAGTGTTTCATTAATTTCATCTTCTGCTGTTTTTATTATTGGGTTTGTTTCACTATTATTTTCTTTTGAAACTACATCTTCGCTATATTTTTTGGGCTGTTTATTTTCCATAGCATTAATGTTTGATATAGGAAGTAATAAACTTAGTGCTGTTAACACCATTAACATTTTTTTGTTTTTCATAATATCAACATCCTTTATTTTATTGTCCTTTTTTGTTTATAATTTGCTATTTATTATAGCATATAAGATATGTTCTACAATTATATTCTCTTTTTTCTTTTTGTCAATATTTTTCGACACAATATTCCATATAATTTATAATTTGTAAACATTATTTTATGTTTTATATTTTCTACTGATTATTGATTTTTAAGTTTTTATCAAACTAAAAATCTCTATTCCTTAATTATTTGTAGTATTTGAAAAATTAAATATATTGAAAATTTTTCATAAATATTTCTTTATTTTAAATAGGGAAGTATATGGAAAATAATTTTTTATTTTGCTTTTATTTAGAAATATTCTAAATCAGATCAAAATTAATATTGTTTTTAGATTTTGATCTCATTTTATTATATATTTTTCTACAATATATTTCGACAAGATTTCTTTTCCAATTTTATAAATTTTAGTTGTTTATAATAAATTTTTAAGGAAATTACCAATAATAAATATATAAATTCTTATTTCATTAATTTTTGTTTGGCTTTTTATAAATTTAATTCAAAATTTTAGTAATTTTTGGTAATATCAATTTTTATTTTCAATTTTAATATTTTTATTAAAAAAGTAAAAAATTCGTAGACATATATTGCAAAAAAGATAAAATAATATTAAAATATATGAAATTGTAATTTTGCAGGAAAATATGGGAGGGTTGAAATGAAGGTTTTGTTTGAAAAAAAATATGATCCATCAGATTTTGAAGATAAAATTTACGAAAAGTGGACTGAGAGCAACTGTTTTAAAGCAAGCAATAAAAAAACAGATAAAAAAACATATGCAATTGCCATGCCGCCTCCAAATGTTACCGGTAAACTTCATATGGGGCATTCTCTTGATAATACTTTGCAGGATATTTTAATACGATTTAAAAGAATGATGGGATTTGATGTTTTGTGGGTTCCTGGTGTTGATCATTCTGCTATTGCAACCGAGGTTAAATTGGTTGAACAACTAAGAGAAGAGGGGTTAACCAAAGAAGAAATAGGAAGAGAAGAATTTTTAAAGAGAGCTTTTGCTTGGAAAGAAAAATATGAAGATAATATTTTAAATCAGCTAAAAAAATTGGGAGTTTCTTGTGATTTTAGTAGAAAAAGGTTCACAATGGACGAACAATTTAGTGAGGCTGTTTTTGTTTTTTTTAAAAGGCTTTATGATGATGGACTTATATATCGTGGAAAAAGAATTATTAACTGGTGTTTTGGGTGTGGAACATCGTTGTCGGACGCTGAAGTTGAACACAAAGAAAAAGATGGGAATTTTTATTATATTAAATATAAATTAGCGGATGAGGATGGATATTTAGAAATTGCAACAACAAGGCCAGAAACTATTTTTGCAGATGTTGCTGTTGCTGTTAACACTGATGATGAAAGATATAAAAAATATGCTGGAAAAAGTGTTTTGGTTCCCATTATTAATAAAAAAATACCTATTATTTATGATTCATATGTTGAAAAAGATTTTGGAACAGGAGCTTTAAAAATAACTCCAGGGCACGATCCTAATGATTTTGAGATCGGAAAAAGACATAATTTAGAAATAATTGATCTTTTTGATGATAAAGGAAAACTTAATTCCTTTGCAGGGCCTTTTGAAGGAATGGACAGAAAAAAAGCTAGAAAAGAGGTTGCAAAAAAATTAGAAGAACTAGGTGTTTTGGTTAAAATAGAGCCTTTAAAGCATGGTGTTGGGCATTGCTATAGATGTGGGGAAGTTGTTGAGCCAAAGCTTTCTATGCAATGGTTTGTTAAGATGGATGTTTTTAAAAAGCCTGCTTTGGAAGTTGTTCAAAACGGCGATATTAATTTTATTCCTAAAAGGTTTGAAAAAATATATTTTAACTGGGTTGAAAATGTTAGAGATTGGTGTATTTCAAGGCAGTTGTGGTGGGGGCATTTTATTCCTGCCTATCATTGTTTAGATTGTGGACATATTAACATATCTAGAAAAATGCCAAGTTGTTGTGAAAAGTGTAGAGGATCTAATTTAGAGCAGGATGGAGACACTTTAGATACTTGGTTTTCTGCTGCTTTGTGGCCGTTTTCTATTTTTGGATGGCCGGATGAAAAGAGCCCAGATTATTTAAAGTTCTACCCAACAGACACGTTAGTTACAGGATATGACATAATATTTTTCTGGGTTGCTAGAATGATTTTTGCAGGGTTATATAACACAAAAAAAGCACCTTTTAAAAATGTTTTAATACATGGGCTGGTTAGGGATGAACAGGGAAGAAAGATGTCTAAATCTTTAGGAAACGGAGTAGACCCAATAGATGTTATTAAGCTTTATGGGGCTGATGCTTTGCGCTTTACTTTGGCTAGTGGTGTTAATGCTGGAAACGATATGCGGTATAGTGAAAAAAAGGTTGTTGCTAGCAGAAATTTTGCAAATAAATTATGGAATGCATCACGGTTTATTTTTATGCAGCTTAACGAACTAGACATTAAATTAAATTTTAATAAGATATCTTTTTCTGATGAAGATTTGTTTATTGAAGATAGATGGATTTTATATAAACTAAATGTTTTAATTAAAGAGCTAACTAAAAATATTGAAGATTATGAAATTTCTGTTGCTTGTTCTAAGCTTTATGAATTTATTTGGAGTGTTTTTTGTGATTGGTATATTGAGCTTTTTAAAATAAAGAAGGCATGTGGGTTTTATTCTAAAGATTCTAAAGAAGAAGAGAAAAATAAAAAAAGTGCATTTAGTTTAATTGTTTATGTTTTAGATTCTATATTAAAACTTTTACATCCTTTTATGCCTTTTATAACTCAAAAAATATATTTTGAACTTTATGGGGAAGATAAAATTATTTCAACTCAAAGCTGGCCAAAAGAAATTGAAAATTTAGATATTGAAAAGAAAGCTAAAGAATTTGAGAAGGTTATTGAAGTTGTTGGAGCATTAAGGAATTTTAGAGCGGCTGAAAATATTGCAAAAAAGGTTAAAATAACTGTTTATATTAAAACAAACTATTTTGATATATTTAAAGAATGTGAACAGTTTTTAGTGCATTTGGCTGGATGCCAGGAAGTTAATTTTATTGAAGAAAAAGAGATAGAAAATTCAAGGAAGATAGTGACAGATTCTGCGATTATTTATGTTTATTTAGGAGATTTGGTTGATGAAGAAAAAGAAAAAGAAAAACTTTTAAAAGAGAAGGAATTTTTAGAGAAAGAAATTTCAATTTTTGAAAAGAAACTTTCTAATGATAATTTTTTGAATAAAGCGCCGCAAGATGTTGTTTTAAAAGAGAAAGAAAAGCTTTCTTCTAAACAAGAAAAGCTTTCTAAAATTTTATCTAGTTTGAAAAATTTTTAGTTATTTATTGGGTTAATTTTTAGGTTATTTTGAATTGATGTTTTAATTGAAAATGTTATTAAAAGCCTAATTTAGAAAAAATTAATATATTTAAATATATTTTTGTTGTTATGGTTATTTTTAAGATGATTTGTGTTGTGATGTTGAAATAGAAAATTTATATGATAAATTCTGTTTTTATATTATTTTAAGTTAATGTTAAGCATAAAATTAAATTTGTTTAGTTAATTTTTAAATTTTAAATATTTATTTTGTGTTTTAATATTTCTATTTTTTTAGATATTAGTTTTAGGTTATTAATATATTAATTAGAACATAGGTTTTAAGAAATTTTTAGTTTGGTTTTGGTTTGAAAAAATTTGTTGTTATATTAAAGAATTTTAAATATTTATTTTGTGTTTTAATGTTTCTAGTTTTTTTAGATATTAGTTTTAGGTTATTAATATATTAATTAGAACATAGGTTTTAAGAGAATTTTTAGTTTGGTTTTGATTTGAAAAAATTTGTTGTTTAATTAGAAATTGTTTTTATATTAAAGTTTTTATATTTTTGATTTTGTGTTTTAATATTTCTAGTTTTTTAGATATTAGTTTTAGGTTATTAAAATATTAATTAGAACATAGGTTTTAAGAAATTTTTTAGTTTAGTTTTAGTTTGAAAGAATTTGTTGTTATATTAAAAAATTTTAAGAAGTTATTTTTTTGATTTTGTGTTTTAATGTTTCTAGTTTTTTTAGATATCAGTTTTATGTTATTAATATATTAATTAAGAGAATTTTCTATTTTAGTTTTATTTTGAAAAAATTTGTTGTTTAATTAGAAATTGTTTTTATATTTTAATTTCAAATGTTTAGTGGATGGCTATTTTTAAAAATTGGTTTAAATAATATGGTTTTGTTGATATTTTGAATTTTTATGATATATTTTTATAATATAACTAGTTTAAAGAATATTTTAAATATGTTGAAAATATCATATTAATTTTTTATATTGATAGTTTTAATTAAAATGTTTTTAGTTTATTGAGGTGTATAGGTTGAAATATAAAGAAGCTTTAGAATATGTTTTAAATCTTCCAAGATGTAGTTTTAAAAGATATGGCATAACTGGAATTTTAGCTCTTTTAAAGGTTTTAGATAATCCGCAAGAAAAACTGAAGTTTATTCATGTTGCAGGAACAAATGGAAAAGGTTCGGTTTCAACGTTTTGTGCATCTTCTTTAAAAGAAGCAGGGTTTAAAACAGGGCTTTATATTTCTCCTTTTGTTTTAGATTTTAAAGAAAGAATACAAATTAATGGAGAATTCATCAAAGAGGAAGAATTTGCAAGTGTGGTTGAAAGGCTAAAACCTTTGGTTGAAAATTTAAATAGAGAGGGAATTTTTTTAACCGGTTTTGATTTTGTTACTGCAGTTTCTATAGAATATTTTTTTGAGAAGCAATGTTCTTTTGTTGTTTTTGAGGTTGGAATGGGGGGAAGATTAGATTCAACAAATGTTGTTTCTTGCCCTGAAGTTAGCGTTATCACGCATATTGATTATGACCACATAGTAGAATTAGGGGGAAAAGAAAAAAGTTTAATAAATATAGCAAAAGAAAAGGCGGGAATTATTAAGAAGGGAAGTTTTTGTGTTTTTTCTAGAAATCAAAAAGAAGAGGTTTTAAAGGTTTTAAAAGATGAAACAAAAAAGAAAGGGGCAAGCTTTATAGTTCCGGATGAACCTGAAGATGTTTGTTGCTCTTTTTTGGAAAATAGTTTTAAATACAAAGGAGAGATTTTTAGAACAAGTCTTTTTGGGTTTCATCAAATTGAAAATGCTTTAACTGCAATAGAAACTCTTTTAAGAGTAGGCATTAGTTTGAATCACATAAAAAATGGTTTGGAAAAAGCTTTTATTCCGGCTAGATTGGAAGTTATTAATAAAAATCCACTTGTTGTTTTAGAGGGAGCACATAATCAAAGCGGAATTTTAAGTTTAAAAGAAAATTTAAAGTTATTTAACACATTTTTTAGAGTTTTTGTTGTTAGCATAATAAAAACTAAAGACTATAAAAATATGTTAAAGGAAATTAAAGGCTGTTTTGATGTTATTATTTTTACTAAAATTAAAGATGAAAGAGGTTTAGAGCCAGATTTGTTAGCCTATGAAGCAAAAAAGTTAAATTTAAATTATATTGTTAAAAAAGATGTTTTAGGTGCTATTTCAAAAGCTTTGGAACTAGCAAAAGAAAGAAATGGAGTTGTTTTTATTTTTGGGTCTTTATATTTAGCATCTGAAATAAAAGTTTTTAACTATTTGGATGGTTTAGTTTAATTTTAATATAATTAGGATTTATATTAGGTTTATGTGAAAATTAGTTTTTTAATTTACTTTAGGAAAATGAGATGAAAAGGTTAAATTTTTTTTATAGTTAAAAAAGATTTCATGTTTATTTAATGGGAGTTATTTTAAATTTTATATTTAGTTATAAATCAATTGTTTTTAGATTTATATAAACATTGTTTAAAGTTGTGATATAATTTTTAAAATTTTATTTGCAGATAGGAAAAAACAAAAATGTTTAGTTTGAAAAATTTATTACTACATAAATTAATTATTATTTAAAAAAACAGATAAAATAGGATTTATATTTTAAATTAAGATGTTATACTCTATTTTATATTTAGTGTAAATATATAAAATTATAATAAAAATCTTAGAAAGTATAGTTATGGAATTTAAAAAGCAATTTTTGGGAGTTAACATAATATGCGTGGGAAGTTTAATGTATATGAAGATGCGGTGGAAACAAAAATAAAATCATATATTAAGATATTGTTATGTATTTTTTGGTATGGTAGTTTAATTTTTTGGCTTTTAGCAATTGTAGAAGAACTATAATAAAAGAGATGATTATATAACAGATGATTATTTTCGGTATACAAACTTAGAGGATGTTAATACTTCAAAATCTAAAAAAACTAAAGGTAGTGGTAAAACTAAAAGTGGCGGTGCTAATAAAAAAAGCAGAGCAGGGAGTAAAACAAATAAAACAGGAAGTAAAGAAAATAAAATGGGGAGTAAAATAAATAAAACAGGAAGTAAATCAAATAAAATAGAAAGTAGAACAAGTAGATCAGGAACTAGAACAAATGAATCAAGAAAAAAATAATGTTTAATTGAATATTTTTAAATAAGGAATAGATTAAATATATTTTATTAGTTGATGTTAGATAAAAATTTAGTTTAGATGTAAAAAATTAAACTAATATTTTTTTTGATAAATAGGGGAGATATTGTTAAATTTAAATAAAATTGTTAAGGTAAAATGTTTTATAAAAGTAAATATATGTTATATGATATTTTCTTATTAACTTTAGTTAAAATTTTTTATGGTGTTTATTGAAATTTTTTGGGCTAGTATTAAATTTTAAATTAGTTTAAGATATAATTTAAATATATTTTATACGATATTTTAATTGAATATTTTTATAGTTAATTTTATTTTATTGCTTAAAAGATTTATTTTGGGTTTAATAATAACTTTTTATTTGGATTACAAATTTTTGAAATATTTTTAAATATGGAATATATTAAACATATGTTATTAGTTGATGTTAGATAAAATTTTATGATTTTGTATATATTTTTTGGGTTAATTTATATCTCTAAGAATTTATTTAAAACTTTATGTTACGGTTTATTTATCTTTAAAATTAGTTTTTTTATAAAAATATGTAAATACTAAAAATTGTTAATTTTAAATTGAAAATTTTTGTAAAGAATAATATAAAGTTTAAATTTTTGTGAGGTAATTAACTATGAATAAAAATGTTTTAAAGTTAATATTAACAATTTTAATGTTTACTTTTGGATTTACCACTACAATTGTTAGCGGAAGAGCAGGTCCACAGCTTGATAGAAGAATGAGAGAAAGAATAAAAGATTTTGGGGATAAAAATAAAAAAGAATCTAAAAAAATAAAAACACAAGATAAAAAAAGTGAAGAAAATAATTCAAATAATGAAACACAGAATAAAAAAAATTAGAAAATAAATATTGAGATAATTTTGAATAGTATTTTTAAATTATTTGAATGAATTAAACTCTTGTTAATATCATTACAATGATAGAATTAATGAGAAATACATAAAAATTTGTAAAAGATAAAATCTTTTTGTTTAAAGCGTTTAAATGTTATTTTGTTACTAGTATAAAAAATTAGTGTATATTAATTTTATACACTAATTTTGTTTTAGGTTTAGTGATCTAAATTTTTATTATTATAATAAAATTAAAAAAGTTTTATGATAGGTTTTTTCAGCATATCTAATTATAATATTTATTATATCACTTAAACTGTTGATGATAAATTTATGTTGTTTTGTTATGAATATTTTTATTTATAATTAATTTGAAGTTGTTTTAAAAGCTTTATATATTTAAATAGGTTTTATATGTTGTTTTTATTAAACAAAATGTTAAGAAAATATATTTTTTAATTTAAATATAATAAGACTAAAAAAGTTTTAT
>CACXZI010000051.1:21318-24465 GCA_902772105.1 Oscillospiraceae bacterium | reverse complement strand
GAGGAAATTAAATTGGCTAAAAATAAAAAAAAAAAAAAATAAACAAAAAAATAGAACAACTAAACAACAACCCAAAAAACAAAATATATTTTTATTGCTATAAAGATGGTCAAATCAGAAGAAAACTAAAAGAAGATAGTTAAAGAAATAGCATTAGATCATATTTAAAAAACATTCAGGAGGAAATTAAATTGGCTAAAAACAAAAACAAAGAAAAAATAAACAAAAAGATAGAACAACTAAACAACAACCCAAAAAACAGGATATATTTTTATTGCTATAAAGATGGTCAAATTAGAAGAAAACTAAAAAAAGATAGTTAAAGAAATAGCATTAGATCATATTTAAAAAACAACATTCAGGAGGAAATAAAAGTAATTAAAAATTTGAATATTTTTAAATTTATATATTTATTAATAAAAATGTAAAAAATTAAAAAATAACAAAAAGCAGGAATAAAAATAAAAAATATTTTATTATAAATTTACAACACCTATTTACTCAAATAAATAAAAAGTGGAATTTTTATTAAATAGACTATCTCTATTTAAAAAAATAAATCAAAATTTTAATATTTTAAAATAAAAGACTTTTAAAACAAAAGTTGTTAAAACATATCTTTTTAAAAAATACAGAAAATTAAAAACCTAAAAAACACATTAAAGTTCAACATTGCATAAATATAATTAATTAAATAAATTAAACGATATTGTTATGTTAAATTAAAAAGAAAAAATTTTTAATGCCAGATGTGAAAATAAAAACAAAACTAACATACCACCTAATAGTAAACAAAATTTAAAAAAATATTAAGACTATGAAAACATAAGAAGAACTATATAAAATAATGTCAACATTAATTTAAAAATCTCTATAAAAAAACTAAACACCAACATTGATAAATTTAATATATAAAGCTACTTCAAAACCTATTTATGATTTGGATTTAATATAATTATAAAAATAATAGAATCAAAACCCATTAACCTATAAAAATAAAATTTAAATGAAATAGTAAAAAAACGAAGCTATAAACTATATTCTAATAATAAAAAAATTAACCGATAAATTAAAAAATTCTTTAAAAAAACCTAAAACTAAAGAGCACTAAAACTCAAAAAAATATTTAAAAAAACTCTAGTAAAAGTAGTAAAATAATTAAAAAAACATAAAAAACCGATGACTATTAAGAATTAGCCTAATATAGATAAAAAATCAAAAATAATAATTTTAAGTCTAATTAAATTAAAATTAGTGTCTATAAAAACATTTATTTTTTGGCAATTATGAAAAACATAAAAACATTATATAATTATCTTTTAAAACAAAGGTTGCTAAAATTATTTTTAACGATTAGAAGGAGGATTAAATTTGGCAATTAACATTCACAAAATTCGCAAGATAGCCGCTAAAGAAACAATTAAACAAGCCAAAAAAGAGATAATTAAAATGAAAGAACGAAAAGAAAAAATAAATCCAAAAGAATTTGAAGAATATGTTAGAATTATATATAAAGAAAATTTTAATAGACTAAAAAAGAAATCTAACCAGGATGAAAAATCTAAAAAAAAGAAAAAATTCTTTTTAAATAGAAAACGAATAACTCCTTAAAATTTAAAAACTATATTAAAAATTCAGTCACTTTAATTTTTGCATATTAATCTTTTTTCTCCTTTGCAAAAATTTTTGTGCTTTTAATAAAACTTTTAACAATATTTTAAAACCGAATCTTCAACATAATTTATTGCATCTATTAAACCTAAAACCGAATCTTTTGTTGTTTCAACTCCAAAACTAATTCTAATTGCTGTGTCTGCTCTTTCTTTGGAATATCCTAAGTTTATTAAAGTTTTATTGTCTTTATTTTTAGAACATGCCGCTCCAGAAGACACCAAAAAACCTTTTTCTTCTAATGCTTGCAAAAAAACCTGCGACCTAATACCTTTAACCGAAATATTAACAATGCTCGGAATGCAATTCTCATTAAAATTAAAACATATTCTTTCGTTTTTTTTTAAACTTTCAACAAAAATTTCTTTTAATTCTCTATATTTTTTCTCTAGTTGATCTCTTTTTCCTACATGATATTTAACAGCAACTTCAAGTGCTTTAATTAAAGCAGTTGCTTGAGTTCCTGGCCTTAACAAAAATTCCTGCCCACCTCCATAAGAAATTGGGCTTATTTTAACTCCTTTTTTAGCAAACAAAAAACCAATCCCTTTTGGAGCATTAACCTTATGCCCAGATGCAGACAACAAATCTATATTATCTAAATTTAAAGGCAATTTCAAAAAAGACTGCGCAGCATCAACATGCACTAATATTCCTTCGTTAATTGCTTTTGCCATTCTTGCTATATCTTCAACCGGCAATATCAATCCATTTTCATTGTTAACATGCATAATAGATATCATTAAGGTGTTATTATCAACACAATCTATAAAATCCTTAGCATAAAATATATTTTCTCTTGGCTTTATTCGAACAATTTCATAACCTTTTTGTTCTAAATGGTTAAGACAATTTTCTGTTGCTTTATGTTCAACGCTGCTGGTTATTATTTTTTTCTTTTTTCTATTTCTCTTAACAGCCCCAAAAATAGCAATATTACTACTTTCTGTTGCACCTGATGTGAAAATTATTTCATTAGCTTTCCTTAAATAAAATTTAGCTATCTCTTTTCTACAAGAACTTAATATCTCATTCGACTCTAACCCTAAACTATGTAGAGACGACGCATTCCCATATCTATTTACCATAACATCTAAAGCTGCTTTTGCTGCATCTTCTAAAACCTTTGTTGAAGCTGCATTATCAAAATATTCCATAATTTTTCTCCCTATTTGTTTTTACATATAATTATTAATAAAAATATATCCACCACAAATTAATATAAATAAAAAATTAAAGTATATTTTAGATGAAATGTTTTGGGTAGGATTATAAATAAAACTTTTAATTTTGTCAAGTTAAACCGTAAATTTTTTTACATAATCTCCTATTAAAAAATAAAACCCTATTCTTTGATTTGCTTAATTTTATATTAAATTTTACATAAATATTAAACATATTTTTATTAAACTATTTAATATCATAAAACTTAGTTTATATTTTATTAATTTAAAATATAATATTAAACATATTTTT
>CACXZI010000051.1:0-21281 GCA_902772105.1 Oscillospiraceae bacterium | reverse complement strand
ACATATTTTTATTAAACTATTTAACATAATAAAACTTAGTTTATATTTTATTAATTTAAAATATAATATTAAAACATATTTTTATTAAACTATTTAATATCATAAAACTTAGTTTATATTTTATTAATTTAAAATATAATATTAAAACATATTTTTATTAAACTATTTAATATCATAAAACATAGTTTATATTTTATTAATTTAAAATATAATATTAAACATATTTTTTATTAAACTATTTTATATCATAAAACTTAGTTTATATTTTATTAATTTAAAATATAATATTAAAACATATTCTTATTAAACTATTTAACATAATAAAACTTAGTTTATATTCTTTTATTAATTTAAACTAATAATAAATCTTTTTAAATTTTCATGAATAACTTAATTTTTAATAAACTTTGAGTATAAAAATTTTCTAAATATACTAAAAAACAATCTTAATATTAATATCTTAACCCAAGCGAAATTAACATAACAAATCTGCTATCACTTAGTTTTAAAAAATTAAATATAAAATCACTAATCTAAAAAATAAAACAACACAACGTAAATATTTTAAATTTTCTATAAACAACCATATAAAAACTTTAAAAATACTAAAAAATTAACAATAGCTTAATTAAACACATAATTAATTATTTATTTTAAATAAGAATCTTTCTAAAATTATTTATATAAACAAAATAACTATAATTTAAAACTAATATGTTAACTACTAACTTAATTAAACAAAAATCACATCAGCTTAATTTAAATTTAATAAATTAACCATTAAATTAATTTGACTTCTTGATCTTTTTAAAACATTCCCACCAGATTTAATTAAAACCCCATACTAAAATTTTAGTTTGGCTTCTTTTTGTTCCCTGCCACATTCCCGTTCTTTTTCACTTCTTTTTTTTCTAAACCATTTGAATTCCCTGTAACTGCTGCCTTTTTGTTGTTATTATTATTATTATTATTGTTGTTATTATTATTGTTGTTATTGTTATTATTGTTGTTCCCATTATTCTTAATCTTTTTTTCTTCAGGTTTATTCTTTTTTTCTTCTTTTTTGTTTTCTTTTTTATCTTGCTTTTTATCTATTTTTTTATCTTCTTTTTTTTCTTCATTCTTCTTCACTTCTTTTTTTTCTTCCTTTTTCTTTAATCCCACATTTTTATTAAACGTTTCCACAAAATCATCAAAATTCTGTTTGTTTTCTTTCGATTTTTTTAAATTGTTCTCCTTGTCAGCATCATCCAAAAACAAAAGTTTCCTATCCTTCTTCCAATAATCTTTTTTGTCTTTATTATATTCATCACCACTATATTTTCCTTTATTATTATAGTACCCTGAATCTTTATTACTATATCTTGGTGTGGAAACATTTAGCCTACTATAGCTTAACGAAGGTGGTGGGTTGTCTTTTAAAAATTGATCTGGTTTAACATCTTTATATATATATTCATTAATTAACTTTCCTGCATATCTTAAATCATAAAAAACAGTTGAAGTTTCCTGTCCAGCACGAATTATTTTATAGTCTCTATTCAAAGGTGCATTTTGATTTGGAACACTAATTTGCTCTAAAACATATTTTCTACCCATAAAGTCTTTACAAATTTTTATAATTTCTGTTAATTTAAAAGATGTTTTTAAATATTTTAAACATGGCTCTATCAAAGAAAATATCTTAGCTTTTGGGGTTGAAAGAACCTTTTCAAAAATTTTGGTTAAAACCTCCTTTTGCCTATCTCCTCTTCCAAAATCATCGTTTACTCCATCTTTTGTTGGAACCTTTCTAGCACGAGCAAATGCAACAGCTTGAGGCCCATTTAAATGCACCTTACCAGCAGCAGGAACCATTTCTTTTGATATAGACTTTAACTCTTTTGTTGTGTTGATAATTCCGTTTATTTGGTCTCTTTCTTCCCTTGTTATTTCAAGATCTATTCCACCTAACTTGTCAACAATTGTTGCAAATCCCGCCATTTCAATAGAAATAAAATTTCTAACATTTAAATTAAAGTTTTTATTTAAAGTTCTAAGAGTTGTAACCTCTCCTCCGTTCCCATAAGCTTCATTAATTTTTGTGTAGTATGTTCTTTTATTTTTTGGGTATACTTCAACTAGAGTGTCTCTTGCAATAGAAATCATCTTAATAGTTGGCGGCTCTTTTGTGGGGTTTATGCTAACAACCAAAATAGCATCCGAAATATTGTTTTTGTCAACACCTAACAACGCTATATTAATAATTGAATTTAACTCACTTTTAAACATCTCTTCGTTTATTCCAATGTCACTTCTATCTATCTCTTGATATTGATATTTCGAAAAAAAACTAAAAACCCTCCAAACAACAAAAACTAAAAATAAAAAAATAACCCCTAATATAATTATCTTTTTCTTTAGCTTTTTTTTGTTGCTTTCATCACCTTCATTATTGGCCACTTTTGCTCTATATTTCGTTAAAACTTTTCCATTATCTTTTTCTTCTTTTAAAACTTCTTCTACCTTACTTTTTCTGCTTTTTTCTGGGGGGATATATTTATTGGTTTTCTTTTCTTTATTTTCTTTTTTTCCCATATAAGACCCCTTTTGCAAAACAATATATTAAAATATTCCTAATATTAAATTTTGTCAAAAAAGTTTTTTTTATGCTATCTGGTAATTTTAACAAAAATATCTTTATTTGTCAATTAACATACTTTCAGTACGTAGAATGTTTGATGGAATTTTAAATCAATCACTCGCCATACCATTTAATAAAACTTATTTCGGCCTGCTAAATTCTTTCATTACGTAGAATGTTTGATATAATTTAAAATTATTCACTCGCTGAGAAGTTTAATCAAAATTTTTAAACCTGCTAAATACTATTTTAAATATATCAAAGTTAAAATATAATTATATCTCTCTTTATAAAATTTATTCTAAATTATTAACTCAACAAAAAATCAAAAAATTTAAAATACATAATAATTTTCTTAACAAAATATTTTAATTAAATTTTTATTGAATTATCGATAAAAATATATACATAAACTAATAAAAATAAATTTACTTAAGCAATGTAAATAAATTAAAAACCCAACTCTAAAAAAATAATTAATTTTAATTCTGCTTTAACCATCAACTAAATTTAAATATCGTTGAAAACATAAAATAATACTTTTGGCTATATCCTATACACAAATTAATTTTACTTTTTAATTAATATATATTTTAACTAATTCAACAAAATTTATAACCATATATTAATAAACAAATTAAACATTAAAAAACTATTTATAATCAACTTTAAAACATAAAAATAAAATAATAATTAATAAAATTTTGTAGACAATCAAAACTTTTTGTTATAAACTAAAAATGTTAAATATTTTCTATTTAGGAGTTAATTTAAATGTTATGCAGAGTGTCTAGCATGGGGCTTTTAGGGCTTAGCGCATATGAAGTTGTTGTTGAAGTAGATTTTTCAACAGGGCTGCCAACATTTGAGCTTGTTGGTTTGGCAGACACAGCTGTTAAAGAGAGCAAAGAAAGAGTTCGAACATCTTTAAAAAACTGTGGGTTTTTGTTTAAATCCGGCAGAATAATAATTAATCTTGCTCCAGCGGACATAAAAAAAGTTGGCCCTTTTTATGATCTACCAATTCTTTTAGGAATTTTAATAGCAAGCGGCCAGCTACAAGCAGATTTAAAAGACAGCTGTTTTATTGGTGAACTTTCTTTAGGAGGAGAAGTAAGACGCCTTTTTGGGGTTTTACCTATGGTTATCCATGCTAAAGAAAAAGGATTTAAAAGAATTTTTGTTCCTATGGAAAACCTAAAAGAAGCTTCAATTGTTAAAGGAATAGATTGCTTTGGAGTTGAAAATGTTGAAGACATTGTTTGCTTTTTAAACGGAGAAACTAAAAGATTAACAAAAGGCAGCTTTGATGAATCTGTTTTTGAAAACGAAAAATTTAATGTGGATTTTAGTGAAGTTAAGGGGCAATGCATGGCAAAAAGAGCTCTAGAAATAGCTGCAGCTGGCGGGCATAATCTGCTTTTAATTGGCCCTCCTGGTTCTGGAAAAAGCATGCTAGCAAAAAGACTTCCAACAATTTTGCCTAAGCTGGATTTTAAAGAAGCAATTGAAGTAACAAACATTCATTCAATTGCAGGAAAAGTAACAAAAGAAAACCCTTTAATTTGTGTTCGTCCTTTTTGCGCTCCGCATCATAGCATATCAACAGCAGGGCTTTCTGGAGGAGGTAGTTCTGTTCGCCCTGGTGAAATTTCTATGGCACATAACGGAGTTTTGTTTTTAGATGAATTCCCTGAATTTAAAAGAGATGTTAAAGAAATTCTGCGTCAACCTATGGAAGACGGAATCATAACCCTAACAAGAGCACATTTGAGCGTTAGCTACCCTTGTTCTTGTTTGGTTGTTGCTGCTATGAACCCTTGCCCTTGTGGATATTTTGGACACCCCACCAGAAGTTGCAGTTGCAGTGAAACCAAAGTTTTAAAATATCTTTCAAAAGTATCGGGCCCTATTTTAGACAGGTTAGATATACACGTTGATGTTGAACCTGTTGAATTTAGCAGCTTAAGTGAAAACATTGAAGAAGAACCATCAAGTGTTATTAGAGCTCGTGTTATTAAAGCAAGAGATATTCAAAAAAAAAGGTATGAGGGGCTCTCTTTTTCTTGCAATGCAAAATTAGAAAGCAAATATCTACGAAAATTCTGCAAACTTTCAGATTCAGCAAAAATTATGTTGGAAGAAGTTTTTGTTAAATGCTGTATGTCTGCCAGAACCTACGATAAAATTTTAAAAATAGCAAGAACAATAGCAGACCTAGAAGGAAGCGAAAACATAAAAGACGAACATATTGCAGAAGCAGTGCAATATAGAACTATGGACAGAAAATATTGGAAAATTTAACATAAATCATTACGTAGAAAGTTTTATTACGTAGTAAGTTTTATTACGTAGAAAGTTTGCTGTAACTTTTAGTAGGTCACTCGCCAAGAAATTTAATCAAACTTACTTCGGCCTGCTAAATACTATTTTAAATAATCACTCGCCATTAAGTTTAATCAAACTTTCATTCCGTTTTAAATTTGCTATTATTTTAAGTTCATCACTCGCCAGAAAGTTTCATTACAACTTATAGTTACTACGGCCTGCTAAATACTATTTTAAGTATATCACTCGCCATTAAGTTTAATCAAACTTTCATTCCGTTTTAAATTTGTTATTATTTTAAGTTTATCACTCGCTAGAAAGTTTCATTACAACTTATAGTTACTACGGCCTGCTAAATACTATTTTAATTAATCCACTCGCCATGAAGTCTAAACTAACCTCACTCGGCCTGCTAAATTTTTTCATTACGTAGTAAGTTTGATATAATTTATATTAGGTCACTCGCCATAAAGTCTAACCTAACCTCACTCGGCCTGCTAAATTTTTTCATTACGTAGTAAGTTTGATATAATTTATATTAGGTCACTCGCCATGAAGTCTAACCTAACCTCACTCGGCCTGCTAAATTCTTTCAGTACGTAGAAAGTTTGCTGGAATTTATATTAGGTCACTCGCCATAATGTTTAATCTAACCTTCATTCCGTTTTGAATTTTAATTTAAAAAATAAAGATATTTTAAAATAGTTCACATAAAACTGTTTAATATCAATATAAAAATTTGAGTTGGAGGAAAATTTTTGTTAGGAATATATATACACATACCGTTTTGTGAAAAAAAATGTTCATACTGCAACTTCTATTCTATTGCTTTAACAGATGAAATAAAAGAAAAATATATTGACGCTTTAACCAAAGAAATAAGGTTCTACAAAAAAGAAAATAAAACAATTAATAGTTTATATTTTGGAGGAGGAACCCCTTCTGTTCTTGATTTAAAAGACATAGAAAAAATAATGCTAGCTTTAAAAGATTCTTTTAAATTTAGTGAAAACATAGAAATAACAATTGAAATAAACCCAAACACTGCAACTTTAAATAAACTAAAAAATTATAAAAACCTAGGAATTAATAGAATATCTTTTGGAGTGCAATCTTTTAATGACAAAGAACTAGAAAAACTAGAAAGAACACACAACAAAACGCTAGCAATAAACGCAATTGAAAATGCGCTAAATTGTAATTTTAATAACATTTCAATAGATTTAATGCTTGGCATCCCTCTTCAAACAAAAGAAAGCTTTTTTAAAACCTTAACAATTGCAACAAAATTTAACATAACTCATATTTCTTTATATCAACTAAAAATTGAACCAAACACAAAATTTTTTAAATTCCCGCCAAAAGATTTAATGACACCAGACTCAGTTGCAAACCTATATCTTTTAGCATGCTATTTTTTAGAATCTAAAGGCTTTAGTCAATATGAAATTTCTAACTTTGCTAAAAAAAATAAAGAAAGCATACACAATCTAAAATATTGGACTTTAAAAGATTATCTAGGGTTTGGCCCTAGTGCACATTCTTTCTACAACAACGAAAGATTCTATCACGAAAATTCTTTAACAAACTACATCAAAAATCCACTAACAACAACTAAAGAAAAAAAAAATTTAGATTTCGAATGGCTCATTTTAAACCTAAGATTAAAAAAAGGAGTTAACATAAAAGATTTAAAAAACAAAAATTTCTACACAAAAGACTTTGAAGAAAAAATTCTAAAACTAAAAAATGAAAAACTCGCCGAAATAAAAAACAACAGATTAATCCTAACACCAAAAGGTATGCTTCTTCAAAACTCCATTATTCTTTTCATTACGTAAGAAGTTTGCTGTAACTTAAAATATATCACTCGCCATAAAGTCTAAACTAACCTCATTCGGCCTGCTAAATACTATTTTAATTAATCACTCGCCATTTTTTCAATACGTAGTAAATTTAATATTACTTTTAGTAGGTCACTCGCCAAGAAATTTAATCAAACTTATTTCGGCCTGCTAAATACTATTTTAAATATACCACTCACCATAATGTTTAATCAAACTTTCATTCCGTTTTAAATTTGCTATTATTTTAAGTTTATCACTCGCCATTTTTTCAATACGTAGTAAATTTAATATTACTTTTAGTAGGTCACTCGCCATATCATTTAATCTAACTTCTTTCGGCCTGCTAAATACTATTTTAAATATATCCTCGCCATAATGTTTAATCAAACCTCACTCGGCCTGCTAAATACTTTTTCAATACGTAGGAAGTTTGCTGTAACTTAAAATATATCACTCGCCATGAAGTTTAATCAAACTTTAAAAACCTGCTAAATCCTTTTTCAGTACGTAGGAAGTTTGATAACTTAAAATATATCACTCGCCATAAAGTCTAAACTAACCTCACTCGGCCTGCTAAATACTTTTTCAATACGTAGGAAGTTTGCTGAAACTTTTAGTAGGTCACTCGCCATATCATTTAATCTAACTTAATAAACCTGCTAAATACTATTTTAAATTCATAACTCACTATGAAGTTTAAACTAACCTCATTCGGCCTGCTAAATACTATTTTAAATATACCACTCGCCATGAAGTCTAACCTAACCTGATTCGGCCTGCTAAATACTATTTTAATTAATCACTCGCCATTTTTTCAGTACGTAGGAAGTTTGATATTACTTTTAGTAGGTCACTCGCCAAGAAATTTAATCAAACTTATTTCGGCCTGCTAAATACTATTTTAAATATACCACTCGCCATGAAGTCTAACCTAATACTATTTTAAATATACCACTCGCCATGAAGTCTAACCTAACCTGATTCGGCCTGCTAAATACTATTTTAATTAATCCACTCGCTATGAAGTTTAAACTAACCCCATCGGCCTGCTAAATACTTTTTCAATACGTAGGAAGTTTGCTGTAACTTATATTAGGTCACTCGCCAAGAAATTTAATCTAACCCCATCGGCCTGCTAAATACTATTTTAATTAATCCACTCGCCATTTTTTCAGTACGTAGAAAGTTTCAGTACGTAGAAAGTTTGATATAATTTATATTAGGTCACTCGCCATAAGGTTTAATCTAACTTTAAAAACCTGCTAAATCCTTTTTCATTACGTAGTAAGTTTGCTGAAACTTTTAGTAGGTCACTCGCCATACCATTTAATCAAACTTCTTCCGGCCTGCTAAATACTATTTAAAATTCATAACTCGCCATGAAGTCTAAACTAACCTCATTCGGCCTGCTAAATACTATTTTAATTAATCCACTCGCCATTTTTTCAATACGTAGAAAGTTTCAGTACGTAGGAAGTTTGCTGTAACTTATATTAGGTCACTCGCCAAGAAGTTTAATCAAACCTCATTCGGCCTGCTAAACACTATTTTAATTAATGCACTCGCTATTTTTTCAATACGACTTTCATTCCGTTTTAAATTTGCTATTATTTTAAGTTTATCACTCGCCAGAAAGTTTCATTACAACTTATAGTTACTACGGCCTGCTAAATACTATTTAAATTACTATTAATTTGTTTCCCTATATTTTTTTACATTAATTATTAAATACAAAAAATAGCTAACATTAACCATAAAATTAACTTTAAATTAATCTTCCATAAAAAATTCATATGTCCATTATTCCACATATAATTTTATTATATTAAATTTAAATAATTTAATAAAACCTTCATTCCACCAACAGCAAATTTTTCATCACATAATTAATTTAATACAACTTTAGTAAATATCTAACCGATAAGTTAATATAACCTATAAACAACTCAAAACTGAATTAAAAAACATCACTAAAAAAGCAAGAATAACTAAACTTTTATTTCACATTATGTTTATGTAACCTTATTAGTTAGCTCAATATAATTATTTTAATATCTACTAATTTGCTATTAAATAAACAATTTGCCATAACTTTAATAGATAATTTTTATTTTTGTAAAAATCAACTATCTATACTGAATTTAATATAACCTGTTAAATTTAAAAAATTTTTGATTACTTAAACATTTTTAAATAATCAAAAAAAATTAAAAAATATAAATTATATAAACAATAAATGATGAATCTTTTTTAATTTATATAGGCTATTCTTTTATTTTTAACTAAATAACTCCAACGCTAAATAAAACGCTAGAGTTAACTTAAACTATTTCCTATTCTCTAATTTAATATGATATTGAACTATAATATCTTCTTTCCTATCAGTTATGTTATTCACATACACAACAAATTTAAACTCACTAACTTTTTTTGGAAAGCGAAAATTAAAAATTTTTGCCCTTCTAGTAACAGCATTTTCCCATTCCGTTCCATCCATAGGAGCTTTATCTGGAACAAAAACCTCACTTTGAACTATCTTTTCATCTTCTGTTAATAAATCTTCTTGTCCTTCAGGTAAAATAATTTTCCCTATTCTATCAAATTTATTATCATTTGTAAGATCTAAAAGAGTAAAATAATTTGGCGTTATCCTTGTTAAAACAGTTTTATTTTCATCAGGAGTTACAGCCCAGTTCCTATCATAAGCAATTATAGGTGTTCCTTCTCCTAATTTATAATCTAAAATATGCCCCACATACTCTTTTGTTATACCCAAAAGATTTTCAGCTTTTACTGTGTAATCTTTATCACCACTATTTTGTTTATATACTTCTATTTCAACTGAATCACAATAATAAGGTAAGTTAATTTTTGTGCTATATGTTCCACTCACCTCGGTTAAAAAACCTTGAAATATTGATTCTTTTTTAACTTTATTTTTTACAACAACAAATATTTTTTCATCACTTGAAATTCTAATACCATTAACCTTAAAAACTAATGAATTATCTGTATGCTCGGTTATAGTACTATATTCAGTAAGCCCAGTATGATCGCCTTTTTCTAAACGTTTATATGTTATACAATTTAACGTTGGTGAATTAACAGCTTGTGCAGCATCTACTTTCATCGGTTCCTTAACTAAAAATGTTGAAACTATTGCTAACCCCGCCATCAAACCAAAAATCGTTTTCCTTTTCATATTCTAATCCTCCTCAATGTAATTTAAAAATTAATTTATAAAATTATTTTTATAACCAACAGTTTAATTAATAAAATATTATATTAATTTCAATTTACCTTTTTAACATTCATTTATATTAAAAGGTCTAAATTATTTTATGTTATATTAATATTTATTGTTAATTTAATAAACCAAAATCACACACAAAAAAAATATGTAGATTATAAAAATTATTTTTCTGTGAGTTAATTTTAAAACATAAAAACTACCATAAAATACATTTAAATCTTTATGATTTAAACTAAACAATCTAAATATTAAATATATTTTTCTGCCATCATATATCTTTTTAACTTTTTAATATTAATATTTTTGTTGTTTTTTAATTTTAATCAATTTTATATTTTAAAATATCTATACAATAAAATTTTAGTAAAAATCAATTTATATTTTTAATTCTAAATACCTTGTCGTGATAATACGATAATCCAAAAATAGTTTAAACTATCCCCTTTATATTTAATATTTATGACTAATATTAAATATAATATTTTTTTTAAATCATAATATCAATCGCTTTATATTTTCTATTATCTTTAGCTATTAAATTTTTTTGTGACTCTAAATCATATCTTATAACTCAATACTTTACCAATAAAACTTTTAAAGCCCTCCATACAAACATAAATAAAAACTACTAAAATTAAGATAGTTCTTCTTTTTAAAACATAATCTTTAAATCAAAAACAAAATAAAAAATTAATTATATCCTACTATATCTGGTAGTAAATTTTCAAAATTTAAAATTTCAAAGCATATCTAAAATTACTTTTTAATTTTAATTTTTAATGTAAGTAAATTAATTATTTTTAGTTTTAATTATATATAGAATTTCTACAATGTGCTACCTTTATGGGAAAAAGTTTATTTAATTAATAAAAAACTTATATTAAAAAATTAAATTAAAAACAATAACTCTACTGCATTCTATTACAATAGAGTTATTTTAAAATTATTTTTTTTTTACTCGATATAATAAATATCTTTCACATTCATTAATTAATTTATTTATCACTTTATTTTCACAAACTAAAAATTTAAATTCATCCATTTCTCTTAAAATATAAAAATCAAAACAATATATTTATTTATAAATTAAATTATTTAAATAAAATTCATTTCATCTTTTTCCTTAATAAATATTAAACTTACCTTTGTTATTGCTAAACTTTTATTAAAACCATCTAATGTCTGTTATTATATATCGTGATATATTAATTTAAATTAAATAATTCTCATAACAAACATCTTTATATATACTTGCTTTTTTTTCAAAAACTTTCTATCATCTATTTTTTTTAACAAAATCCTAATTAATTAGTGTTATATTAATAAACTAAATAAAAATCAATTTCAAAGCTAAACTTACTAGAAATTTTAAAATTTTGACTTTTTTTCAATTTAGCCAACTCGTTTCTTAAACTGTTTTTATAATTCTAAATTATAGTTAGTTGCTGCTTTTTTATTAATATCAATTAAAAATTTACATAAGAAAGTATCTGCATATAAACCATCTTTATATAGGTGTACCTGAATATTCTTCACATCTTTTGGTAGTAGGAAATTAAACCTACACATATTTTCTTTTTCATTATAATCACTTGAAACCCATTGTCTAACGTCAACAGGAGTTTTTTTATCATCAGAGTCAGCATAAGATATAACTGCTGCTAAAACATTTTTTGCATTAACTCCACTACCATTATTTATTTTAGAAAAAAAATTCTTAGGAATTGCTAAAGAATATACCTGTGGAACTGTTGATGTATATAGCGTTGCCTGTTCCACATCACCCCCATATTGTGTTCCATCTGCTTTATATGGAGTAACTTTATGGCTATCTAAACCACCATTATTAGTAATTTCTTTAACATATGGCATAGCATACGATGTGCTTGCTATAAAGTTATAGTCTCTTATTGCAAATTCCTTATCATCTGGAGATTGTTTATATAGGTGAATTCCTGGTATTTTTATATATTCCATTACATTTTTAAATTCAACAGAGTTTTTTGCATCTAAATATTGAGCATCAATAATTCCTCCTGCTATTTCATCAACCAAAACAGCAAATAATTTTTCTTCAACCTGTGGTACATCATCAAATTTTACTTTTATCTTTTGATTTTTCCCTTTTATTTTTTTTACATTT
Source organism: Oscillospiraceae bacterium (assembly GCA_902772105.1). Taxonomy (GTDB): domain Bacteria; phylum Bacillota; class Clostridia; order Oscillospirales; family Ruminococcaceae; genus RUG12519. The sequence continues at coordinate 9,087 of CACXZI010000051.1, read as the reverse complement.
GCTTTTGTTATTACTGCACTATGAATATTTAACATATTTGTGCTAACTGTTGAAGTAACTGATTCTACATCAACAATATCTGGTTTTGTTCCTTCCGCTGATATTTTTGGTGCACTTAAACCAATTATCATACTTGATAGAAATAAAGAAACCGCTAAAAATTTACGATTTGTTCTATTCTCACTAATCAAAATATTGGCCCCCCTAATTTTTTTTTAAATTTAGCATCTTTTATTTTTCAATTATATTCAATAGGCTATTTAAATTATAACTACCGAATATTTTAAAAAACTTAATATTAAACAAAATCTTTTCAACCCCATAATGGTAGTTAATATATAATATTAAATTAATGCATAAAATGTTCCTATTTTTAAAAATTTTATTTAAAATAAATTAAATAAAAAATAATATAAACTAAATTTATATTAGCAGGCCGTAGTAACAATAAGTTGTAATGAAACTTTCTGGCGAGTGATAAACTTAAAATAATAGCAAATTTAAAACGGAATGAAAGTTTTATTAAACTTCTTGGCGAGTGATATATTTAAAATAGTATTTAGCAGGCCGAATCAGGTTTGATTAAACTTTATGGCGAGTGACCTAATATAAATTACATCAAACTTTCTACGTAATGAAAAAAAATTTATAAAATAAGACATAATTCATATTTTAAGGTTTGATATAATTTAAGATAGAGTTTTTAAACCACATTTCCTATATATTTAAAAAACTATATTAAAAAATAAAGTTTAAAGCAATATAAAACTAGCATTTTTTAAATGATTAATTATTTTAAAATTATTTTTTGGAGGTTTTTAGTTAATTCTTAGCAGGCCGTAGTAACTATAAGTTGTAATGAAACTTTCTGGCGAGTGATAAACTTAAAATAATAGCAAATTTAAAACGGAATGAAAGTTTGATTAAACTTTATGGCGAGTGATTTATTAAAATAGTATTTAGCAGGCCAAATGAAATTAGGTTAAACTTTATGGCGAGTGATTTATTAAAAGTAATATTAAACTATCTACGTAATGAAAAAAAAATTTATAAAATAAGACATAATTCATATTTTAAGGTTTGATATAATTTGAGATAGAGTTTTTAAACCACATTTACTATATATTTAAAAAACTATATTAAAAATGAAGTTTAAAGCAATATAAAACTAGCATTTTTTCAAATAATCAATTATTTTAAAATTATTTTTTGGAGGTTTTTAATTAAATAAGTTTTATTAAACTTCTTGGCAAGTGATATATTTAAAATAGTATTTAGCAGGCCGAATGAAATTAGGTTAAACTTTATGGCGAGTGATAAACTTAAAATTCCATCAAACTTACTACGTAATGAAACTTTCTACGTAATGAAAAAATATTTAGCAGGCCAAAATAATTTAGATTAAACTTTATGGCGAGTGACCTAATATAAATTACATCAAACTTGCTACGTAATGAAAAAATGAAAAAAGGAAGGTTAAATAAAATATTGGAAAAAAATATTAAGAAATTATTTTTTGTGTTTTTGTTAACCATAGTGCTATTTTGTTTATTGTTTTTGCGAATAGCCCTAATCCAAACCGATGAAACTTTAAAAGCTAAAGCAAAAGAACAACAAACAAAAAAAATAACCCTAGTTTCAAATAGAGCAAATATATATGACACAAATTTAAACAAACTAACAAACGCCAAAAAAATTTTAAAAGCATTGGTTTTTAAAGATGCACTAAATCAAAACACTCTAAAAGAAATTGGAGTTTTAATAGATGATTATAGATTAGAAGAATTAAAAAAAAAGGACGAACCTATTATATTTACAGCGAAAACAAAAATAAAAAATAAAGATATATTGTTTTTTGAAGACAGAGAAAGATATACAAAAAACAATAGCTCTCCAACGCATCTTATAGGATATATAGATAAAGACAAAGAAGGAGTTTCTGGCATTGAATATTTTTTAAATGACTATTTAAAAGAAAATAGATATTCTGTTAGTTTAGATTTTTTAACAAACCGAAAAAAAGAAATTTTAAACAAAGACGATTTTTGTTTAAATTCAAAAGGTAACAAAAAAGATGGAGTTGTTTTAACAATTAATTCTAAACTGCAATATATTTTAAACACAGCTCTACAAAAACATATAAAATCTGGTGCTGGGCTTATTTTAAACTCTAAAACAGGTGAAATTTTAGCAATCACTAGTGTTCCTTCTTTTAACCCATATGATATTAAAAAAGATTTAAATAACCCCGAAAAACCTCTTTATAATAGGGCATTGCAAAAAAGCCCTGTTGGTTCTGTTTTTAAAATTGTGACTGCTGCATCTGCTTTAGAAAACTCTATTCCAACAAATCATTCATATTGTTGCAAAGGTTATTATGAACTAAAAGACACAAAATTTAAATGCCACAAAGTTAGCGGACATAATACACAAGATTTAAAAAACGCTATGAAAAATTCATGCAACCCTTATTTTATAGATTTAGGGTTGAAATTAGGAGCAGAAAAAATTCTAAACACAACAAAAAAAATGGGGTTCACAAGAAAAATTTCTCTTTTAGACGGGCTTGTTTGCAACGAAGCAACCCTTGAAGACGAAAATATGAAAAAAGGAGATTTAGCAAACTTTAGCTTTGGCCAAGGAAAATTAAAAGCATCTATGCTGCATATAGCTCAAATGCTTTCTATTGTTTGCAACGAAGGAATTGGAGTTGTTCCACAAATTTTAAAAGGTTATGTTAAGGAAGGAGATTTTAAAAATTCTTTTAAACCAATTAAATTTGATGCATTAGACAAAAATGTGTGTGAAACATTAAAAGATATTTTAAGATATTCTGTTGAAAAAACTCCCGCCGATTCTTTTTTCATTAAATCTGGTGGAAAAAGCAGCACAGCTCAAACCGGCCAATTTAAAGATAAAAAAGAAATTTTAAACACTTGGTTTTGCTCATTTTCCCCTTTTGATAGCCCAAACTATATTTTAGTTATTCTAAAAGAAGATGGAAATTTTGGGATGAGCGATTTAGGAGATTTAACAAATAAAATCAACAGCTATATCTCATTCTCTAGTTAATAATAAATTTTTTAATAAAACAAATATCAAAACTTTATCTGATTCATTAAAATTAAACATTAATAATAAATTACACATAACATTGTAATAAGGTTATATCTTTAGTTAATATTACAATTTTTCTAGCATTACTTTTTCACACTGAGATATAGTAATATTTCTTTAATTTAACTTTAAATATTAAATTTATTTAGAAAAATTATTCAACAAAATCAACAGCTATATCTCATTCTCTAGTTAATAATAAATTTTTTAATAAAACAAATATCAATACTTTATCTTATTTATTAAAATTAAACATTAATAATAAATACACAATAACATTGTAATAAGGTTATATCTTTAGTTAATATTACAATTTTTCTAGCATTACTTTTTCACACTAAGATATAATAATATTTCTTTAATTTAACTTTAAATATTAAATTTATTTAGAAAAATTATTCAACAAAATCAGCTATAATAACATACTCTTTTCACCAATTATTTTATTTATTGATTGATGTTTTATATTTTTATAAAACATAGTCAAATTTTTCATTCTCCTCTTAACATTTCATCTTATTTTATAATTTCTTTATTTCAACATCATATTAAATTTTTTTCTAAATATTAATTAAATTTCATTTTAAAATTTATTCCACATGCATCATAACCTTATTCATTTTCTCTTCATTTTTTGTTTTATGTTATATTCTATATTTTACTATAACTATTCATTTTATTGCATCTAGCATATAACCAATGTTAATAATATAAATTAATCTTTTATATCAATTAACGCCTACATTGTTAAATTATTTCCTATTTCTAATTTTTATATATTAAGAAAATCTTTTTCAATATAAGTTATAACATCTTCTTTATTTTGTTTTTTATTCTAACCACTGTCTGTAGATATATCATTTTGTGAAGCATTTGAATCATCATCATTATTATTTTCAACTTTTTGCTCAACTTGTTTCTCAGAACTAATTTTTGAATTATCTTTATTTTCTTCAGCTTTTCCCACTTCCATATCCTTTTTACCAAATATTTCTTTAAAATCTTCTTTTATGCAATCAAAATATGATTTCAATTTATCATCAGATATTTTTATTTTATTATCTTCATATCTTAAAAATAAATTTTTATAATCGTCTTTTTTACTATTAAGTTTATCAGAAATATCAAACAATAAATTTTCAACATTTAATATTTTTCCTTCAAACCTAAAAGAGTCTTTTTTTACTATGTCATTTGTTATTAACTTATTATAATCTTTTATACACTTTTTTATTTTTTCCACCGTGTCTTTTCTTTCATTAAAATTATCTGTATATTTTTTATAGCGATTTCCAAGTAGTGCATTTTTGTAACTTCCCACGCTTTCTTTAATTAATCTATTATATTTCAAAATATTATCTTTTACTGTATTTAGTTTTTTATCTTCTTCTCTTTTTTTTGCTTTATCTTCACTATTCCTTTTATCTGCCTCGGTTTTTTTCACAAACTCTGAAAATATTTCTGAAATTTTATTCCCATCATCACCATTAAAATCAGTAGAGTCTTTATATGAATTTTTTACCATTATTTTTCGCATTAATGACAATTCATCTAGCTCATATAAATTATCATCCTTTCCTTTATATTCAATGTTATATTTTTTATATAGTCCCTTTAAGATATTTTCTTCTTCTGGATCTTTTACTTTTTTTACTTTTCTTTTCCCGTTTTGTACAATATTATTTATTTTTTCTTTATCCTTTTTTATTATTTTTTCCGGTATTTTTTTAATATTTTTTTCACCTGCCTTGTTTTCTCTCAAAAACTGTGAAAATATCATTGAAATTTTATCTTTACCCTCCTTGGAAAAATATTCTTTGTTTTTATATGATTTATTCACCATTAAATCTTTCATTTCATTCAATTCTTTTGGTGTATAGTCGATATCAGTCATTCCTTTATAAGAAAATCCATTTTTCTTATATAGTTCCTTTAAGATATTTTCTTCTTTTACCGGGACATTTTCCCTTTTTAATGTCTTTTTTCTCTTATCATTTTCAACTTTATCCTTTTCTATTTCTTTATCTTGACCTTCAATATTTGTTTGCTCAGTTTTTTCTTTTTGAACTTCTTCAGCTTTTTCTTTTTGAACTTCTTCAGCTTTTTCTTTTTGAACTTCTTCAGTTTTATCTTTTTCTTTATTTTCATCCACATTTAAAGTAGAGATGTTTTCCCTTATTTCTTTTTCGTTTTTCTGTAAATCTATATTTTTCTGCAATTCTTCATTTTTACTCTGTATTTCTTCAAGCTTCTTTCTTAATTCAATATTTTCCATATCTTTATTTTTTATTAGTTTTTCTTTTTCGTTTAATTGATTTATATATTGCGTTTCTTTTTCTTGCAATTCTTTTAGTTTTTGTGATTTTTCATAAAGCTCAATATTACGTTGTTTCAAACTTTCTATTCTCTTATTATTTTCATCTACTACATTTTGAGCTTCTCTTTTTTCGTCTAACGCATCATTTTTTTCTTTTCTATAAGCCTCAACAATTTTATCCTTTTCAATAAGTTGATCTTTCAATTTCCTAATTTCTTCACTAGCAGTTTCATTCATTCTTTTTGAATCTTCTAAGTTACGTTTATATCTTTCAGTATATTCTTCAAATTCTTTCTCCTTTGTTTTAATACCCTTATTTAGTTGTTTATATTCATTATATTCTTTTTCTAACTTTTCATATTTTTCCTTTTCAACATTTAAATTTGATTCCATATTTTCTAAATCTTTAGCACTCACTATAATACAATTTTCTAGGTCACAAATTCTATTTAAATATTTTTCAAAATTTATTTTATTTTCACGCTCCATACTATTTATTCGTTCAACTTTTTTCGCTCTAATATTATCTATTATTTCCTCAAAAAAATCTAATAAATTTTTATAATCAATATAGCTAAATATAAGTTCATCCGGTTCTGAAACTTCTATATTTATATTCCTTAACGAATCAAATTGTCCACTTAATTCATCTTTTGATAGATAATTTTCATGTCCCTGGATTTGTTCATCTGTTTTATTCTTTTTCTCATTGATTTCTTTTCTATAAGCTTCTAATTCCTTAAAAACTGGTTCTATATATTTTTCCTCTAAATTTTTATACAATTCTTTTAATGGACTATTTTCATCTCCTGTATCAAAAGTATCTCTTAGTTCTTCTTTCATATTTTTCAATAATCCATCAATGACAGTTCCTAATTCCTCCAATTTTTTGGCCATAAAATTTCTGGAATCTGTTAATTCTTCATATTTTTCTTCATATTTATCTACGTTGTTTTCATATTTTTCCAAAAACAATTTCATTTCTTTATTATTTTGTTCTAATTCTAACTCTAATTTTTCTTTTTCATTTACAATATTATCAACTTGTTCTTTTATTTCTTGTAGTTCTTCTATATCCATATTCTTACTTTGTATTTTATGTTCCTGTATTTTTTCATTTAATTCCGCATTTTCTTTTTTCAAATTTTCCAAAACTTCATTTTTTTCACTATAAAAATCTTCTACTTCTTTTTCTAGTTTCTTTTTATTTTTCTCTAAATCCTCAAATTCTGTCATAATTTCATTATATTCTTTAGTTTTTTCGTTAATGAACTTTAGAAAATTTTCTATCGGACCATTATAAAGTAACATATCCTCATTTATATTTTTTGACAAAATTTCATTACTCGCATCAACCAAATGTGCCATTATACTATCAAAATATTTCATGATATTAATTTTTTTATTTTTAGAACGCTCCATTTCATATTTAAATGCGTTAAAATATGATTTATAATTGTTCATACGCATTTCTTGCAAATCACTATATAATTCACCTTTAGAATTGTCTATAACATAAATCGTATCATCTATAAGAGCAGGGGCAACATACATATAAAATTTCTTTATTAAATCTTCAAATATAAATTCATCTGAATCTAAGTCTTTTTTATATTGTAAAAATATGTTCGAAAAAGCATTAATATATTCCTTTAAATTTAAAACTAATCTATCCATATTTTCTTCTTTAATTTGTAGTTGTTTCCCTTTTTCGGTTAACTGTTCCACCATTTTATCAAAATTTTCTTTAATATTTCCGATTCCGCCAGAATAATTCTTTCCATCAAAAATATCAGGGAAAATTCTGTTCATTTTGCTTCCTATATCATTAAGCATATTTTCATAATTTTTCTCAGAAAATTGTTTGCTTTCATCTATCAACGCTTTTTGTTTTTTATTTTCTTCTTGTAATTCATTTATACTTTTTTCATTATCTTCTATAGTTTTTTTCATTTCTTTATTTTCTGATGCCAAATACTTGTTTTTTATTTCCATTTCATCTTTTTCATTTTTTAAGTCTTCTATCAAAAATTTACTGTTTGTATTCTCCAATAATGTTTTATCTAACTCTTCTTGCAACTGTTTATTTTGCTTTTCTTCACTATTTAATCTTTCTTTTATAATTTCTAGTTCTCTCTTCATTTCGTCTTCATTAGAATCTTTTTCTTCTTCTCCAAACAAAATGTCTAAATCATCTTTTCCTTTTGAATCTTGTAATTGTATTTCTAATTTATTTTTTTCCGATTCCAAAGTAATTATTTTTTCATTTAATTTTTCATTCTTTTCCGAAAGTTCTATATTATCTTTATCTAGTTTCTTGTTTTTTTCTTCAAAACTTTTATAATATTCTATATCCTCTTCTAATCTTCGCAATTGCATTTCTTGTTCTTTTATTTTCAAATTCTGTGCATTTATTTGATTCTTTTTTTCTTCTATTTCTTTAAGTTTTTCTTTAAGTTTTTCTAAATATTTCTTTTCATTTTGTCCTATACGTTCAATTTCTTCTCGACTTTTTATTTGTCTATTTAATTCATCTATTATTTCTTTATTTTCTATTATTTGACTATTTAAGCCTTCTATATTTTCTTTATCTGCTTTTTGTTTTTCTAATGCTTGATTTAATTCTTGCTTTAATTTTTCTATTATTTCTTCATAGTTTTTTATTTTATTGTTTAATTCTTCTATTATTTTTTTATTTTCTATTATTTGACTATTTAAGCCTTCTATATTTTCTTTATCTGCTTTTTGTTTTTCTAATGCTTGCTTTAATTCTCCTATTTTGTTTTCATAGTCTTTTATTTGGTTGTTTAAGCTTGGTATTTTGTTTTCATTTTCTCTTTGTTTATTTAATTCTTTCTGTAATTTATCTATTGTTTCTTTATTGTCTATTATTTGATTGTTTAAGCTTTCTATATTTTCTTTATCTGCTTTTTGTTTATTTAATTCATTGTTTAATTTATTTTTTAATTCTTCTATTGTTTTTTTCTCTACTTTTTGTTTTTCTAATTCTTGCTTTAATTTATCTATTATTTCTTTATTTTCTATTATTTGATTATTTAAGCCTTCTATTTTGTTTTCATTTTCTTTTTGTTTATTTAATTCATTGTTTAATTTATCTATTGTTTCTTTATTTTCTATTATTTGATCATTTAAGCCTTCTATTTTTTCTTTATCTGCTTTTTGTTTATTTAATTCATTGTTTAATTCTTCTATTATTTCTCCATATTTTTTTATTTGATCTTTTAAACTTACTATTTTGTTTTCATTTTCTCTTTGTTTATTTAATTCTTGCTTTAATTTATCTATTGTTTCTTTATTTTCTATTATTTGATTATTTAAGCTTACTATTATTTTTTCATTTTCTTTTTGTTTTTCTAATGCTTGCTTTAATTCTCTTATTTCGTTTTCATAGTCTTGTATTTTATTGTTTAATTCTTCTATTATATCTTTATTTTCTTTTATTTGACTATTTAAGCTTTCTATATTTTCTTTATCTGCTTTTTGTTTATTTAATTCTTTCTTTAATTCTCCTATTTTGTTTTTATATTCTTGTATTTTATCATTTAAGCTTAATATTTTGTTTTCATTTTCTCTTTGTTTATTTAATTCATTGTTTAATTTATTTTTTAATTCTTCTATTGTTTTTTTCTCTA
>CACXZI010000050.1 GCA_902772105.1 Oscillospiraceae bacterium | reverse complement strand
TTTATAGTAAATTATTTTTAAATATAACCCACAATTATAAATAAAAAATTCATTAAGAGATTTAAGAAGAATTTATTGTGAGTTTGAAATTATTTTAATCATTAATTTTTAGTGTTACTATTTAAAAAACTGATATTTATTATAATAAAATTTATCGTTTAAATATTTTTTTAAATTTGTTAATGATTATGAGTTATGTTAGGTTTTTTGTCATTACTTTTTAAGATGAAAAAATTGAAGAAATAAAAGAAAAATTAAATGAAATAAGGCCTCTTTCTTGTGAGATAGATTTTATTTTAGTTTTTTATGGATGTTCTATTTTTAAAAGATGCCAAATGTAAATTATGTCTGTTGTAACTTTGTGCGCTCTTTTGCAAGAGCAAAAGTTATATGGGTTGGATGAAAATAAATTTAATTGTTTTTATATGAACTTATTAAGCATAATGTAAAAAAATTTGTTTTTTATAATAATTAAAAACAGTTTATTATATTAAAACTTTTAAATTAAACATATCGCCATAATAATATTATTATTTTTTAGAACTTACTTAAAAAATTAATATTTTATAAAATAGATTTTGTTACTTTATTTTGAATTTTTATTAATTTTTATAATTTAAATTAATTCATTGTTAACATTCTTTATTATAAATTATTATGTGTTTAGTTAATTTAAAAAAATACTAATTATGACGTAATATTAAATTTGGATATATGTCTTTTTTATTTTTTGTGACTCTATTTTTGGCCTATTATCGCTTCCTTTAAAAGAAATTATTTTTAATGTTGAAAAAATTCTTGAAATAACCCTCTCACCATAAATTTTTTCTAGTTCTTCTGGGGTGTAGTTTGTGTTTATAATAATTGGTTTGTTTAAAGAAGTTCTAAGATTAATAATTTCAAAAATTGCTGATTTATTAAGCTGAGAAGAAAATTCACATCCTAAATCATCTAAAATTAAAAGGTCTGTTTTTGTAATTAAAGAAATATATGAATCTTCGTTTTTATTTTCTTTTAAAGAAAAATTAGTGGTTAACATATTTCGTATTATTTGTGATGATGTTTCATAAAGCGCTGTATATCCTCTTTCTATTATTTTAAATGCTATTGCCAAAGATAGATGTGTTTTGCCAAGCCCTGTTAGTCCATGCATTAAAAGCCCGCCACAGTTAGTGTTAAAATTATTAGCAAATTTTTTGCATTCATCAAAAACAGCAGACATGTGCTTAAAAATAGAAGTTTTTTCACCATTTTCTAAATATAAATTAAGTTTAAAATTTTCAAATGTTAGTTTAGGCAGATTAGATTGTTCAATTAGTTGTTCTGATGTTATTGTTTTAATTAATTTTTCTAAACAAGAACATCTTTCGTTGTTAACAAATCCATAGTCATCGCATTTTTCACAAAAAGGTTTAGGATTTAAAAAATTCGATGGAAGGTTATTTTTAATTAGAAGTTCTTTAATTTTTTTTTGAACCCACAAATTTTCATTTTTTATGTTTTCAATTGTTTTTGTTATGTCACTTTTTTTTGAAATTAAAGATCTTGCAATTTTAATTGAAGTTAGGTTCATTTGTTTATATAAAACTTCAATTTCTTCACATATATCACATGCTTTTTTTAGATTTTCTTCTTCTTTAATTTTTCTATTTAGCCTTCTTGTTTCTAGTTCTTTATATGCTTTTTTAAATATTTCTTTTTTTGTTAGCATTTTTAAAACCTTTCAATTTTATTCTTTAATATAAAGTGGATTTTTTGCTAAAATTTCATCTAAGTTATACGAAGTTTTTTTGGCTTTTTTCTGCTCTTTTTTTAGATTTATTAATTTTCTCACATCTTCAATTGTTTTAACATCTGCTTTTTTCCAGTTTTGCAAAATTTTTTCAATATATTGAAAAGAAAGTTTTCCAGTTGCATCAACACATATATCATATGCTTTTTTTATTATGTTGATTTTAAAACAATATTTTTTTGTCCATTTTTCTATGTAGTTTTTTTCATTCGTTGAAAGTTTTCTTGTATATATTCCAAAACAATTTTTTATTTGATTTTCTAAGTTAAATTTTTCTGTTAAATTTTTAATATGCATTTCTGTTTGTTCATGTGTTGTTATGTCATTGTCGGCCATATGTTCACACATTTTTAATATTTGTTTTGTGGATTTATTGTTTTTAATACAAAAATCAACAACCATCAAAATAACATCAACTCTAAGGTTTAAAAATTCATATATATATAATAAAGTTTTATATTCTGCTGAACGAAGTGGCCTTTTAAAAAGCATTTCGGATTCTTTAAACATCATATTAATGTTAACATCTTTTTCTTTTTCTTTTATTAAATCATCGGTTGAATATTGATCTGGTGAAAAAGTTGAGGTTGTTTTAATTTCTGTTACGGCATTTTCTTCTTCTGGAAGTTTTAAAATTCTTTTAGATTTCCAAAACCTTATTGCATCTTCAACCTGAACTATAGAAACATCTAGTTTGCTTGCAATTTCATAACAATTTAAGGTTTTTTTCTCACTAAAAATTAAGAACAAAACCTTTAAATATTCTCCACTAACTTCACCTAAATATTCCTTTATTTCAAAAGGGACTGCGATGAGATTATGTATTTTTTTTGGATTTATTTCATATTTCATAGTTTTTTTCTTCCTAAAGTTCAAAATCTTTTTCATCAAAATTAAAATTTTCTATTTGCTTTTTAGGGACTCTTTTTAATGGGTCATATTTAAATTTTTTACATTGATTTTTAGGGCTAGTTATTCCATATTTAACGCATAAAATTTTTGTTTTGTTTAAACTTTTTCCAATAGAGCAATATTCACAACTAGCTGGAATGTCTTTTTTAAATAGTCTTTTCATGATTTTTCCTTTCGTTTTTTAGGAAATTAATATTTTCATTTTAAACGCATTATTTATTATATCTTCTTTTGAATTTTTTTACAATGATTTTTTTTTCACAAATTAAAAGTGCGATAGATAAAACTATTAAAGAAATCGAAATTATTGGGCTATGTAGTGTTATTTTGTTTTTTGGTAGTTTTTGTGCAAAGGTTGAAATAGGAACAGAAAACCTAGTAAAAAGAAGGGTTGCAACTGTTATGTTCACAGCACAATAAAAAATTCTCCACAAGAAAAAATTTTTAAGTGGAATTTTAGATTTAGAAATAATAGCAACAATTTGAAAATAAACACACATTCCTCCAAAAGAAGTTATTAAGGTTAATATTAAAAAGGTGTTTATGTTGTGTATTTGCATGCAATTTATTATTCCATTTGTTACTTCTAAAAATCCTGCAAAAAGTGGTTTTAAATAAAAATGTGAATTTATATCAAAAAAGTTTAATGTGAAAACAAAATTAATAACAGCAGAAAAAAATAAGCAAAACCCACAAATCATAGCCATATTTTTTATTGAATTTTTAACACTAGAAACTAAGGCTTCGTAGGGGCTAAAATGTTTTTTTTGATATGATGTTATTTTTTCTAATTTTTCTCCAATTGAGCTAAATGTTCCAATAATAAAAAATGAAATCACCTGTGAAATAAATAAAATAATTCCAAATGTTATGTCGTTTGAAAGAGGAATTGAAACACCACCAATTAAAAAAGAAGGCCCAGCGTTAACACAAAAATATAGCATTCTGTTTGCTGTTTTTCTTGAAATTTTGTTTTCTCTAACTAGGTTTTCAATTAAATTTGCTCCTGAAGGATATCCACATATTAAACTAAAAAATAATATTGGGCCTATTTTTCTGTCTATTTTAAAAAGTTTTTCACATAAAAAATTAAATGGTTTTAATATTTTGTTTAAAGCATTTGTTCTATAGAAAAATTCTGAAATTATTAAAAATATAAACATAGAAGGAATTAAAATGTTTAAGCAAATTAATAAACCTTGCGTTATAGCTATTGATATTGTTTTTGAAAATGCTAAAACAAATATTATTATAAATAAACAAATTATGCTAATAATGAATTTTATTTTTTTTAACATTTTTTAAAATTCCTCCAATTGAAATTTATATATGTATATGCTTGTAACTTTTTTAATATAAATTAATGTTAAAAAGTTAGAGTGTTTTTTTTAAGGAGGTTTAAACTTTGTTCTACAAAATAAATAATCTTGCAAGAAATTTTTCTAGAATTTTAAATTTTTCTCCAAATCTTTTAACCAATGATATTACGGTTACTATCTATGGAGGATATCAAGCTGTTATTAGTGGATATAAAAAAATTTTGGTTTATGACGACAATATGTTAGTTGTTTGCAATAAAATAAAACAACTTAAAGTTATGGGTTCTAATTTAATTTTAAGTGAAATGGGAGATGATGAACTAATTTTAAAAGGAAATATAACTTCAACAGAAATTGAAGAACACAGGAGGAATATATGATAGAAATTTTAAGATGGTTTTTAGGATGGAGTGAGTTTAAAATTGAAGGAGATTTAAATGAATTTTTAACTACCTATAAAAAAAATCTTTGGCTTGTTGAAAAAAAGAAAAATTTTGTTTTAGCAAGATGTATGACAAAAGATTATTATAGTCTACAAAAATCAGGAAGATCTTATGGTGCGGTTTTAACAAAAATAAAAGATCATGGATTTTTAAATTTTTTAAAAAGATATAAGTTTCGCTTTGGTCTTGGTGTTGGAGCTTTAGTTTTTTTATTAGCTATTTTAATTTCAAATTTTTTTGTTTGGGATATTGAAGTTGTTGGAAATGCTTTAGTAACTGATGAGGAAATTTTTAAGATTTGTGATGAAAATGGGTTGCATTTTGGGTCTAATGTTTTTTCTATTGATGAACAAGATATTGAGCATAAAATAAAAGAAGAACATCCTGAAATTTCTTGGATTAGTTTAAATAGAATTGCAGGGAAATATATAATTGAAGTTAGCGAATCTAAGAAAAAGCCAGATATTGTTGATTGGCAAGGGCCTTGTAATGTTATTTCTACATATGATGGAGAAATAACCTATGTTGAAGCATATAGTGGAACTCCTTTGGTTGAAGCTGGAGATAAAGTTCAACAAGGTGATATTTTAGTAACCGGAGTTCAAGAAAAAAAAGATTTTGATAATGTTATTTATACCCCATCCGATGCTAAAATTTTAGCTAAAGTTGAAAGAGTTAATAAAATATCTTTGAGAAAAAATAGCTATGTTGAACAAAAAACAGGGCTTAAAAAAATAGAAAAAAGACTTTCTCTTTTTGGGTTGAAAATTCCTCTTAAGGTTAACAAAAAAGACGACAAAGCTGTTAAAACTTCGGATGTATATAAACCATTAGAATTTTTAGGATTAAGATTTCCTATTTTAATGCAAACTTCTTTATATGATGTTTACGAAAAGATTAAGTTAAAGGATGATGATATTGAAGGTATGAAAAGATATCTTTTAGAACAACAAAAAGAATGGGAGCTTAAAGAATTAATGGGAAATAAGATATTAAATAGAAAATATGAATTTGAAGAAAAAAAAGATAGAGTTATTTTAACAGCTTATGTTAATGTTGAACAAAGAATTGACTCTAAAGCTCCAATTGAAGTTGAAGAAGACAAAGAAGAAGAAAATTTTTTAAATGATGATGAATAGGTTTAAATAAATTTTGAAATTTAATTTAACTGATTGATATTTAATTTTTTAATAACTAAAATTATTAATAATATTTAAATAAAATTAATTAAATTTAAAAAATAAATTATGATGTTTAAAAATTTATTTGATATTATATTTTAAAATATTTAAATTAATATCTACCTAGAATTTTAAGTGTTAAAATAAACATATGTTTTTAATTGTTTATGAAAAATAGATATATTGATTTTTGTTTTTATTTCAAAATAAAATTAATTAAATTTAAAAAATAAGTTATATGTTTAAAAATTTATTTGATATGATATTTTAAAATATTTAAATTAATATCTACCTAGAATTTTAAGTATTAAAATAAACATAAGTTTTTAATTGTTTATGAAAAATAGATATATTGATTTTTGTTTTTATTTCAAAATAAAATTAATTAAATTTAAAAAATAAGTTATGATGTTTAAAAATTTATTTGATATTATATTTTAAAATATTTAAATTAATATCTACCTAGAATTTTAAGTATTAAAATAAACATAAGTTTTTAATGCTATTATTAATTGTTTGTTTATAAAAAATATATAAATTACGTATTTAATTTATTTAGTTAAAAAATATAAACATAAATTTAAAATAAAAAATTGTAAAAATTTTTAAAATATGTTATAATACATAAAGTCTTATTCTGTTATTTGTGTTTATTTAAAATTTTTTGCTTATGTATTGGATGTTTAATATTTAAAGAAAGTGTTTTGTTAATTATGGAAGAAATAATAAGTTTGAATAATATTAATTCTGTTAGAGATTTATTTGGAAGTTATGATGAAAATATAAATTTTTTAAAAAAGAAATGTTTTGTAGATATAGTTGTTAGAGAAGATAAATTAAAAATAACCGGAGAAGAAAGAAATGTTTATGTTGCAAAAAGTGTTATTGAATATATTTTAAAAAGTTTAGAAAAAGGTGATATTTTAAATAAACAAAACATAGATTTTATTTTGGAATGTGTTGAAAATGGTAGATCTTTTGTTTTATCTGAAAATTTCAAAGAACAAATTTGTTTAAATTTTAAAAATAAGCCAATTTTCACAAAAACTTTTGCGCAGAAGGAATATTGTGATTTAATAGAAAATTTTGCAATAACATTTGGGGTTGGCCCTGCAGGAACAGGAAAAACATATATTGCAGTTGCAAAAGCAGTTTCTTGTTTTAAAGAAAAGCAAATTGACAAAATTGTTCTAACAAGACCTGTTGTTGAAGCAGGGGAAAGACTTGGATTTTTGCCAGGAGATCTACAAAGTAAAATAGATCCATATTTAAGGCCACTTTATGATATAATGGAAGAAATTATTGGTATGGATCATTTGAGTAAATATATAGAAAGAAAAAAAATTGAAATTGTTCCTTTAGCATATATGAGAGGAAGAACTTTAAGTAGAAGTTTTATAATTTTGGATGAGGCACAAAACACAACAAAAACGCAGATGAAGATGTTTTTAACAAGGCTTGGAAATGGTTCTAAAATGGTTATAACAGGAGATTTAACTCAGGTGGATCTTTTAAATAAAAATGAATCTGGCCTTTTAGATGCAACAACAGTTTTAAAAGATATAAAAGAAATTGCAATATGTAATTTTAGTAGAAAAGATATTGTTCGGCATGAACTTGTTGGGAAAATATTAAAAGCATATGAACATTAATTTTAAATTATAGTTTGGAGGAAGATTTTGAAAAAGGTTCGTGTTTATTTAAATAATAATCAAAAAGAAATTGAAGTAACAAAAGATATAAAAGATCTTATTTATTTTTGTTGTTGTTTGGTTTTATATTTAGAAAAATTTAAAAACTATGTTGAAATTAGTGTTTTGTTAACAGATAATATAAAAATACAAAAACTTAATTTAAAATATAAAAATAAAAATAAACCAACAGATGTTTTATCTTTTCCTATGGATATTCATGGAAAATATACTAAATATAATTCTAAAATAGTTGTTTTAGGAGATATTGTTATATCTGTTGAAAGAGCTTTAAGCCAACTAGAAGAATTTAACAGTTGCTGCATAGAAGAAGAATTAGCAAGGTTAGTTGTGCATTCTATGTTGCATCTTTTAGGGTATGACCATGAAAAAGGTGAAGAAGATGCAAAAATAATGCAAAAAAAAGAAAGAATAATAAATAAAATTATTCTTAATAAATTTAAATTTGAAAGAGATAATGTGTTATGAAAAATGGTTTTGGTGAATTTAGGGAGCTAAAAAAAAGTTTTATAAATGCTTTTAAAGGGCTTTTTTATTGCATTAAGCATGAAAGAAATATTAGAATACATATTGTTATTGCTACTTTTATTTTTACGTTTTCGGTTTTTTTTAAGCTTTCTAGAATTGAATATGCTATTTTAATTTTAGCAATAGGGTTAGTTATTTTTTGTGAGATAGTTAACACTGCAATTGAAGCATTGGTTAATTTAAGCTCTCCATCTTACGATAGTTTAGCAAAAATAGCTAAAGATGTTGCAGCTGGTGGAGTTTTTTTATCTTCAACGGTTGCAATTTTTGTTGGGATTTTTTTATTTGCAAAAAAAGAAAGACTTTTAAGTACGATATGTTTAATTTTTTCAGAATTTAGATATATAATGCTTTTTTCTTTGATTTTATTATTTGGATTTTTCTTTATATTTAAAAGTTTTAAATTAAAAATTTCTAGAAGGGTTATTGGTTTTGATGAGGTGAAGATATATAAGCCAAAGAAAAATAATAATTTTAAATAGAAATTTTATTATGCTGATAGTTAGTTAACTTTTGAAAAATAAATTGATTTATGAATTTTTATATTTGATTATTTAAATTTATAATATAAGAATTAATATGGTATAGTATTGTTAGAATTAACACAAATTATTGTTATATTAAAATTAATGTAATTGGAAACTATAAAGATTTTAATTTATAATATGATATAATTGGAGTGATTTTAGTTTAGATTTTTATTATTTTATATATTTTTAGAGGTGATTTTTAGTTTGAATTTTAAAACTAAAGGAATTGTTTTAGAATAGGAAAATTATTTTAATGTAAACAAATA
>CACXZI010000049.1 GCA_902772105.1 Oscillospiraceae bacterium | reverse complement strand
AATTGAAAAATATTAATATTAATCTATAATTTAGTGAATGTTAAATTAATTTAAAGATATTAGTTTGAAGAAAGTTTAATGAAATTATATTAGGTTTTTAAATTTATTTAGAATCACTTTGGTTAATTTTAACCTTGTTTTGTATATTTTTGGCGGGATTTTCATAATTTCAAATGGTTTGATTTTAAAGTGAATTTAATGGTATTATTTATTTAAATTTTTAATATAAATTATAATAGATATAGCATTTTAAAAGTTTTTTTCAAACTGTTTAGTGAGGAGAATTATAATGGACGAACTTAGAGAATTAATAAATTTAAAAAATGACGAAATTTTAAAATCGTTCCAAGAGAGGTTAAAACTTGTTTTAAAAATTTTCAATATAAAAAAAGATAAAGGTTTGCCTATTAAAGATTTAAATAGAGAAAAACAAATTTTAAAAAGTGTCTTAAACAAATCTTTAAAAAGATTTAAAGAATATGACTATTTTTTGTTTTTGAATATTTTAAATCTTTCTAGATTGATGCAATATGAAAAATTTAATAAGCTAAGGAATTCTGGTGATATATTATTCTCTTTTTCGGATGTATCTTTATATAATAAAAATTTAAATGTTGTTAGTTTTGATGTTGAAAAAGAATTATTTAGTTTAGAACAATTTAAAAAATATAATGTTAAAAGCGCAACAACCCTAAAAGAGGCTTTCAACATTCTTTTAAATGAAAAAGCAGATATTTTATTTTATAGGGTTAAAAAGCCAAATTTAGCCGAAATTAAGCTTTTGAGAAGGAATAAAACATATTTAAATTGTTTTATTAAATTTAATGGTGAAATATATTTTATTGTTTCAAAAAAAGTTTATTTTGAAAAAGGGGATAATTTTGTTTGTTTAAATTTGAGTGTTAAAGAGGAAAATTTTAGTCTTTTAAATATTTTAACTATTTTATTTTTAAATAAGGTGGAAATTAAAAAAATGTATGTAAATAGAAAAAGTAAAGAAAATTTAGATATATTTTTAAATTTAAAAGTATGTTGTAAAGATTTAAATAGGCTTATTAGTTTAATAAAAATGTTAAATAGTGAATATAAGTTACAATTATTGTCTTGTTATAGGAAAATGGAAATAGAATTTTAAATTATTGTTAAAAATATAAAAAAAGCCGGCATAATGCCAGCAAAAAAGACTGTTAAAATATTTAAAAAGACAAATATGAGCAAAAAATTTTTTTCATAGGTTTAAAATGTATATATAAAAATGTATATATTATTTATGTGATTTTTTATATGAGTCAATTATTTTTTTAACCATGCGGCCACCAATAGCTCCTGCTTGTTTAGCTGTTAAATTACCATTATAACCTGGTTTTAGTGTTACACCAACTTCACGTGCAGCTTCCATTTTAAATCTTTCCATAACAGATGATTTTGATTTTGAACTTGCAATTTTTCTTGTTGATGTTTTTCTTTTTTTTGGTTTAGTAGAGCTTTTACTACTGGACGCATTACTACTTTTTGTCACTAATAGCACATCCTTTCTGTGGTTTTTTTATTCTATTTTATTTCCTTAAAACGCTAACCATTTTTAAATGCGTTTGTAGTAGTATTTTGCCTTTTTTACCAAAAAATATTAATGGTAATTTTTGTTTAATTTAATTTATGTCTGATTTATATATAAAATAGATAAAAATTTTATTTATTTATTTCTTCTAATGTTTTTTTAATTTCTTTTAATTTAGATTTTCTTAAAAGGAAAAATGTTAATAATAAATATAATGGAGCTAAAAACAAAGGTGTATATTGCATGTTATTAATAGAATCTGAAATTGTTATATTTGTTTCTAAAAATAAGTAGTTAAAAAGGCCAGATGCATCCACAATTACGTGTATTAAAATTAAAACGAATATATTTCCACCTCTTAAATATATGGCATTTAGTAGTATTCCAACAAAAAAAGCTAAAACGGTTTGCAAAATGGCTTTTTCTAAGCTAACACCAATAAGAATGTTAAGCATGTGAATAGAACCAAAAATAATAGCAGGGAAGAATAATATTTTTAAAATGCCATTTGGTTCATATAAATATTTTTTAGCAAATATATTTAAAATTAAACCACGATATAAAGATTCTTCTATGAAACCTATACCAAATATAAGGACGAATATTCCAAAAAAAATCCCACTTATTGGTTTAAATTGAGCATTATTTTTTATTGCAATATATATTGTATATATTAAATTTAATGTTATAAAAGTTAAATAAAAAGAAGAAGCTTTTAGTGTTTTGAAAAAATTTCTTTTTTTATAAATTTTTAAATTTTTAAAAAACAAATTTAATAATATAATTGAAATAAAACAAATTAATATTGTTAATGGTGAGAGTGTTTTAAGATTAGATTCAAAGTTTTCATAATTTCCAGTTATGAAACTTCCCGCAACGGTTACTATTAAACTTAAAACAGTTATTAAAATGTGGTATATTAAAAATATTATTATGCTACACAAGAATGGATATTTATGTAATGTGATGTTTTTATTTTCTATATTTTCCATTTCTCCCTCCTAAAATTTGAGTTATTAATGTTTTTTAATCTATCATAAAAAACAAAAAAACTCGATCGAATTTTAGCAGGTTTTTAGCGTATTTATGTTATATTTTTAAATATTATTCATTATTTGGAAATACTTTATTTTTTAGCTGAATATCGATTATTTAAATATAATTTATTTTAGATTTATTTTTAACAATACTATATGTATTTTATTAAAATATAATATGAATAAAGTTAGTGTTTTTATTAATTTTTTTAAGTTTATTTAATATAGATGTTTAAATGAAGTTTTTATATATTAAAAAAATCAAGAATTAACATTAGGTTTTAATTTTATTTGGTAGGAAATTTAAAATAAAAGAAAAGTTTTGCTATTTATAGTTTATTAATAAAATAGTCAAATAAAAAAACAGAATTATGGTTATTTATTTGATTTAATTCTAAATAACTTGGAATAAGTTTTATTAAAAGCAAAACATATAAATTTTGTTAATAGTTTTTTATATATAACTTATTTTTAAATTACTAAAATATAAAAATTAAGCTATTATTTATTTAAATTATTTAGATTTTGAATTTATAATATAATTAAAGTTTTTTAATGTTATTTTTTAAATTTATGAATAATTCAAATTTTCAATTTTATTGCAGTAACAATATTTATTTAAAAATTTAATACAAAAAATTATTTAGTTAGTTTAGATTTTGAGTTATTGATATTAAATTTTATTAATAAAATATTAAATAAAAAAAGATTATGGTTATTTTTTTTAGTTGTTTATGAATTGTTTTTAAGAATGATTTTTAATATTAATTTAATATTATTAATTAACATAATATATTTTTTAATTTTATTGAAACAACAGTTATTAAATATTATTTAATTTTAATAATTTAAATTTGATTTATTGTTTTTAAATTTTCTTTAACTTCTTCTAGTTTAGATTTTCGCAAAATAAAGATTGTTGATAATATAGATAGAGGAATATAAATTATTAGTTCGGTGTAACTTGTTTGGTTTATACAATCAGAAATTGTCATATTCGTTCTTAAAAATAAACATTTAAATAATCCTGATGCATCCACAATTGCATGAATTAAAATTAAAACTAAAATATTTCCACCTCTTAAATATATTGCATTTAGTAATATTCCAACTAAAAAAGCTAAAACAGCTTGTAGAATTGCTTTTTCTAGGTAAACTCCTGCAAGAATGTTGAGCATGTGAATAGAACCAAAAATAATAGCAGGGAAGAATAATATTTTTGAGATGCCATTTGGTTTATCTAAATATTTTTTAGCAAATATATTTAAAATTAATCCACGATATAAAGATTCTTCAACAAATCCAATCTCAAGAATAAGAGTTAATATACCTAAAATAATTTCGCTTGATGGTTTAAATTGATGGTTGATTTTAATGTTTTGATATATTGTATATATCAAAAGTGCTAAAATATATATTAAATAAACTAAAGAGACTTTTACTGTTTTAAAAAAATTTCTTTTTGTGTATATTTTCAAATTTTTGAATATTAAATTTATTAGCAAAATAGAAATGACGCTTACAGCTATTGATAAAGGAGAAATTTCTTTAAATATTGATTTTAAATTTCCATAATCCACGTGATTAAAAAAGTTTATTAAAGCTATAAAAACACCTAAAACAACACTAAGAGCAGTTATAAAACCTTGATATATTAAAGTTATTACTATGCTAAAAAGAAATGGATGTTTATATATTTTTTTATCTTTAGAATTTCGCATTTTTTTCCTCTATCTTTACGTTTATTTAAATTAATGATTTTTTGTTTCAAGTTCAAAATAATATATATTTTTAATATAAGTAAGCGATATAAGCAAAAGATGTTGATATTCTTTATATTTAAAAATTTAATATAAAAAAATTGTTTGTTTTAAAATTTTTTATAAATTCTAATAATAAAAATTATTTAGTTAATTTAGATTTTGAGTTATTAACATTAAAGTCTAAAAATTAATAAAATATTAAATTAATTAATATATGAGAAAGAATATTTTTAATTAAAGATTTAAATATGATAGGGGAATATTTTTTGGATGTTTTAAAACAGCAATTTTTATTAGTTGAAAAAATGAATGAATAAAAAGATTTTATTGACTAAAAAATTAAAAACAATATAAAAAAACCTTTTCTAGCTTAAAATGAAACTATATTTTAACTCTCTAATTATATATTACAATCTATAAATTTTAAAAACAATTAAGTTAATTTAAAAATTTATTTACATATATTTTGTATTAAAATGTGTAACAATTTTTTGAATTTAATTAATAATTAAAAAACTTTATTTAAATTGTTTATTATAAAATATTTTGCATTTTATATAATAAACTAGTTATTAATTTCTATCTTCTTCTTTTATTTCATCTTTGTTTTCTTTGTCATCAACTATTTTTTTGTTATCTATTTTTTCAACCTTCTTAATTTTTTTTTCTTTCTTTTCCTTTTTATCTTTCTTGTTTTTCCTATCTCTTCCCCAAAAGAATTTGCGTTTTGGTTTTCTTTTAATGTCTTCATTATCTTTATAGTCAACATAATCTGGAATTTTTTCTATTTCTTCTTTTTCAAATTTTTCTCTTTGCCGAACTGTTGTTGTTAAAATTAAATATGCTATGTCTTCTTTCATGCTATCAATCATCTCATCAAACATTGCAAATCCTTCAATTCTATATTCAATAACTGGATCTTTTTGTGCATATGAACGAAGATATATTCCTTTTTTAAGTTCACTCATGTCATCAATATGAGCTGTCCATTTCGAATCAACAACCTTTAAAATAATTGTTCTTTCTAGTTCTCGCATTTCTTCTTTTCCCATTGCATATTCTTTTTCTTTATATAAATCCATCGATTTTTTCGTTATTATGTCTATTAAATCTGCTTTTCTAATGTTTAGTAGCTCGTTTGGTGTGTAGTTTAAATCTTCTTCTGTTAGAAGATAGTTTATATAGTAGTTTCTAAGCCCCTCAATATTCCAGTGCTCTTGCGATTCAGATTCTGGAATATATCTGTTAACTATGTTTGATACAGAGTCTTTAATCATGTTTATAACATATTCTCTCATGTTGTCTCCATTTAAAACACGGCTTCTTTGCTCATATATTATTTCTCTTTGTGAGTTCATAATATCATCAAATTTTAAAACACTTTTTCTTGTTCCAAAATGCATTGCTTCAATTTTTTTCTGAGCATTACTAATAGATCTTGTTAACATTTTTGCTTGTATTGGTGTGTCTTCTGGGGTTTTTAAAAATGTCATTAATTTGTCTATTCTTTCTCCTCCAAATAGACGCATCAAATCATCTTCCAAAGAAAGATAAAACTGGCTTTCTCCTGGGTCTCCTTGTCTTCCTGCACGTCCTCTTAACTGGTTATCTATACGTCTTGATTCATGTCTTTCGGTTCCTATTATAAAAAGGCCTCCTGTGTTTTTTACCTCTATTGATTCTTTATCTGTTTCCTTTTTATGTTTTTCATATAAATCTTTAAAAACACCTCTTGCATAAATAATATCTTCATCATCTGTTTCTCCATATGAATTTGCTTCGGTTATCAATTCTTCAGGGAAACCCATTCTTCGCATTTCATCAATAGCCATAAACTCGGCATTTCCTCCAAGATTTATATCTGTTCCACGTCCTGCCATGTTTGTTGCTATTGTAACTGCTCCTTTTTTTCCGGCTTGGGCAACAATTTGAGCTTCTAGGTCATGATATTTAGCATTTAAAACAGAGTGATCTATATGCTTTTCTGATAGCATTCGGCTTAAAATTTCAGACTTTTCAATTGAGACAGTTCCAACCAAAACTGGTTGTCCTTTTTCATGGCATTTAATAACTTGATCTACTATTGCTTTAAATTTTGCATTTTGAGTTTTATAAACAATGTCGTGATGGTCTTTTCTAATCACTGGTTTATTTGAAGGAATTTCAACTATATCTAGTTTATATATTTCTCTAAATTCTCCTTCTTCTGTCATTGCTGTTCCTGTCATTCCCGAAAGTTTTTTATATATTCTAAATAGATTTTGGAATGTTATTGTTGCAAGAGTTTTAGATTCAGCCGCAACTTCAACATTTTCTTTTGCTTCAATTGCTTGGTGTAGTCCTTCACTATATCTTCTTCCGTTCATTATTCTTCCTGTGAATTCATCAACAATTAAAACTTCGCCGTCTTTAACAACATAATCAATATCTTTTTTCATAATTCCGTGTGCTCTAATTGCTTGGTTTATGTGATGTAGAATTGTTATGTTTTCTCCATCCATTAGGTTTTCTAAACCAAAATATGTTTCTGCTTTTTTAACTCCTTTTGGGGTTAGAGTTGCTGTTTTTGCCTTTTCATCAACAATATAATCAGCGTCAACGTCATCATGTTCTTCTTTGTCGTCTAGTTCTTTTGTTTTGAACATTTTAAATGTTTTAACTAGGTTATCTGTGTGGTTATATAGCTCTGTTGATTTGTCTCCTGGCCCGGAAATTATAAGTGGTGTTCTTGCTTCGTCTATTAAAATTGAGTCTACCTCGTCAACTAGTGCAAAGTTAAATCCTCTTTGAACCTTTTGCTCTTTATATATACACATGTTGTCTCTTAAATAGTCAAAACCTATTTCGTTGTTTGTTGCATAGGTTATATCACATGCATAAGCTTCTCTTCTTTCATCACTTTGCATTCCGTTTAAAACTATTCCAACCGTTAATCCTAAATATTTATATAGTTTACCCATCCATTCTGCGTCACGTTTTGCAAGGTAGTCATTAACCGTAACAACATGAATTCCTTTTCCTGTTAATCCATGTAGATAGGCTGGAAGTGTTGCAACTAGTGTTTTTCCTTCTCCTGTTTTCATTTCAGCAATACGACCTTGACTTAAAACAACTCCACCGATTAATTGAACCTTAAAGTGTTTCATATTTAAAACTCTTTTAGAAGCTTCTCTACAAACAGCAAAAGCGTCTGGTAAAATATCGTCAACTGTTTCTTTTTTCTTTAGCCTTTCTCTTAAGATGTTTGTTTGATTTTTTAGTTCTTCCTCGCTCATTTTTTCATATTTTGATTCCAACTTTAAAATTTTTTCTATTGTTGGCATAATTCTCTTAACTTCTTTTTTGCTGTATGAACCAAAAATTTTGTCTAATATGTTCATATTTTAATTCTCCTTTTTAAATAAAGACGATGTTATATAATTTTAAATGAAATGCGTATAGATTTTATCAACATAATTTTAGTCTACTATAAATTATAATTATATTGGATTAAAAATCAAGTTTTTATTTATTTTTTTTACAAAATAAAAATAAAAATATCTTTTTAAACAATAAAAACAACATTTATTTTAAAGGTTTTTTAGCAATTTAAATAAAAATTTTAGATTTTAATATTATTGACAGAAAAATATTATATTATGTTTTTAAAATTAAATATATTTTGAAATTTTAAGTTAGAGTTTGTTGTTTAAAGTGGGGGGAGTTAAAAATATAAATAATAAAATTTTTGAAAGAATATTTGAATTTTAGTTTTTATATTTATTATTTTCAAGATATTTAATATATAGATATATTAAAAATATATTGGCATTAAAATTATTTATTTTGTAGTTTTAAAATTTAATTTTATATTATATATTTTATTAAGTAAAATTGTTATAGATTTATTTGATTTTGGTGTTTGTTGAAAAGATTTTGAAAGGAATATTATTTAGAATATTTTTAAATATAGTTTATATTTAGTATATTTTCAGATATTAGTTTAAAAAAGTTAAGTTTAATTTGCAAATTAAATTTACTTTCTTGATATATACTATTTTTATTTAAAAAGTGTTTAGATATTTGGGTTGCTGATAAAATTTAAAAAGATATTTATGATAGGGTGTTTCATAAATTTTGATGTTTTTGATAAATAAAATTAAGGAATATTATATTAATTCAAGTTTAGTTTTGTTAAAGTTTTTGTATTATTTTTAAAATTCAAATATATTAAAAGTGTTAAATGTTAAAATTTATAGCAGTTTTTAAACAGATAAAATTATTTTTAAAAATGTTTAAAGATATTTTTAGTAAAAATTAAATGTTAATTTAAAATGTTTGTTTTTTGGTGGTTTTATTAAATAAAATTTTAAAAAATATAAAATATAGTATGAAAAATAATCTAGATTATATTGTTATAACAAAATATTTTGTAGTTTTA
>CACXZI010000048.1 GCA_902772105.1 Oscillospiraceae bacterium | reverse complement strand
TTAACACCAAAAAATTAAATATATAACAACGTCATATAACATTATAAAATTAAATTCTCATTAGCTTTTTTAAAATATAATCTTAAAATTTAACTAAACCTATTTTAAATAAATAATCAAACTTTCTTTATCAAAATATTATCAAAATAAATTTTTATTCTTAACACCAAAAAATTAAATATATAACAACGTTATATAACATTATAAAATTAAAAGCTCATTAGCTTTTTTAAAACATAACCTTAAAATTTAACTAAACCTATTTTAAATAAATAATCAAACTTTCTTTATCAAAACCAAATTTTTATTATTAACACCAAAAAATTAAATATATAACAACGTTATATAATATTATAAAATTAAAATCCCATTAGCTTTTTTAAAACATAATATTAAAATTTAACTAAACATATTTTAAATAAATAATCAAACTTTCTTTATCAAAACATTATTAAGTAAATTTTTATTCTTAATATAAAAAAACAGCTGTCAAACCCGCAGACAGCTGTTTTTTTCTTTTTATATTCTCTATTTATATAGTTCTTCTAACTTTGTTAAATAGTCTCTTTTGTTGTTTGCTTCTTCCTCAGACTTTTTAAATAATTCCTTTGCTTTTTCTTGATCTTTTTTAACCAAAGAACTATATCGAACCTCTCCCATTAAAAATTCTTCATAACTAGAAGTTGGACTACCACTATCTATTTGCAATTTATTTCCTTCTAAAGCTGGGTTAAACCTAAACAAATTCCAATATCCAGAATCAACTGCCTTTTTCTCTTCAGCAATAGATCCACTCATCCCACCTTTTAACCCATGATTAATACATGGTGCATAACAAATAACAAGCGACGGCCCACAATAACTTTCAGCTTCAATTAAAGCTTTTAAACATTGATTATAGTTAGCTCCAATAGACACCTGAGCAACATAAACATATCCATAACTAATAAATATGCTTGCTATATCTTTTTTCTTAACACCTTTTCCACCTGCTGCAAACTTTGCAACTGCTCCAGTTGGAGTTGATTTAGAAGCTTGCCCACCAGTGTTTGAATAAACTTCTGTGTCAAAAATCAAAACGTTAACGTCTTCTCTTGAAGCCAAAACATGATCAAGCCCGCCATATCCAATATCATATGCCCAACCATCTCCTCCAAAAATCCAAACAGATTTTTTGTTTAAATATGCTTTATTTAAAACTATTTCCTTTCCTATTCCTTCTTTTGTTAAAACTTCAACCAAATTTTCGGATGCAACTTTGTTTTCTTTGCTATTATTCTTTGTTTCTAAAAACTTTTCTGCCGCTTCTTTTGCTTCCCCAGTTGAAGAACTTGAAATTTCTTCAACCTGTTTTATTAATCTTTCTCTTAAACTTTTTTGTGCTAAATTAATTCCAAACCCAAATTCAGCATTATCTTCAAATAAAGAATTTGCCCATGCTGGCCCAAATCCATTTTCATCTGTTGTATATGGAGTTGCAGGAGAAGAACCTCCCCAAATTGAAGAACATCCAGTAGCATTTGCAATATACATCCTATCTCCAAATAGCTGTGTCACAAGTTTTGCATATGGCGTTTCCCCACATCCAGCACATGCCCCAGAAAATTCTAAAAGTGGTTTTTTAAACTGACTTCCCTTCAATGTGTTTTCACTAAACTTTGAAATAACATCCTGCTTTTTAGGAAGATTTTGAGAATATGAAAAACATTCTTGTTCTTCTAACTGTGTTGAAAGAGGCTTTAAAGAAAGAGCCTTATTCCCTGCTTTTCCAGGGCAAACACTAACACAAACACCACATCCAGTGCAGTCTAAAACAGAAACATCAACAGCAAATTTTTTGTCTTGGCAACCAATCATAGGAGCTGTTTTTTGTGAAGCTGGTGCATTTTTTTCTTCTTCTTCTGTTAAAACACTAGGACGAATAACAGCATGCGGGCAAACAAAAGAACAAATATTACATTGAATACAATTTTCTTTATCCCAACAAGGAACCTCTGTTGCAACACCTCTTTTTTCATATGCAGCAGATCCTTGAGGAACATACCCTCCAACATATTTAACAAATGCAGAAACAGGAAGTTTATCTCCTTTTTGATCGTTAATTGGCTTTAATATTGTGTTAACATATGAAACTAAGTCTTTGTTTTCTCCAGTTGCTAATTCGTCTTTTATTGAATCTGAAGCTGTTTTCCAAGACTGCGGAATTTCCACTTTAACAACAGAATCTGCCCCTAAATCTATTGCTTTATAGTTCATGTTAACAATGTTTTCACCTTTTTTTGAGTATGATTTATATGCTGCTTCTTTCATGAGTTTTTTAGCAGTTTCAATTGGCATTATATTAGAAAGTTTAAAAAATGCCGACTGCAATATTGTGTTTATTCTTCCTCCTAAACCTATTTCTTTTCCAAGTTTAACCCCATCAATTGTGTAGAAATTAATGTCGTTATTTGCAATATATGTTTTAACCTTAGCTGGAAGCTCTTTTTCTAGCTCTTTTGAATCCCATGAACAATTTAAAAGAAAAATTCCTCCCTTTTTAATATCCTGAACTATATCATATTTTTTTATATATGAAGCATTATGGCAAGCAACAAAATCTGCTTTTGAAATTAAATATGAAGACTTAATTGGTTTTTCTCCAAAACGAAGGTGCGAAACAGTTATTCCACCAGACTTTTTAGAATCATATGCAAAATAAGCCTGAACGAACATATCTGTGTTATCCCCTATTATTTTAACAGAGTTTTTGTTAGCTCCAACAGTTCCATCCGAACCAAGCCCCCAGAATTTGCAAGACTTTGTTTTTTCATCAGATGTTTCAAAATGTTCTCCTTCTTTTAGAGATAAAAATGTCACATCGTCTTCAATTCCTATTGTAAAACGTGCTTTTTCTTTATTATCAAAAACTGCTTTAATTTGAGTTGGAGTTGTGTCTTTACATGCAAGACCATATCTTCCTCCAAAAACCAACGAATTTTCAAATTTTGTTCCTCTAAGTGCTGCTAAAACATCTAAAAATAAAGGTTCTCCTATTGATCCTGCTTCTTTTGTTCTATCTAAAACACTAATTCTTTTAACGCTATCTGGCAAAACATCAACAAAATATTTTTGGCTAAAAGGTCTATATAACCGAACTTTAACAACCCCAACCTTTTCTCCTTCTTCAACCATTTTTTGAACCGTTTCTTCAATTGTGTCACAAACAGAACCCATCGCAACAATAACATGTGTTGCATCATCTGCTCCAAAATAGTTAAAAGGTTTATAGTCTGTTCCTATTCTTTTGTTTATTTCGTTCATATAGCTTGCAACAACATCAGGCAAAGAATCATAATATGAATTAGCTGCTTCAGATGCCTGAAAAAAAACATCACTGTTTTGAGCAGATCCATAAAGAACAGGGCTATTTGGGTTTAATGCCCTTCTTCTAAACTCTTCAACATATTTTAAATCTAACATTTCTTTTAGCTCTTCATAATCCCACGTATCAATTTTTTGAAATTCATGAGATGTTCTAAATCCATCAAAAAAATTCAAAAAAGGAACTCTTCCTTTTAGTGCGCTAAGATGTGCAACAGGTGTTAAATCCATAACCTCCTGAACAGAATTTTCACATAACATAGCATATCCAGTTTGTCTACAAGCATAAATATCAGAATGATCTCCAAAAATTGAAAGAGCATGCGTTGCAATACATCTTGCTGAAACATTTATAACTCCAGGAAGTTTTTCTCCCGCCATTTTATACATATTAGGAATCATTAACAAAAGCCCCTGAGATGCCGTGAAAGTTGTTGTTAAAGCTCCTCCTAAAAGTGAACCATGAACTGCTCCTGCTGCCCCTCCTTCGGACTGCATTTCGGCTATTTTAACAGGATATCCAAAAACATTTTCTCTTTTTTGTGTTGCCCATTCATCACAAACCTCCGCCATTGTTGAAGAAGGTGTTATTGGATATATAGCAGCAACATCGGTGTATGCATAAGAAACATGCGCTGCTGCTGTGTTTCCGTCCATTGTTTTTTTCTTTCTTGCCATTTTAAAAACCAACTCCCATTTCATTTTTTTATTTTATATTAAGATTTTGAGTGAAATTTCTTGTTTTTTATATACAACATTTTTATATTTTAGCATTTTATAATCAAAAAGTAAATATAAAATTTTTAATTTTTTAATAAAACACTCCTCAATTTAATAATAAAAAATTAAATATAAACCTATATAAATTAAATCTTTTTTTAATATTAATAAAAATAAATAAACTAAAAATTAATAGGTTATATTAAATTTATTAAATGAGAAATAGCTGTTTTATATATTTCTATAAATAAAATAAATTACTTTAAATTAATTAAATAGTTTAATCTTTTATTTTTTCTCCTTATTTATAAACAACAAAATCCACCTATTTCTTTTTCTAACATAATATTAAAACTCATTTAACATAAAATATTTAGTTTAAAACAATATTTAAAAATTAATATATGCCAATTCTTTTATTTTTTAAGTTAGTAAAAATTTTGTTATTTTGATTTTAATAAATATATATACCTAAACAAAATCACTTCAACCTAACGCAAATAAAAATTTATATGTCACAATAAACCATATATAAATAAAACTAAATTAAATAAACTCAAAAGCCATTAATATTATATATTTCATACTTTAAAATAAATATTTTTCTTAAATTTAAATATACCTATTCATTAATAATTCTAAGATGATTATATAACTAATAGTTTTCAACTGAATTTAATGCTTAAACAATATCCCAATAATAAGTTCATCTATTGTAAATCATATATTTAAACTAAAATCTAAATTAAATATAAACTTAATTAAATAAATAATCCTATTCAAAAATCCAAAATAATTATTTAATATAATTTCAATATATTTCTTTTAGTTCCTAAATAAAAATTTTATTAAACCAAAAAATTCTATTTTAATCATTTTTATATTTAAACTAAAATCTAAATCAATTTATTTTGAAAATTGCCCTTTAAAAATTCAAAATAATTAATTTAATATAATTTCAATATATTTCTTTTAGTTACTAAATAAAAATTTTATTAAACAAAAAAATTCTATTTTAATCACCTTTATGTTTTTAGTTAATCTAAATTAAATATAAACTTAATTAAATAAATAATTCTATTAAATTTAATATTACCTACCCTATCCCAAAATAATTAAAAAAACTTTTTCTAATTTCTATTTAAAATATTTAAACCAAAACTTCTTCAAAATATATCCATTTAAATTCTATACATATTTATTTTTATACATATTTATTTTTTCAAATCAATTAAAATTTCATCATAATAACTTTTTTAGAAATATTTGTATTATTTTATAAGTATGTGTATAATTAAATAAAATTATGTCAAAAAATATAAAATAAATTAGTTAAAGGAGAAATAAAATGACAAATAATAATCAAAATAACCAACCAAATTATGCAGAATATAGAGAATTTTCAAATATACAAGGAGACACCACCGAATGTTCATCAGAAAATGAAGAAAATTATATATTGTCTAACGATGAATATAAAATAAGAAAAATTCCATCACGGCTAAAAGATAAAAATGATAAAAGTGATGATAACCTAATTCCTAGAATGTTATACGACGAAAAAAGTAAAAAATTTTGCTATCAACTAGACTATAACACCTTTATACTTTTAATTGGCCTTCATTACCAACATAGAAAAAAGCTATTTGAAATAGAAGAAAATAGGGTACTATTTTTGAAAAACTTGCGTTCTCATAAATTATACGGTCGAGGAGAATTAACCAATGAATCTAACTATGATTTTGAGGAATATGAAAATATTGAAGAATACAATAAAAAATACGGTGAATTAGATGAAAATGGAGAATTTAAAAAACCTAGCAATGAAGTGCAAGAAATAAAAATATATAAAAACTTAGACGACTATTTTAAAAGAAAATGTTATTTATATGAAAATATGGATAAATTTGAAAAGAATGATTACACAATTTATTATGATATATATGACTATTATCTTAAAGACTATATAAAGAAAAAAATAAAAAGATATGAAAAACTACTACCGTCTGATTATGAAGAAAATTTAGATCTCATCCGTGAAAACATTAATACATATAAAAAAAGATACAACATTCTCTATAATGAAAATATTGACTTAATTAAATTAAACGATAAAGATGATGAATTGGTTTCACTAAAAGACATAAAAGAAGAAGACATAAAAGATCATAAAAAATCTGGAGAATTTTTAGAAAAATATTTTTTTTGTTGGATAAAACATGATGAAAAAAATGAAAAGAAATTTGAATATGGAACTATTTATGGAACAATAGATTTTCTTGCAGACGAAATTGAATATTTAACGCAAATCACAAAAAATCTATATTACATAAAAGAAGACATAAACCTATTACTAGAACATAACACTCTTGATAAATCTAACAAATACGAAGATGACGATATAAAAAAATTAAAGCAAATAAAAGAAAAAGCTGAAAAACTTTGGCCTGTTTTTTATAAACCTTTATTTAAAATACACAAAATCCTTATTAATTATATTAAATTATATGAAAAAATTATAACACATCCTATTTTTTTCAAACTAGATGATTCATCATTAGATTGTTTAGGAAATTTAAGCTCCTATATACTTGATAGCATAAGTACAAAATTTGTCCCTAGCGAAAATAACCATTTAGAAAGTCAAAGAGAAAGCAGAGAAAACTATACATTATGTTTCCCAAACTATAAAAAAAATGAATATTTAAGAGATTTAGTGTTAGATAGAATAGAATCACAACATGATATTTTTAAAAATTTTTACCACGAAAACGACAAAATAAAAGAAAATTTAAACCATATCTCTTCATATTTTAAAAAATATAAAGAAATTTTTCGTCCTGAAAATAAATTAAATTTAAAAGAAGACATAAATGAAAAAAGTGATATAAAAGACAAAAAAATGTTAAATTTATTTATGTGTTATGCATATGACATTATAAACTATTTAAATTCTTTTAAAAAAGATATAAAAAATTTAAAAAGTAATACATTATTTCCTGAATATTCTAAAATTGCACAAAAAGAAATAAAAAAAAGACTATCAGATTATATATTAGAAAAAAATGAAAAAAATAACATAACTAAAGAAAGTGAAAATATTATATTAAAAGATTTAGAAAAAGTTCTGAATTTATATATAGATTTATTTTTAAAAGACAAAGACATTATGCCTAAAGTTGAAAATTTAGATAAATTTATGGAAATTAAAAAGTATCTTAAAGATTTTAACAAAACAATAAACAATAATCCACACATGTCTTTATACCCTATAATACAAGAACAACTCTTTAAATTTTTAAAACTAACTAAAAAATATATAGGAAAAGATAAAAAAGAATCATACGAAAGCCTATATAATTTATGCAAAACCCTACTAAAAGAAAAAGTTAAAAAACCTGAAAAAATATTTACAAGATATCTACATGAATGTGTTAACTATAGATCTTCATCTGAAGATTCTGTTTCAGAAACCGAAATAATAACTAACCCAGAGCAAAAAATAGAACAATTCCAAAAAATAATAAAAAAATATAAAGAATATATTAAAAATTCTTTTAAAAATTTTGACGAATATTATAAAGACAAATATTCTTTTTATTATGTATTAAAAAGAATATGTGAAAATATACTCCCTGACATTAAAAAATATAAAGAGTTTATCGAAGAATTTAAAAATTATGAGAAAATTAATTCATTTGAAAATGAAGTTAAATCACTAGAAAAGCCATTATTTGATAACATAAAAAACATAATTATAACAGCTGAAGATTTATATGAAAAAGAATTTAAAGATAAATCAATTAATAAAATGTTAAATTTATATAAATCAGAAGATTCATACACCATAATGGTTAAACAAATGGTGGGAAAACTAAATAACATTAAAAATGAAGAAAAAATTAAAGAAATAGTAAAAATTTTCAAAAATGAAATGAATGAAAATAAAGAATATATTGAAAATATCTATAAATATGAAAATAAGCAAGAATTTTTAGATAAATTAAAACATTTATGTGATAATATTATTCCTACTATTAAACGATATAATGAATTCATAGAAACATATAAAAACTTTAACGAAGAAATTAAAGAATTTGAAAATGACGTAGAATTATTTAAAACCCTAATAATTGAAAACTTAGAAAATATAATTAAAGAAATTAAAAACCAATTTAAAGAAGAAAATTCAATTGTAGAAAAGCTAAAAGAAATATTAGAAGATTTAAATAATATTGAAAATTACGAAGAAAAAGAAAATTCAAACAAAATTGTTGAAGAAAAAAAAGAACAAAACAAAACAATAGAATTAGGTTCTAAAAAATTTAAAGAAGATTTAAAAGAAAAAGAAAAAGAAATTGAAAATAAAACTAGTAAAAATAAAAACAAAGAATTAAGCTTTAAAGAATTTAAAGAAGATTTAAAAGAAAAAGAAAAAAGCAACAAAGAATTAAAAAATGAATTAAAAAATAGCAAAGAAGAATTTAATAAAATAGATGAATCTTCTAGAAACAAAAATGATATTGAAAAAAACCAAAACAAAATTAACAATAACGTTAAAAATACCCCTACTTTTAATTTTAAAAAAATTGAAGATACCCCAAAAAATAAGAACAAAGAAAATAACTAAAAAATATAAAACCAAAAAAAATATTTATCCCCCGAAAACTATCCACCATAATAAATATAAAAATTTTAAAAAATATTAAATACACTATTATAAAAATTTCAAATACACATATGAAAATATAATTTTTTTTAATTAAAATAACTTTCCACACAACATCTTCAA
>CACXZI010000047.1 GCA_902772105.1 Oscillospiraceae bacterium | reverse complement strand
AAACATGATTGTTAGTTTAATTCTATATATTTTATTATACATCAATTTTAAAAATGTTTTGGATTTTTTTTATTTATTTGAAAATAAAAAACATAGTTTGAAGGTAATTTTATTTATATTATTTAGATTTTTAATAGTATTTTTTTAATAACTTAAAGGGGTAATCTTGAAATTAAAATAATTTGTGGTTTAATAAGATTTAGGATAAAGATATAACTAAAAATAAATTTTTATAATAATATCTTATATATTAAACTTAAAAAAATAAAACCATATGTTTTTTGAAATGTATATGAGATGATTATTTCTTAGGTTTTTGTATATTTAGTTATATAGAATATTTTATAAATTTATGTATTATTTATTTATTAAGTTGAAAAATACTTAAATTATGATTTTATTTATAATATTTTTTATATTTTAGAAAATTTTTTTATTATTTCTTGGTTATTGTATGACAAATTTAATATCTAAAATAAATCAAAAAAATTATTTTGTTTTGGTAAATTGTTTGAATTTGAGAAGAATTGTTATATTTATTTAGGTTTTTGTTTATGGCTATATTAAAATAGGTTTTGAAATTAATTTTATTTTATTATTTAAATTTAAAAAATAATTTCTTACAAGAATTTAAAATTTGCTATATTTTGTTTTTAGAGCTTATGTTTTTAACTATTTATTATAAAATAAATTAATAGTTTAAACTTTTATCGAGAACAAAGAATTATTGTTTATTTTAAAAACTGCTAAAAATAAAAAGGATAAATCCAATAAAATTATTATTTTTATATTAAAGTTGAAACAGTTTATATATTTTTTAATTCACTAAATAAATATTTTTTAATTAATTTTAATATTTTAAAATTTAATTTAAATGTATTTATTGTAACTAATTATTTAGTAGCTTAAATAAAAATATATAGACAGATCGATAATTGTATATTTAATTGAAAAAGACTATAACGCTAAAATAATAAAAAAACATTAAATCGTAAGAAATTAAGGATATTTTATTATTTTTAGTAAAGTTAAAAATTGCTGTTTATGTTGTTAATATGAAGGTTTTTTGATAGGTGAATTCTAATTTTATAATAGTATTATTGTTAGAGGTTTTATTTCTATTTGGAATCTAAAAATTGCTTTTTTTAAACTTTACTTTTGATCTTTTTATTAGTATATATAAGTAATATTACTGTTTTAAAAATTTAATCTTAAATTTTATTTATAATATTTCACTCAAGAATTAATTGTTGTTTCGCAAGTTTTAATTAAATTTAACAAAGCATTGTAGTTTTGAGGATATTGTTTTTCTAGTGTTTTGGAATTTATTAAAAGATTTTCAAGATTTTCTTCTTTGTTTTTAAATTCATTAAAGGCAGAACAATTAGCTTTTGCTTCAGATTTTAGCATAGAAGCGCTTGCTAGTTGATTAGAATTTAAATCATCTATTGAAAACATTTGGTTGTTGTTGTTTTTGTTTATTTTAAATATTATTCTAAACATTCTATATACTGCAAGATATAAAAAAGAAAAAATTTCTTCTATTAGCTTGTTGCTTTTTGTTTTAGATAGAAAATCTATTAATATGTTTAATGAACAAAATAAAATCTTTTTCTTATATAAAACCTTAAATGTATTTGAATTTCCTTTTTTTTCCTCGTTTTGTTCCTCTTTTAGTTCTTCAATGGAAATTGTTGTTCCTTTTTTTTCGGGGGATTTGCCAAGAAGATAATCACAAGACACATCATAATATTTTGCTGCTTTTAAAACAAATAAAAGGCCGCATTCTCTAATTCCTTTCTCATAATGTGAAAGAAGCGATTGTGAAACACCAAGTTCTTTTGCAGCGTTTTTTTGACTAATTCCTTTCTCTTTTCTAAGTAACGATAAAATTCTAGGAAAGCTTGAGTCCATTTCTTTTTCTCCTTAACTTTTATGTAACTATAATTTGGGTTATTTAAGCAATAATTCTGCATTTGGAATAAATATTTTTAATGATTATTAAAAAGATTTAATTTTTTCTATTTAATATTTTTTGTTAATATATTTGCTAATATAAATATATAATCTAAAACATTTTCAATTTAATTTTTTGCGATTTATATCATCAAGGAAATTATAGTGGATATAAGTTAATTTGTCAAAAAAGATATTTTAATAAGTCTTATTGTTTAAATTGGGGTTTTTTATAATTTTTTTTATTTTATTTTTAAAATTTCAATGAAAATTTTTACGTTTTTTTATATATTTTTATATAATTTAAACGAAATTTAAATAATAAAATTTTTTTGTTTAATTTTATATTAAAATTTGTCATTAATTTTTTTGATGTATACTAATTGATTTTTTATATAATATTTTATATAATTTAATGTAGTGTTTTGTTTATATTTTAAAAAGCTTGGGGGTAGAGCTATTTTGGGCAGATTTATTGTTGATGGTGGTGCTCATTTAAAAGGAGAGGTTAAAATTAATGGGGCTAAAAATGCTGCTCTTGCAATAATTCCTGCAACATTACTATCTAAAAAACCTTGTGTTATTAGTAATCTACCTAATATTAGTGATGTTGATTTGTCTTTTCAAATTTTAAAGACTATGGGGGCTAAAATAGAAAAGCAGGACGAACATAGTGTTATGATTGATACTTCAACTGTTCATAAAACTGAAGTTCCTTTTGAACTTGCTATGAAAATGCGAGCGTCTTATTACTATTTAGGAGCATTGTTAGCAAGATTTAAAGAAGCTAATGTTGCGATGCCTGGTGGTTGTAATTTTGGGGTTAGGCCAATTAATTTGCATCTTAAAGGTTTTGAATCTCTTGGAGCTAATTATGAAATAGATGGAGGAATAATAAGGCTTAGAACAACAAATTTAACAGGAGCTAAAATATATTTTGATGTTGTTTCTGTTGGGGCAACTATTAATATTTTGTTGGCAGCAACAACAGCAGATGGGGTTACAATAATTGAAAATGCTGCAAAAGAGCCACATATTGTTGATTTGGCTAACTTTTTAAACTCAATTGGAGCAAACATAATAGGAGCAGGGACAAATATAATTAAAATTAAAGGGGTTAAAGAACTTAATTCTTCCGACTACACAATAATTCCAGACCAAATTGAAGCAGGGAGCTATATGGCAATGGCTGCTGTAACAAGAGGGGATGTTTTAATAAAGGATGTTACTCCAAAGCATTTAGAGTCTATTGTTAACAAAATGGAGAGCATTGGGCTTAAAATAAAAAAATATGATAGTAGTTTACATATTTTGAGTGATGGTGATTTAGAAAAAGCTGATGTTACTTCGCAAGCATATCCTGGTTTTCCAACAGATATGCAGCCACAAATAACTGCTGTTTTAACTTTTGCTAAAGGAACTAGCATAGTAACCGAAGGGATTTGGGATAATAGATTTCAATATGTTGGAGAACTTTGCAGAATGGGAGCAGCTATAACTGTTGATGGAAAGGTTGCTGTTGTTGAAGGAGGAAAAATTTTAAAGGCAGCTCCGGTTGAAGCTTGTGATTTAAGAGCAGGGGCAGCTTTAATTGTTGCGGCACTAGGAGCAAAAGGGCAAACAGAAATAAAAAACACTAGATATATTGAAAGAGGTTATGAAGATATTGTTGGGAAGTTAACAGCTCTTGGCGCTAGCATTAAAAAGGTTTAGGTTAAAAAATTTTTTATTTTGGTGATTTAAAATGGTTATATATCCTGTTTGTAGTTCTAGTAAAGGAAATTGTATATATATTAAAAGCAAAGAAACCGCTATTTTAGTTGATGTTGGAATTAGTTTTAAAGCACTTATTAATTCCTTGAGTTTGGCGGGATTAAGCGAAAAAAATATTAAAGCTATTTTTATAACGCATGAGCATAGTGATCATGTTAGTGGGCTTTATTCTGCGACAAAGTTTTTGGGTGTTCCTGTTTATTCTTCAAAAGAAACTTTAAAGGCATTAATTATTAAAGATTTAATCTTCAAAGGAACAAAACTTTATGAAATAGATAAAAAAATTGCGAATATATTTAATTTGAGTGTGGGTGCTTTTAGGGTTTTTCATGATAGTGCTGATGGGGTTCGTTTTAAAATTTTTGATGGAGAGAAGAAATTTTCGGTTTGCACCGATGTTGGTATGCCAACTGTTCAGTTAATAGAAACTTTAAAAGATTCAGATTTTGTTCTTTTAGAATCTAATTATGATGTTGAAATGCTAAAAAAAGGGAGATATCCTTTTATGTTGAAAAAAAGAATTGCTTCTTCTTTTGGGCATCTTTCAAATTATGATGCGGCAAAGGTTATTGATGCTTTAATAGAAAAGGGTGTTAAAAAGTTTTTGCTTGGTCATTTGAGTCAAAACAACAATCTTCCTCAGATTGCGCTTAAAACTGTTGTTTCATATCTTTTAGAAAAGGGTAAGAAATTTAATGAAGATTATTTTTTATATGTGGCACCGGTTAGAAGCATTGGGAAAGTTTTTGAAATTTAATTTAATTTAAAATAAAAAATAAAATTTTGGTTAGTTTAAAATATAAAGTTTTATTTAAATTAAAATAAAAAATAGAATCTTGGTTAGTTTAAAATATAAAGTTTTATTTAAATTAAAATAAAAAATAGAATCTTGGTTAGTTTAAAATATAAAGTTTTATTTGATTTAAAATAAAAAATAGAATTTTGGTTAGTTTAAAATATAAAGTTTTATTTGATTTAAAATAAAAAATAGAATCTTGGTTAGTTTAAAATATAAAGTTTTATTTAATTTAAAACAAAAAATAGAATTTTGGTTAGTTTAAAATATAAAGTTTTATTTAATTTAAAATAAAAAAATAGAATTTTGGTTAGTTTAAAATATAAAGTTTTATTTAATTTAAAACAAAAAATAGAATTTTGGTTAGTTTAAAATATAAAGTTTTATTTAAATTAAAACAAAAAATAAAATCTTGGTTGGTTTAAAATATAAAGTTTTATTTAAATTAAAATAAAAAAATATAATTTTGGTTAGTTTAAAATATAAAGTTTTATTTAACATAAAATAAAAAATAAATCTCTTCAAAATCAAGAAGAGATTTTAATTTTTTAGTTATTTTTGGCGGAGAAGGAGGGATTTGAACCCTCGCGCCGGTTTTATCCGACCTACACCCTTAGCAGGGGCGCCTCTTCAGCCTCTTGAGTACTTCTCCAATATATTGGCGGAAAGGGTGGGATTCGAACCCACGGTTTCTTGCGAAACGCCGGTTTTCAAGACCGGGACTTTCGACCGCTCAGACACCTTTCCATATAAAATAAAACTAAATGCTGGTGAGAACAGCTGGACTTGAACCAACGACCTCTTGCATGTCAAGCAAGCGCTCTAACCAGCTGAGCTATGCTCTCTTTAACGCTGGTATTATATCATAAATTTTATATATATGTCAAGTGAAAATTTAAAATTTGGTTTATATTTGAAAAAATTTTACTATTTAATAGAAAAATTTTAGTTTAACTTTGTTTTTAATTTTTTGTAGGATAATTTGTATAAATTTATGTAGTATATGCTGTTTTTTATGCATTAAAACCGACAAAGATAATTTTATATATATTTTTGTTAAAATTTTAATTTTTTCAGACGCTGACATTATTTTTAAAGGCTTGGCCGTATTATTAAAAAACACATCCGTGAATAACATTTAAAGGAGGGTTGAAAATGAAGGACAAAGTTTTAAAAAATAACAACAGGATTCATTCTAAAGAACAGGTTTTTTTGGATGCGTTTTATTTTACATTTGGATTTATTATAAGTTTTGCAAAAATTTCTGGAATGGTTGCTCCTTTTTGTTTATCTTTTTCTATGGCGTTAAAAAAAAGGGCTAGTATTTTTTCTTTTTTGGGGAGCATATTTGGAATATCTTTATTTTTAAGTTCAGATAGTTTAATATATCTTTTTATATTATCTTTTGGGATTTTGGTTAAATTTTTATTAGAACCTAACGATAGTTTAAAAAACGCTGTTTTTTGTGCACTTTGTTTTATTTTGCCATACACTGTTTTTATTTTTATGTTTCCTGTTGGATTTGGAAGTTTAATGTTTTTATATTCTCAAACAATTTTTTGTGCTGCTTTAACTGCTTTATGCACGCAAACCTTAAAAAATTTTTCTTTTGAATTTAAAGATAAAATCTATAATTTTTTGGTTTTTTTAATTCTTTGTGTTGTTGTTTTAATGTCTTTTTGTGGGTTTAATTTTAATTCTTTTAATCTTGGTAGATTCGTTGCAGATTTTTTTATTATTCAGGTTTTTTTAATTTTTGATTATAGTTTGGCTGCTGTTTTTGGTGTGGTTGCAACTATTTCTTTTGCGCTTTTCACAAAAGATTTCACAAAGTTTGGAGTTATTCTTTCTATATCTGGTTTTTTTGGTGGGCTATTTAAAAAGGTTGGTAGGTTTTTTCAAATATTTTTATTTTTCTCTACATACCTTTTTTGTTGTATATTTTTTGGAGGGTTTAATATAGCAAGCTTAATCGAAGCTTTTGTTGCCTCAATTGTTTCTTTGGCTTTTCCTAAAGAATTTTTTTCTAGGTTGATTTCTAAAGGAAAAAACTTTAACGATTATGAAAGCGTTAGTTTAAACGATAAACTATCTTTAAGGCTTAAATTTGCTGCTAATATGTTGTTAGATTTGCAAGATAACATTAAAAGATGTGCAGATATTATGGATTCTTCTTCTTTAAAAGATATAAATAATATTTATGATAATGTGGCGGCT
Organism: Oscillospiraceae bacterium; assembly: GCA_902772105.1. Lineage (GTDB taxonomy): Bacteria > Bacillota > Clostridia > Oscillospirales > Ruminococcaceae > RUG12519. The sequence continues at coordinate 4,295 of CACXZI010000047.1, read as the reverse complement.
TGTGTTTGCAAAGATTGTGGATTAAACACTTTTTGTTGGGTTAAGTCATATCAAGATTTAGTTTCTGCTTTTTGTGATGTTTCTGTTACACTTAGAAAAGATGGGAGTGTTAATGAAAAAACATTGCCAATTTTTTTACAAAAAAAATGCTGTAAAGTTAAAGATATGGTTCAATATATAAATTTTTCATATAAAGAATATCTTTGTTTTGAACAAAATAAAAGGAGGGTTAATGAGGCAAGAGATATTGCAAAAGAACAGTTCTCTGGAATAGCAGATTTTTTGATTGAGATGAGTGATGAAATAAAAAGTGTTAAGGCAATTGATTCTTTTAACACAAACAAAATTTTAGAGATATTTAAAAAAAATGGAGTTAAGGTTAAAAATTTATTTTGCTTTTTAGATGATGTTGATAGAACTTCAATTGATGTATATCTTAACAACATTTTAAAGAAAGAAAAGTTAGAAAAAATAAAAGAAGAAATTTGTGATGTTTTAGATAAAAAAATATCTTATTCTAGTTTTATTAAAGCGGGGGATAATTTTAAAATTTCATTTTTTGAAGAAACTGAATTTTCTATTGAATTTTCTGTTGAACAGGTTGCCGTTGGAAAAAATAAATATTGTGGAGATAGCTATCAATATTTCGTTGATGAGAGAGGATATGCCCACATTATTTTAAGTGATGGAATGGGGAATGGAAAAAGAGCAGCACTAGACAGTTTAATGACATGTTCAACTCTTAGAAAATTTATAGAGTCTGGTTTTGGGTTTAATTCTGCTTTAAAACTTTTAAATCTATCTTTTGCTATAAAATCTAAAGAAGAAACTCTTGCAACGGTTGATAGTTGCACAATAGATTTATATACAGGAGAAGCAAGGTTCATAAAGGCAGGGGCAACCTCTTCCTACATTAACACAAAGGGAAGGATTTTGCGTTTTAATAGCAAGAGTTTGCCTATTGGAATAATTCAAGGAATTAGTTTTGATTCTGAAGAAGTGTTGCTTTCAAAAGGTGATGTTGTTGTTATGGTGTCTGATGGGGCAACTGCTTGTGATTTAGATTGGATTTCGGATGAATTAAAAGAAATATCTAAAAAAGATACAAAATATATCGCAAAACATATTTTAGATTTAGCAAAACAAAAAGAAGATAAGGAGCATTTAGATGATGTTACCGTTATTGCTTTTAAAATTGTTTAAAATTTATTTAGAATTTTTTAGAAGTTTTTTGTTTTCTAAGATATATAAAAATCCAGATAATGCTGTTAAAAATGTGGAAGCATAAATAAAAATTTTATATGTTAAAAAAAGATATATATTTGGCACTACTAAATATAAAATTGTTGTTATGCAGGATATTATTTGAGTTACTGTTTTTAGTTTACCCCAAAAGTTTGCTGCAATAACAACATTTTCTTTGCTAGCTATTAAACGTATTAAAAAAACTAAAAATTCTCTTGTTAATATTATGAAAACAACATAAACACTAACCAGTTTTAAATCTAAAAAGCAAAGATATGCTGCAGTTGTTAGGATTTTGTCTGCTAGTGGGTCTAAAAACTTTCCTAGATTTGTTACTATGTTTTTTTTTCTTGCTAAAAATCCATCAAAAAAATCTGTTATTGAAGCTAAAATAAAAATTAAAAGAGATATTAAACAGTTTGTTTTGTTTAATGGCGTTTGGTTTAAAAAGAAGATGAAAAAAGGGACCAAAATAATACGTAAAAAACTTAAAATATTTGCTATGTTCATTTTATTTTCCTCTATATTAATATTTTTTATATTATATCAAAATTTTTTATTTGATAAAAGTTTTAAATAAAAATAGCAGGGGATAAAATTTATATTATTTATTTGTTATAATTTTATTGTTACTAGTTATTTTATATTTAAAAATCATTAAAAATAAAATAGTATTAAATTTATGGTTTTTTATGCTAAATATTTTTGATAGATTATGATTAAAAAGTTTTAATTTAGTTTAAAAGTATATATTAATTAAAACTTACTATATGAAAAATTTTATAGTAGGTTTTATTATTTTGGTTTTAAAGTATATGGTATTATGAATTAAAAAATTTGGAAAAGATTAATAAAAGGTTTTTATATTGTTAAAATTTATTTAATATGAATAAAATATTTTAATAATTAAATTTTTAAAATAGTTTTAGTGATGTGATAAATAAATTATATTATGGTTTTTATGTTTAATTTTTTAAACATATCTTAATATTTATGTGTATTATATTTTTTGTATTGATGATATAATAATTGTTAATTTATTATATATATTTAACACACTATTTTTAAAAAATCATAGCAGGTTAAAAGATTTTGAATTTTTAGTTTAAAATATTATATTAAAATTTAAAAGAATTTTTATTATTAAAATTATATATTTACCCCACTATTTTTAAAAATCATAGCAGGTTAAAAGATTTTTAATTTTTAGTTTAAAATATTTATTATTAAAATTATATATTTAAAGCACTATTTTTAAAAATTACAGTAGGTTAAAAGATTTTTAATTTTTAGTTTAAAATATTATATTAAAATTTAAAAGAATTTTTATTATTAAAATTTAATTGTAATTTTTGTGTTGTTATAGAAATTTTTTTAAATTATATATTTTATTGATAAATTTAAATGTTAATTTATTAGTTTTTCTATAAATATATTCTACATTGATTTTATTTAAATTAAAACTCCAAACAGATTTGAGTTTCTGTCAATTCCTTTAATGTAGACATTTACTATATCTCCAATTTTTAATTTTTTTTCTGTGCTAAAAAAAACAACACAATCAACTTTTGGTGCATCTTTTTTTGTTCTGCTCATATAAATTGTAACGTCTATGTATGTGTCTACTTCTTGATCTACAATAACTTCAATTGTTTTTTCTACATCAGCCAATGCTTTTTGTTTTAAAATTTTTTCGGATATTTTATATATAGCTTTTCTTCTTTTTTCTTTTGTGTTTTCATCTATTTGATTTTCTAAAAGAGCTGCTTTTGTTCCTTCTTCCTGTGAATATGAAAAACACCCTAAACGATCGAACTTTATTTCTTTAACAAAATTTAAAAGTTCTTTAAATTGTTTTTCTGTTTCGCCTGGGAATCCAACAATTAAACTGGTTCTTAATGTTGCATTTTCTATGTTTTTTCTAATTAGTTCAATTTTTTCGAGGATTTGTTTTTTGTTTGTTTTTCTGTTCATGCTTTTTAATATATCGTCGTTTATGTGCTGTATTGGAATATCAAAATAGGGGAGTATGTTTTTGCTTTCTTTTATTGTTTTTATTAGAGATTCTGTTATTCTTTCTGGATATGCATACAAAAATCTAATCCAATTAAAATTTAATGTTGAAAGTTTTTTTAAAAGATCTTCTAATTTAAATTCTTCTTTTAGGTCATGTCCATAATATGTTGTGTCTTGTGCTATCAAAATTAATTCTTTAATGCCTTTTTCTTCTAGCCATTTTGCTTCTTTTAAAATTTCTTCGGGGCTTTTGCTAACATATCTTCCACGAATTTTTGGTATTGCACAATAACTGCAAAAATTGTTGCACCCTTCTGCAATTTTTAAATATGCATAATGTGGTGGAGTTGTTAAAACTCTTTCTTTATTTTGATTTAAACATTCAATATCTTCAAAAAGTTCAACCTTTTCTTTTTCTAAAGAACGCTCTATTGCTGTTTCTAAAAGTGCTTGTGAATTTATTCCTATTACGGCGTCTACTTCTGGGATGTTTTTTAAAATTTCTTCTTTATATCTTTGTGCTAAACATCCTGTTACGACAACAGATTTTAGATTTTGTTCTTTTTTTTTACAAAATTCTAAAATTGTGTCTATTGCTTCTTCTTTTGCAGACTGAATAAAAGCACATGTATTTATCACAATAACATCAGCAGAATTTTCATCTGAAACTATTTCAAATTTTTTGTTTTTTTTCATTGCTCCTAGCATATATTCTGTGTCTATTTGATTTTTAGCGCACCCTAAAGAAACAAATCCAACTTTAATTGGCATATTAAACTCCTTAAGTTTTATTTTTATATATTACAACAATTATTAATATTTTGCATAAATAAATATTAATTTGAAGTTTAATTTGTTTTTTATATAATAAACTTTTTGTATTTTATCCTAAAATTTTGAAAATGTCTATAATAAATTTTCTAAATAAATTTGGAAAGAATTTTTTAAATTTATATATTTTAATAAACTCAAATTTTTGTTTTATTATTTTTTAATATTACTATATATAAAAACAGATTTAAAATATTAAGAAT
>CACXZI010000046.1 GCA_902772105.1 Oscillospiraceae bacterium | reverse complement strand
TCGCAAACAACGCAGCTATACCCGCTAAATATTTCCAATTCGTTTTAATCAAATATGTTTTTCTTAGTTTCCCTTTTTTTATCTTTTTTAATTCTTCTTCTAAAAATTCTTTTGCATGATCTCTATCATAAAAATTTTTTTTGATTTCTAATATGCTTTTTTTATTAAATCTATAGGGCTCACAATAACCTACTAAAGTTTTTTTGCTAGCATCTTTAGAGCCTCCTCTATCAATATCCTTAAATATTATGTTAGACAAAATTCTCACCTGATATCTTTCTTCTTCAAGATATAATCCTATTGCTAAACAACCAACTGCAACACAAGGCTTTTTTATATTATTATTATATACAAATGCTTTATCTTCTCTACTAGAATATCCAAATAAATCTGAAAGAGCACGTGTATTATTATAACTAAATTCCACTTCTATTTTTCTAACCAACTCCTCATCCCCATATATATCTTTAGTGGAATTAATTGTAAAATTAAAATTCCTCCCTTTATCACTTAATATTTTAGGAGTTTCATTTTTTCTATTTAAAACTTTATACATAAAAGTTATGGGAAATATTCCACCATATAATACTTCATCACATATTTTGTTTATTTCTATTAAACCATTTTTTTCATATTCTTTTGCTATATCTTTAAATCCTTTTTTTTGTAATTTATCAAATGTGATTTGTTTTATTAATTCACTTTCTATTTTTTCTATGCTCTTCTCTACAACCACTTCTTCAATTTCATCAACAATATCTTTTAACTTCTTTTCATCAATTTTTTCTTTTGTTTTCCCTTCTAAAGATTTTGATGTTTTTTCTATACTGCTTTTTATCTTCTCTTTATTAAATTCCTCAATGTTCCCGTTCCTTTTTATAACTTCCATATTTTCTCCTATTTATTGTTGTTTTGGATATGTAGTATACTATATATAGTATAGCTATGGCAAAAAATATACGAGGCTTAACCCCGCAATGTTTTTATTGAGTGCAATTTATATTACCATATTTTGTAAATTTTGTCAATAGATAGGTTAAATAAAAAACACTAAGCATCAAAAAAGTTCAAAAAAGAATTTATTTTTTATAGAAACAGTCATAAATAAAGTTTTGGGGGATTTAAAAATGTATGTGATTTATGTTGTTCTTTTAAAACTAGATTAAACCATAAACCTAGTTTAGCAGGTTTAAAAAGTTTCTTAAAACTTTATGGCGAGTGATTAATTTTAAGTTCCAGCAAACCTTCTACGTACTGAAAAAGAATTTAGCAGGTTTAAAAAGTTTCTTAAAACTTTACAGCGAGTGATAAACTTAAATTCACATCAAACCAACTACGTACTAAAAAAGGATTTAGCAGGCCGAATAAAATTAGATTAAACTTCCTGGCGAGTGATTAATTTTAAGTTCCAGCAAACTTCCTACGTAATAAAAAAACGTAATAAAAAAGCGTACTGAAAAAATTTGATTTCTTTTAAAAGTTTTTTAACACTATTTTATATAAACCTTAATTTTTTTGTTATTATATATTTAATTTTACTAGCCTTTTCTCCATCCATTAAAAAAATAACATCTCTAGCTATTTTTTCTTTAAATCTATCTATAGAATTTAATAACCTATATTTTTGCTTTATTTAACAAATATTGTGAATATTGTTGTTTTTATTGACGAAAAATGTTACGTATCGTATAATACTTAAAGTATTAATGCTATTCAATAGCGATATAACTGAGGTGGAAAATATGTTAAAAAGTAAAAAAATTTCAATATTATTAGGTGCTATTTTAATAAATATGAGTTTAAATATTTATACTAGCGCAATGGAAGATAGTTTAATAAAAGATAATTTAAGAAATTATGACTTATTATCTGATAAAAACAATTTATCTACCAATGGTGTGAAAGAAAATGAAGAATTAAAAGAAAATTTAAATATTTCTAATGATTTTGATAATTATGAATATAATTTTTATAACGGTTCTAAAGGTGATCGAGATGATTTTTATGAAGAATATTCTAACAATAATAGTAATAATAACATAGACACCAATGCTAATGTAATAAAAAATAACGGACGGGAATCTATACCTGATGGTGATATAAATAGTGAAAACGAAGAATTAAGGAACTTTCTTGATGATTATAATGGAGATGAAAATAAATCTAATGATAATAATGGACTTATAGAAGAATTGGATGGAATAATACTAGAAGAGCCAGGTTATGAAAGTGGTACTGTTAACACAGAAAATATAAAAACTAAAATATTAGGATTAATAAATAATACTGATAGTATATCGGATGAATTCTCACAAGAATTTAAAAATTTGATTAAGGGGATATTAAATGAAGAAGAATATAAAGTATCATGCATTCTTTTAGATTTCATTCCAAAGCAATTTTTTGGATATTTAAAAAATTATGCAGAAGATGAAAACACTTTTTTTTCTTGTTTTAAGAAATTAATAAATAAGAAATCAGGGGATATAGATTTAAAAGAAAAAGAATACCCGAAATATTTTAAAAAATTAAATGATGTTATGTTAGAAAACATAAAGATACTTACTAAAATTAATTTAGATTTTAATAATGAATTAAAAAATTTTGAGAAAAACAACAAATATAAAGAAATTAGTAATAAAACAGAATTATATGATTATTTAAAAAATAAATTTGTAATTTATAAAAACAATACATTAATTTATAGAAACTTTGTGGATAAATTTAATTCAATTTTAAAAAATAAATTCCACTTTCCAAAATATGAAAATAATTATTCTAAGGTTAAATCTGGGAAAGGCTACACATTTAACATTTATCCTGAAAAATTTGATAAAGAGTATACAACTTTTTTAGAGATAATAGATAAATTTCAAAACAATATGAATAGTTTTTATGAAGATTTGAAAACAAAAATTGAGAAATTCATAAAAAAAGAAAAAAATGAAATGATAGAATTTTTTAAAGAACTACAAAATCATTTTAATCCTCCTGATGAAAAAAAGGAAGAGAAAAATATTGAAAAACCAGATAAAAGTTATGGTTTAAAAGAATATAGAAAAATTGAAAATATTAGTGATATTATATATAATCTTAAAAATTTAGAAGACAATATGATTTATTATAAAAAACCAGAAAAAGAAAATTACAATATGGATTTTAATAAAAAAATTAAATATTTTAAAGGAATAAAGAAATTAGAAGATATGATTGTTAAGATAAATAATTCAAAAATTTCTTTTTCAGCTGATTCATCTAAATTGAGTGCTTCTTATGGTGAATCTTGTTCTAGGAGTAGTAAATCTGTTGAGTCAAAAAAATCAAATAAAAATAATATTAATATGAAAAATATTGAGAATTTGATTTTTAATTTTAATAAATCTAGAAATTCAGATATTGATATTTCAACTAATAAGAATAATAACAAATCAAATAAAGATAGTTATTGGACAAAACAAAATAAATATTTAAAATCTGTTAAGCCGAAAAGTTTGGGTAAATATATTAATAAAAAGAATGATAATAATTTAAGTCTTTTTTATAATAAATCAAATGAGTTGTCTTATAATATGTCAAATAATAATTATAATAACACCTATTATGATTACGCAAAAGCAGAAGAAGCAAAGTTTGATTTTGACGATTATTATAATATTGGGGACACAAATAAAATGAATAAAAAATATATTATTTATAAAACAAAAGAACTTGAAAAACAAAGAAATGAAATTTATAAAAAAATATATGAACTTAAAAAAGCTGGAAAATTTGAAGAAGCGGAAGAAATGGAACCAAAATTAGACCAAATTGATAAAGACATAGAATATAATAATATTACATGTCATAGTGATAATTCTAACATAAATTGTACTATGCATAAACTAAGGGAAGATAATGTGATAGCGATAAATAAGTATGGAATGTATAGAATAATGACGGAAAATTCTGATAGTGATTATAAACTAATTTTTGAAAACCAAGATCATCCTTTATTAAATAGAGACTGTACATATAAAATTAGAATTAAAGAAAATAGTCCTCAAATTAACGAATCTGATATAGAAGACATAAACAAAATTATTGAACTTATTGACGATATATTTTTTCCAAAAAGTGATGAGAAAAATAATAAATAATATTTTAATAAAAAAAATAAGCTAAAGCACAGTTTTAATTTTTTTATATATTGAAAAAGAATTTAGCAGGCCGAGCAAAATCTGATAAAACTTTACAGCGAGTGATATATTTTAAGTTCCAGCAAACTTCCTACGTACTGAAAAAGAATTTAGCAGGCCGAATGAAGTTCGATTATACAGCGAGTGATATATTTTAAGTTCCAGCAAACTTCCTACGTACTGAAAAAGAATTTAGCAGGCCGAATGAAGTTCGATTAAACTTTATGGCGAGTGATAAACTTAAAATAACAGCAAACCAACTACGTAATGAAAAAGCGAGTGATATATTTTAAATTTCAGCAAACTTTCTACGTACTGAAAAAAAGTTTAGCAGGTTTAAAAAGTTTCTTAAAACTTTATGGCGAGTGATTAATTAAGATAAAATCAAACTTACTACGTAATGAAACTTCCTACGTAATGAAAAAATTTAGCAGGCCGGATAAAATTAGATTAAACTTTATGGCGAGTGACCTATTTTAAATCTCATCAAACCAACTACGTAATGAAACTTCCTACGTAATGAAACCAACTACGGATTAAAAACCTAGTTTAGCAGGCCGAATGAAATCTGATTAAACTTCCTAGCGAGTAACCTACTTAAAGTAATATTAAACTTTCTACGTACTAAAAAAGGATTTAGCAGGCCAAATAAAATCTGATTAAACTTCCTGGCGAGTGATGAATTTTAAAATAGGATTTAGCAGGCCGAATGAAGGTTAGATTAAACTTTATGGCGAGTGATTAATTTTAAATCTCAGCAAACTTTCTACGTACTGAAACCGTTAGGATTATTTTTGTGCCACAGGTAGGCAGTTTTAATAATTTGTTCTATATCTTTAAATTCTGGTTCCCAGTTCAAAATTTTTTTTGCTTTATTAGAGCAAGCAACCAAAATTGGTGGGTCTCCTGGCCTTCTTTTTTCTTCTTTGAAATTTATTTTAGTTTTAGTAACATTTTCAGCAGCTTTAATTATTTCTTTAACCGAAAACCCAACCCCATTACCTAGGTTAAATATATCGCTTTTTCCGCCGTTTTTTAGATATTCAATTGCAAGAATATGTGCCTTAGCAAGATCCAAAACATGAACATAATCTCTAACAGCGCTGCCATCTTTTGTTTTGTAGTCGATTCCAAAAACACTAATATATTCTCTTTGTTTTAAAGCAACCTGCAAAACCAAAGGAATTAGGTGCGACTCATTTTTGTGAGACTCCCCAATCAACCCCTTTTTATGTGCACCACAAGCATTAAAATATCTCAAACAAACAAATTTAAGCCCATGAGCAAACCCCGCCCATTTTAGCATGTTTTCTATTGTTAGTTTAGTGTCTCCATAGCAATTTGTTGGCTCTTTATTTTGGTTTTCATCAATAGGTCCATCAACCGCATTTCCATAAACTGCTGCAGTTGACGAAAAAACAATATTTTTAACATTATTTTTAATCATAGTTTCAACCAAAGTTTTAGTTCCAACAACATTATTTTCATAATATTTAAACGGATCTTTCATGCTTTCTTCCACCCTTGAAAACGCCGCAAAATGAATAACAGAATCTATTTTTTCTTTTTTAAAAAGTGAATCTAAAAAGTCTTTATCTTTAATGTCTCCTTCATAAAATTTAGCACTTTTATGTATAGCCTCCTTAAACCCAGTTGAAAGATTATCTAAAACCAAAACGTTATATCCTCCTTCAACCAAAGAATAAACGGTGTGAGAGCCAATATATCCTGCCCCTCCAACAACTAAAACACAACCCATTTTTTATCTCCTTTAATTTTTTTAACCTATATATAATAAATATAATTTGAAAAATATTCAACCTTTCTCTACATCCCAAATTTAATAAAACTTTCATTCAGTTCATAATTCTCATTTAAAAATTTTAAAAAAACAAATTTTTCATTATAAAAACATATAATTTACAAAATTATTATTGATAATTTTAATCTATAGTAGTAAAATAATGTCAGAATTTGTTGTATGGAGGAATTATATGTTAAAAACAAAAATTTTTATTATTAGTTTAATTTTTTCAACTTTTTGTTTGAATACAATAGCGATGCAAAATAAGAACGAAATAAACGAAAAGTCAAATGAAATAAATATAAAAAATGAAGATAAAATATATGAAATGATAAAAAATATAGAATATTTAGAAAAAATAAATTTTAGTAATATAAATATTGATGAGATAAAAGAGCTTAGAAATGAATTGATTAAAAATAAAAAAATAATAGAAAAATGGTTTTCTTTTAATAATTTTGAAAAAACAGTTCAAGAGTTGTTAAATAAAGTTTTTAATTTAATCTTAAGAGCATTTGAATCATTAATACTTAAAATGAAAGACAAAAATATTGAATATGAAAAAATAGATGAAATTGAAGAATATATAAATTTTATAGGACTTTGTCAAAAAGATTTAACAGAAATAGAACAAAAAACAACAGATGAAAAAGATAAAAACAAAATTGATATGTTAATATATGAGTTTTTTAATATAAATTTAGATTTAATTAAAAAATATGCTCTTAAACAAGAAAAAAATATAAAAAGACATGTTAATTCAAGTTTATTATTTATTTTAAATAATCATGCAGAATATCTAAAAACATTTGATCGTTTTAAAAATGAAAAAAATATATATAATCAATCAAATATAACAGAAGAGATTTTTAATATACAATCCAAAATTTTTGAAAAATATTATGGAAATGAAAAAATCATTGAAAGAATAGAATATTTAGAAAAAATAAATTTTAATAATATGAATATTAATAACATAGAAATTACAATAACAGAAATAAAAGATTATATAATACAATTAGAAAGAAGTTTGAATTATAATAACCTTAAACCAAAAACTTCAAATTTGTTAAATAAATTTTTTAATTTAATGTTAAAAGCATTTGAATCATTAATGCTTAAAATAAAAGACAAAAATATTGAATATGAAGAAATAGGTGAAATTGAAGAAGATATAGATGCAATAAAAGATTATCAAAAAGATTTAACAAAAATAAAACAAAAAACAACAGATGAAAAAGATAAAAACAAAATTGATATATTAATGTATGAGTTTTTTAATATAAATTTAAATTTAATTAAAAAATATGCTAATAAATCAAAAACAGAATTGTTTGAAAATGATATAAAAATTTCAGAAAGTCCGCGTTTATTATCTTGTTTACATGAATATATTGAGTATTTAGAAAAAATGAAAAAAGAAATTAAAAATGAAAATATAAATCTATTCAATGAAACAAAAAAAGAAATTTTAAATGCAGAACACCAAATATTAAAAATGCACTATTTAAACTATATTGAATATTATATTTCTAATGAAAAGACAACAGCTATAGGAGAAAATTGGAATGAGTTTAATTTGGTTTTATTAACTAAAATCAAAAATGATTGTGTTGATATACTAAAAAGTTGTGATATTTCTAAAATAGATAATTTTATAAAAAAACTTTCTAACCAAAATAAACAATAAAATAAAACTAAAAAGCTACTGCAAATTTTAAATATATCAATTTAATATTTAAAATTTTAATCTTTAAATATTATTTAATTTTATTTAATTCAATTAAACATCACTTTTTCAATTGGTGAATATAATAGTCTATATATTGATTTTTTAATTTATTATAATAAAATATCACAATAATTTGTTAAACGGAGGAAAAAATGTGTTCAAGATAAAATTTTTTGCTATAGGTTTTATGTTGCTAGTTCCTTTTTTTAATATATATGCTATGGAAAACAAAGATATTTTAAAATCAACAGATTTAAATTCAAAAGAAAATTTATCGATTAATAATAAGAGTGAAATAGATAAAATTGCTGAAGAAATAGATATTAAAAGTTTAGATTTTTATGATATAGAAAACATTAGAAATAAACTAACAAACTACAAAATATCTATAAAAAACAGCTCAACCTATAACAAAAACAATGAAAAAATTTCCGACTTATATTTAAAATTATTCGAAAAATTAATATTTGAACTAAAAACGAAAAAAATTGAGGATAAAAACGAGTGTGAAATTGATTGTTATATAAAAGAAATAAAAATATGTCAAAGAGATTTAATGAATTTAAGAGAAGAAACAAAAGATTGTGAAATTAAAAATAAAATTAATAAATTAATAGAAGAATTTTATGATATAAATTTAAATTTAATTGAAATCTATTCGAATAAATTGAAATTTAAAACAGATATAATGGCGCCTACAACTATATTAAATTATTTATATAACCATAAAAGTTATTTAGAAAATATTAACGAAAAAGAAATTAATAGACATAGAATTGATGAAACAAAAGAAAAAGTTTTAAATGCTGTGTATGAAATAGCAAAAAAATATTATGCAGAATATGTAATAGATAATATTATTATGCACAAACACATAAACAAACCTTGGATTATTTATCATTTAGACCTTTTAAACACAATTAAAGAAGATTGCGATGTATTTGTTGAAAAAGAAACCGATTTTGGTAAACTACACTATGCAATAAAAGAACTTAATGCTTTAAAAAATAAATTTAAATAAAATATATTTCTAGCCATGCATATTTATTATAAAAACTATATAAAACTGCTATTTTTATTTTTAGCAGTTTTTTTATTTCATATTTCTTTATTACTAATGTTTTAGTTAATATAATTTAATATTTTTAGTTTAATAGCTTTAATTTTTAGTTAACATAATTTAATATTTTTAGTTTAATAGCTTTAATGTTTTAGTTAATATAATTTAATATTTTTAGTTTAATAGCTTTAATGTTTTGATTAACATAATTTAATATTTTTAGTTTAATAGCTTTAATTTTTAGTTAACATAATTTAATATTTTTTAGTTTAATAGCTTTAATGTTTTAGTTAACATAATTTAATATTTTTAGTTTAATAGCTTTAATGTTTTAGTTAACATAATTTAAAATATTTTTAGTTTAATAGCTTTAATGTTTTAGTTAACATAATTTAATATTTTTTAGTTTAATAGCTTTAATTTTTAGTTAATATAATTTAATATTTTTTAGTTTAATAGCTTTAATTTTTAGTTAACATAATTTAATTTTTAGTTTAATAGCTTTAATGTTTTGGTTAATATAATTTAATTTTTAGTTTAATAGCTTTAATGTTTTAGTTAATATAATTTAATATTTTTAGTTTAATAGCTTTAATTTTTAGTTTAATAGCTTTAATTTTTAGTTAATATAATTTAATATTTTAGTTTAATAGCTTTAATATTTTAGTTAATATAATTTAATATTTTTTAGTTTAATAGCTTTAATTTTTAGTTAACATAATTTAATATTTTTAGTTTAATAACTTTAATTTTTAGTTAACATAATCTAATATTTTTAGTTTAATAGCTTTAATGTTTTGGTTAATATAATTTAATTTTTGGTTAATATAATTTAATATTTTTTAATTTAATAGCTTTAATGTTTTAGTTAACATAATTTAATATTTTTTAATATTTTTAGTTTAATAGCTTTAATGTTTTAGTTAACATAATTTAATATTTTTTAGTTTAATAGCTTTAATTTTTAGTTAATATAATTTAATATTTTTAGTTTAATAGCTTTAATTTTTAGTTAATATAATTTAATATTTCATCATAATTCTATTACCTAAAAAACTAGATAAAATATATAACATTTTCTAACTAAAATAGAAACTCATCTCTTTAAAATCAACTAAAAATTATATTTTAAATTAAAAACTTTTAATATATTTCTATTCATATTCTATTGTTGCAGGAGGTTTTGTTGTTATATCATAAAGAACCCTATTAATTCCTTGAACTTCGTTTACTATTCTTTTTGCTATGTTCTCCAAAACTTCAAATGAAGGCTTATATATTGTTGCTGTCATAAAATCTGTTGTTTCCACTGCTCTTAGTGCTAAACTATAGCAATACGACCGCGCATCTCCCATAACCCCAACAGACTTTGTGTTTAACAACACTGCAAAATATTGACTAGGTTTTTTAGATTCTTTTTCTATCTCCTGCCTAAAAATCAAATCAGCATCCTTTAAAATTTCTAGTTTCTCTTCGGTTATTTCACCAATTATTCTTATAGCAAGCCCTGGCCCTGGAAACGGTTGCCTATACACCAAACTATCTTTTAAACCTAGCTTTTTTCCTATTTTTCTAACTTCGTCCTTAAAAAGATATCTAAACGGCTCTAAAATTTCATCAAACTCAATTTTTTCTGGAAGCCCACCAACATTATGATGGCTTTTAATTGTTGCTTTTTTGTCGTCTTTTTCACCAGACTCTATAATATCTGGATATATTGTTCCTTGTGCAAAAAAATTAACCTTGCCTATTTCTTTTGCTTTTTTTTCAAAAACCTCTATAAAAGTTTTTCCAATAATCTTTCTTTTTTCTTCTGGGTCCACAACACCTTTTATTTTTTCTAAAAAGATTTTTCTAGCATCTACCGAAATAAAATTCATATCCCATTCCTTAAAACAGCTATTTATTTCTTCTGATTCATTTTTGCGCATAAATCCATGATCAACAAAAACAGCTGTTAGATTTTTCCCAACTGCTTTTTGCAAAACTGCCGCTAAAACACAAGAATCCACCCCACCAGAAAGAGCTAATAAAACTTTTTTGTCTTGAACTTTTTGTTTTATTTTTTCTATTGTGTTTTGTAAAAAATCATCTAACTTCCAATTTTGTTCACATCCACAAATTTTAAATAGAAAATTTTTAAATATATCTTCCCCTTGTTCTGTGTCTAAAACTTCTGGATGAAACTGAACTGCATATATATTCTTACTGCCATCTTCAAATGCTGCAATTTCTGTTGAACTACTACTTGCTGTAACCTTAAAATTTTTTGGCAAAGAGGTAACCTTATCTGTGTGGCTCATTAATGTTTTAGAACATTCTTTTAACCCATCAAAAAGAAAACTTTTAACATCAAACTTAGTTTTAAATGTTCCATATTCTCTTTTGTTAGCAGACTCAACATTTCCACCTAACATATTTGCAATTAGTTGCGCACCATAACATATTCCCAAAATTGGAATGTTTAAACTAAATAGCTCTTTTTCAACCGTTGGTGAACCCTCTTCAAAAACGCTGTTTGGCCCGCCTGAAAAAATTATTCCAAATGGTTTTTTTTCTAGTGCTTTTTTATATATATCCTTAAAATCAACAATTTCGCAATAAACGTTAAGTTCACGAACTCTTCTTGCAATAATCCTGCTATATTGCCCTTTAAAATTAACAACAAAAACAATTCTTTTTTCCATCTTTTTCTCCATACAAAAAATTTTAGACTATATACCACATATTTAGTGTATATTAGACTTTAAAATTTTTCAAGTGTTAAATTATATATATTTAAAACCTAGTTAAAAAGTTTAAAATTTTTATTAAATTTCTTGGCGAGTGACCTACTATTAGTTCCAGCAAACTTGCTACGGAATGAAAAAGCGAGTGATCTATTTTAAGTTCCAGCAAACCTTCTACGTACTGAAAAAATTTAGCAGGCCGAGTGAAGTTCGATTAAAGTTTATGGCGAGTGATCTATTTTAAATTCCAGCAAACCAACTACAGATTAAAAACCTAGTTTAGCAGGTCTTAAAACTAGATTAAACTTTTTGGCGAGTGATAAACTTAAAATAATAGCAAACCTTCTACGTAATGAAACCAACTACGGATTAAAAACCTAGTTTAGCAGGTTTAATAATTCTGATAAAACTTTATAGCGAGTGACCTACTAAAAATTTCAGCAAACTTCCTACGTACTGAAAAAGTATTTAGCAGGCCGAATAAAATCTGACAAAACTTCCTGGCGAGTGATTAATTTTAAGTTCCAGCAAACCTTCTACGGAATAAAAACCTAGTTTAGCAGGTTTAATAATTTTGATTAAACTTTATGGCGAGTGATATATTTTAATTCCAGCAAACTTCCTACGTAATAAAAAAATGGCGAGTGACCTACTATTAGTTCCAGCAAACTTTCTACGTACTGAAAAAGAATTTAGCAGGCCGAATAAAATCTGATGAAACTTTATGGCGAGTGATAAACTTAAAATAATAGCAAACTTTCTACGGAATGAAACCAACTACAGATTAAAAACCTAGTTTAGCAGGTCTTAAAACTAGATTAAACTTTTTGGCGAGTGATTAATTTTAAATCTCAGCAAACTTCCTACGTACTGAAAAAATGGCGAGTGACCTATTTTAAGTTTCAGCAAACCTTCTACGTAATGAAACCAACTACGGATTAAAAACCTAGTTTAGCAGGTTTAATAATTCTGATTAAATTTCCTGGCGAGTGATAAACTAACAATTATATCAAACTAACTACGTAATGAAAAAGGATTTAGCAGGCCGAATAAAATCTGATGAAACTTTATGGCGAGTGACCTATTTTAAGTTTCAGCAAACTTGCTACGGATTGAAAAAGCGAGTGATAAACTAACGATTATATCAAACTTACTACGAAAGGAAGTGATTAAACTTTATGATAGATAATTCAAATTTTGGTTTTTTTTAAATTTAATGAAACCAACTACGGATTAAAAACCTAGTTTAGCAGGTTTAATAATTCTGATTAAACTTTTTGGCGAGTGATTAATTTTAAGTTCCAGCAAACTTTCTACGTAATGAAAAAATGGCGAGTGATCTATTTTAACTTTAATCAAACCAACTACGGATTAAAAACCTAGTTTAGCAGGTTTAATAATTCTGATTAAACTTTATGGCGAGTGATTAATTTTAAATTCCAGCAAATTTTCTACGTAATAAAAAAATTTAGCAGGCCGAATAAAATTAGATTAAACTTTATGGCGAGTGATCTATTTTAAATTCCAGCAAACCTTCTACGTAATGAAACCAACTACGGATTAAAAACCTAGTTTAGCAGGTTTAATAATTCTGATGAAACTTTATGGCGAGTGATATATTTTAAGTTCCAGCAAACTTTCTACGTAATGAAAAAATGGCGAGTGATTAATTTTAAATCTCAGCAAACCAACTACGGATTAAAAACCTAGTTTAGCAGGTTTAATAATTCTGATTAAACTTTTTGGCGAGTGATTAATTTTAAGTTCCAGCAAACCTTCTACGGAATGAAAATTATAATAAGTTTTTTACATATTTTTAAGCTTAGCAATTGTATAAACTTTATCAGCTTTATTATCTGGATCTTTATATCCTTTACCTAGATATTCCTCTAATCTTTTTTCAACATATTCATAACCTAAATATAAATCTTCAGGAAATTTTTCTATAAATTCATCAGAACATGGATATGAATTACTCTTCATTCGCATACACCCTAACATAACATTTTGATATCTTTGTTCAAACGCTATTTCTTTCTTCCATTTTTCGATATCTTTTAATGTTTCATAAAATTTTTCAATCGAATAATTAAATAGTTGAAGATTTGGATTTGTTTTATCTAAATCATTTTTAGAGTCTTTAAGCAATTTTTGAACGGAACTCACTTTTTCTTTTACTGTTTTTATTAAATTATCTAATTCTTTTATACAATTTTTCACAGCTTCAGAATAATTATTTTTTCTTATTTCATATGCTGCTATCATGTTTGCTATATGAGTTTTAGCGCTGCCTCCTCCTGAAGATACAACACTATTTTGCTGTTTTACAATTTCTTTCTTGATTTCATGATAATGAAATATATTTCTTCTCATATCTTCACAAAACATTTTAGCAGTTCTTATAAAATCTATTATAATTTCACCGAATATTTTACTACCATTTTCTAAATTGTCTACTTTTTTAGTTCTAAATTCTTCTTTTTTCAAAGAAAGAATTTGATTAATCTCGTTTATTATTTCAGTAATACTTTTTATTGTTATCCATGCAATATTATCTTCCACATCTTTACTAATCACTTCTCTAAAAGGTTCTTTATCAGGTTCTTCAACATATACAACTTCAATTTCTTCAACTGTTTTCATACCACTAAGACACTGCTTTTTATCAATAGGAATTGCTATTTCTTTATCAAATTTTGCTTTTAAGTTTTTATCATAATTTTCAATATTTTCATCTATATTAATTGAATTTTTTTTGTTTTGTTTTTTAATTTTATTTCCACCTACATAAATTGAATTTTTTTCTTCTGGAATTTTTGTTTCAATTATTTGATTTTTATTTATATTATTTGAATCTTCTTCTGAAATTTTTGTTTCAATTGTTTGATTTTTATTTATATTAATTGAATTTTTTTCAAAGTTTTCTGATTCGCTATCTTCATCCTCAATGCTATCTGCTTTGATATTTTTTTCATCAAAATTTTTATTTTCAAATTTTTCTTCTAATTCAAGTATTTCTTTCGTTGGTGTTTTATTTATATTTATGCTATTTATATTTGAAACGCTTAGATTTTTAATTTCTTTTGGTATTTTTTCCGTAATATTTTTAGTAAATTCAGAAATATCCTTCAACGTTTTTTCGTTTTTTTCAAGCATATATTTAATAAATATAATATATTTTATCATTTCTTCTTTTCTATCACTACCAGGAGTTTCTTCCTCACCATCAGGAGTTTCTTCCTCCTCTTCACAATCCGTAATAAATCCAATAGTTTCATCTATTCTATTTCCAATATTTCCTTCTAAAATTTTAGCTTTTTCTAAACAAATATTTAACATACTATAAAATAGATTCTTTTTTTCTTCAGATATATTTTTAAATAAATTTTCATTTTGAGATATTTCAATATATTTTTCTATCTTATTTTTATATAGTGCAAAACTTTTTGCAAAATTTAAAATAATTTCATTAGCATATTCTTTAACTTCATTAATGCCATCTAAATTAATATCTAGGGTTAAAAATGCTTCTTTTTTTGTTCGATTTATAATTTCATCAAGATCCTCTTTTATGAATTTATTTAAATCTTTAATAATTTTATCTATTATATCATTTTCTTTTAAATCTATATTTTGATTTTCTACTAATAACTGTTTATTTAAATCTTCGTCGAATTTTTTCTTGAAATTTTCCACTTCCTTCATATATTTTTCGGGAATTTTTATTTCATTTTTTGGTTCTTCAATTTCATTTTTTGGCTCTTCAATTTTGTTCATTCTATCTTGAAGTAAGTTCCAAATTTTTTTAATTTCATCATTAAATTTTTTCAAATCTTCTTTGTTTTCGTCACGTTTTTTAATCAAATAATTAATATCAGCAATATTTTGTTTTTCTTCTTTTTTAAGATTTTTTGTAGATTTATATTTCTCAACATAATCTTTAATTGTTTTTATTCTACTATCTACAGTACAGGTTAAATTATTAAATCTATTCGCACATTCTGTAATAGCTTCAAGTAAATTTGATTTTTGTATATTTATATTATTTTTTTCAGTTTCACTATATATAGTTGTTTCGATATTACTATTCTCAAATGTTTCAACCTCATTATATAAAATAAAATAATTTTTAATTTTATCAGTACATAATTTAAAAATTTTTATAAAATTTGTTACAATATCATAAGCCTTTTTTTTAACATATGCTAAATTATTTCCATCATAAGAAATTAAAATTTTAAAATTTTTAAAATATTTTTCATATGCACCAATAATATCATTCCTAATTTTATGAACATTTTCACATGCTTTTGATAACATTTGATATGCATCATTGGTTTCACTAAGATCAACAAGTTGTTTTGCTTCATTCAAAGACATATTTACGTCATTTAAAAATTGGTTTTTAAAATTTTCATCAACTGTTAATTCTTCTTTCTTTGGCTCTTTAATTTTATTTTTGTTTTTTTCTTCTTTGTTTTCTTTTTTATCTTTCTTTGGTTCTTCAATTTTGTTTAAATTTTTTTCTTCTTTATTTTCTTTTTTATCTTTCTTTGGCTCTTTAATTTTGTTTAAATTTTTTTCTTCTTTATTTTCTTTTCCTTCTTTCTTTGGCTCTTTAATTTTGTTTAAATTTTTTTCATCTTTGTTTTCGTTTTTTTCTTTTTTTGGCTCTTCAATTTTGTTTAAATTTTTTTCTTCTTTATTTTCTTTTCCTTCTTTCTTTGGCTCTTCAATTTTGTTTAAATTTTTTTCTTCTTTGTTTTCTTTTCCTTCTTTCTTTGGCTCTTTAATTTTGTTTAAATTTTTTTCTTCTTTGTTTTCTTTTTCTTCTTTCTTTGATTCTTCAATTTTGTTTAAATTTTTTTCTTCTTTGTTTTCTTTTCCTTCTTTCTTTGGCTCTTCAATTTTGTTTAAATTTTTTTCTTCTTTATTTTCTTTTTCTTTTTTTTTTGACTCTTTAATTTTGTTTAAATTTTTTTCTTCTTTATTTTCTTTTCCTTCTTTCTTTGGCTCTTTAATTTTGTTTAAATTTTTTTCTTCTTTATTTTCTTTTCCTTCTTTCTTTGACTCTTTAATTTTGTTTTCATTTTCTTTATTTTCTTTTCCTTCTTTTTTTGGCTCTTCAATTTTGTTTAAATTTTTTTCTATTTTGCCCGATTTTAAATAAGCTAAATTTTTTTGATCAAATTCAATTATTTTGTCAAACATTTCACATTTTTTATTAATCATATATTTAATAATTTCAAAATAAAAATCTTGTTTTTCTTTATTAATATTTTCACATTTACAGTTGTTTTTATAAGTTTTAGCTTTTTTTAATTTATCAAATAAAATATTTTTAAACTCTACATATTCATCTAAAAAACTTGAAAAATTATTAAAATAAGATTTCTTCTGTTTTTGGTTAATGCTGTTTTCAAGATTTTTATATTCTTTAGTATATAACTCAACAATTCTAATATATAAATTACTGATTTTAATATAAGCCACAACAATATCATAGATTTTATCTTTCAATTCACATAATTTTTCTTCATTTTCAATATCTGAAAATTGTATTTCTTTAAATAAATTCGTATATTTTTCAAAAATATTTTTTTTTATTTCTACCATATTTTTAACCATCTGTGATATTTTATCTTTACTATTTTCTAAATTTTCATACGTTTTTTCTTCCCCAAAATGAATTTTAATATCTTCATCAAATTTTTTTATTTCGTTATCTAAATTTAATTTTTCTTCTTTTCCTTCTTTCTTTGATTCTTCAATTTTGTTTTCATTTTCTTTATTTTCTTTTTTATCTTTCTTTGGCTCTTTAATTTTGTTTAAATTTTTTTCTTCTTTATCTTCTTTTCCTTCTTTCTTTGATTCTTTAATCTCACTCTTGTTTTTTTTAGATGAAGTTGATAATTCTTTAATTTCACTATTCCATTTTTTAAGATTTTCCTTTGTTTCATTTTGTTTTTCAATTAGGTAGTTAATCGCAAAAATATGTTGTTTTTCCTCCATTTTACAAGATTTTTTAGATTTATATGTATTAATATAAGTATTAATTTCTTTTATTTTACCATCTACAACATTTATCAATATTTTTAAGCTTTCATTACATTTTTTTAAAGTATCCTTAAATGGTTGCGAATCTATTTTTGTATGATCAATATTCATATATTCAGTAACGTAACTTTTTATTCTATCACAATATAAATTAACAATTTTTATAAACTTTATTATAAAATCGCAAGATGTATTTTTAACATCACCTAAATTTTTTTTATCATAAGAAGTTGGAATGGTTAATCCTCTAACAACTTTTACCTGTTCATTAATAACTTGTTCTTTAATAAGATTTATATTTCCAATCATCTTTTCTATTTTTTCTTTATCATCTCCTTTGCAATCAATAAATTCTATTTTTTTAAAAAAAGGACTGCTCATTTTGCTATCAATTTGTTTTTTAACCACGTTATATATTTCTTCATCAATATAATTTTTTAAGTTACCCATCATTCCTAATTTTTCTTTATTTATTTCTGTTTTAGGAATTTGCTCCTCTTGTTTCATATTCCCTATCTCTTCTAATTGATCTTCAATATTTATTTCTGTTTCAGGTTTTCGTTCTTTTTCCATATCATATATATCTTCTTTTTCATCTTCTTCTAATTTTTGTTTATTATCTTGTGTTTTTCTTGATTGATTATTAATAATTTCTGTTTTATAGATTCGTTCCTTTTGTTTTATATCCCCTATCTTTTCTAATTGATCTTCAATATTTATTTCTGTTTCAGGTTTTCGTTCTTTTTCCATATCATATATATCTTCCTTTTCATCTTCTTCTAATTTTTGTTTACTATCTTGTGTTTCTCTTGATTGATTATTTTTATTTATTTCTGTTTTATAGATTCGTTCCTTTTGTTTCATATTCCCTATCTCTTCTAATTGATCTTCAATATTTATTTCTGTTTCAGGTTTTCGTTCTTCTTCCATATCATATATATCTTCTTTTTCATCTTCTTTTTCTATTTTATTTTTATTTTCTTGTGTTTCTTTCGATTGCTTATTATTAGCTGTTTCCAATTTATTAGCTGTTTCCACTCTATGCCCTTTTCTTTTATTCTTTCTCTTTTTCCCACTTGCCATTGTTGGCATCGACATTGTTGACAAACAAACACCAATTAAGGTTGCTATTGTTATAAGTTTCATTCTTTTCATGATACTTCCTCCATTTTTTGAGATTCATTCATATGAATATAATACCAAAAAAAAGCAAGATTGTGCAATATTATTCAAAAAAATGTCAGATTTTAGAAGATATTTCTAAAATTATAATAACAAAATAAAAAATACTTTAAAAACTAAAATAACAAAACAAAAAATTCTAGTTTGTTTATTTATATTTTAAAAACACTATTTAAAACAAATTAAAAATATTTTTAATAATAAATAATTAATATATTATATTTTAAAAAGTTATAAATCTTTTCAGTAAATATTTAATTAAAATTAAAACAAATTATTTAACAAATCAAAAAATTTAATAGTTAT
>CACXZI010000045.1 GCA_902772105.1 Oscillospiraceae bacterium | reverse complement strand
AATACATAAACTAAATATTAACTTTAATTTAAATAAATTATTAATTTTTAAACTGCAAATATTAATCCAACATCTAAATATCATATTAATTAAAAAATACATAAACTAAATATTAACTTTAATTTAAATAGATTATTAATTTTTAAACTGCAAATATTAATCCAACATCTAAATAACATATTAATTAAAAAATACAATAAAATAAATATTAACTTTAATTTAAATAAATTATTAATTTTTAAACTGCAAATATTAATCCAACATCTAAATAACATATTAATTAAAAAATAATACATAAACTAAATATTAACTTTAATTTAAATAAATTATTAATTTTTAAACTGCAAATATTAATCCAACATCTAAATATCATATTAATTAAAAAATAAATTAATCTAAAATTTAATATTATCAATTTTAATTTTAATTTTAAAAATATCATCCTAGAAAAATTCCACAACTTTAAAATCTATAATAATTTCAATAAATATATATTAATAGGCTGCTAACGTTATATATAAAACAAATATCTTTTTTTATAAATTTTTTATTATACTGTTAATAAACTTAAAAAATTCACCTATTCTTTTTTCCCATATACTAATTGCTCTATTTGAACTTAAAAAATAGAGTGCCCTAAAGCACTCCTTTTAATTTTTTAATATTTCACTTTTAATTTGACTCATACCTTTATTTCTAAATTTCTTTTTAATACTTTTAATTTCTTCTAAATCTTTTTTTCTCTCCTCTTCATTTACTTTATCATAATCTAAAAATTCAACATTCTTCATAATTGCTCTTATATATTCTGGTGTTATTCCCATACGTTTTCCATTTAAATTAACCTTAACGTTTTGTATTGCCACAATTCTTTTCAATAGTTTTTTAATACATTGCAAAATAAATTCTATCTTTTTCATGTTCACTTTTAACTCTTTTTTAAATGTTTTTTTTGCTTCTTTACTTAAAACTGTAGAATCATTTTTAGTTACATTTAAAACTTGTTTTTCCAGTTCTTTTAACTTAATTTCATCCTGATCTAATTGTTCTAGTTGTTCAGATAACTTTAACTTTTCAGAATAATCTGATTTCACAAGACGCCATACTTCCCAAAATAGTGAATAGTTTATATCTTTTTCTTTCATTTTTCTAATATCTTTAAAAGTTATTTTTTTCTTTTTTAACAAAACTTTCATCTTATCTTGTTTCTCTTTAAACAATTTTTCAATTAACAACAAACTTTGCCTATATTTTTCCACCATACTTTTATATATATCAATCCTTTTGTTCAAATATGAATCATCTAATTTTAAATTTTTTAAATCTGTTTTCAAATGATTTTTACAAATTTCCTCAAAATTAGCTATATCTAAATTAGATTTAGGTGAAAATATAAATCTATTAAAAACTCTATTCATTGTCATAAACTTACTATAAAATTTACCTTTATATTTATCATTTCCTAATTTTGCTATATTTTCTTCTAAAAATCCTTGTGCAACAGCAAATTCTGCGTCACTATCAAAATTCTTTTTCCCGTTAACAGGTTTAACTTTAATTGGTATATATCTACGACTAGTATCATCAACAAAATCTTTTATTATATCATATTCTCCTTTTTCTCTTTCAAACACCGAAATTCTTCTCTTAGTTTTTTCTAAAACCTCTTTTAAAATGTTAGTATAATTTTCTTTACAATATTTTTCAAACACCTTAGGATTGTTTTCTAATTCACCTTTTTCATTAAATCTAAAATATTTTTTAGAAAATAGTTTTCCTTCTAACATATATGATAAATTAATCTTATTGGCAATGTCCATAAAATTAAAATCCTTTTCTTGAATCTTCTGTTTTTTTTCTTCAAAAATTTTAGCATTTATTAAATCTTCAAATTTTATTTCATTTCTATCTATGTAACCAATTATGATATCAATAATTTCTTTTTCAATTTCTTTTAATTTTTTTTCGGTTAAAATTTTTCTATTGTCGGTATATATATTTAATACAACATTTGACATATCCCCAGAAATTTTTATTCCCTTAAATCCATACTTTTTATTTAATTCATTTATTTCAGGTAAACTATTAAAATACTCTTCATTATAACATTCCATACATTCCTTTTTAAAATAATCTAAATCATATACATTATATTCTATTTGAACTAAATTTTGGGCCTTTTTAGTTTTTTTATCACCATCTTTTCCTGTTCTTAACTCAAATATTCCTCGTTTTTCTGCAAATTCTTTACGAACATTTTCATATTTAATAAAATCATCATATAACTTTTTCTTTCCTGGTTTTGCCATTTTACAATTTTCTTCTGTTTTATAATCAAAATAATATTTTTTCAACAATGCTATACTTTTTTCAGCATCCTTTAAATTTTTATATTTAAAATATCCCGTTGGTTTCCCTTTAACAACATTTCTATTATAATATCTCCACATATTTTCAAAGGTTAATTTCTTTACTTCATCACATTTTCCACCATGGTCAAATCTATCTTTATGAAAAATACGGTAATTTTCACTATCTATAATAGAGTTAGTTCCTCCATCTTTTATTCCTTCTTGGTGCCTATTCATTTCTGAAATCACACGATTTTTTTCAACTTTAAAAATATGTTTAAAGTTTTTAACAAAATCTCCTTTTCCAAGCAACATATCTGATAAATTCTTAATAAACCCTTCATCAGCTATAGATTTCCCTTTTAATTCTAATTCAAATTCTACAATGTTATTATTCACATCAAGATAATAAGTAAAAGCATTCATACCAACTTCATCATTTGTATCACTAAATCTCATAGATTGCCATCCAACATCTATACTTTTTTTACAACATATATGTTCCAATAAATGCATTTCACCATATTCACTAGTAATGCCATCAGAAAAGCATATCGACCCTTTATTTACACTTTCATCATATCCATATTCTCCAATTTCAACAAATAAATTATATGGTTCCTCAACACATATATATAAGGTTTGTCCATATTTATTAGTTAAAAATTTATAGAATTTTAACCCTGCAATATCAATAACTTCCCCTGTTAGCTTATTCGGATTTTCAAAAAAATCTTCACTTCTTTTTCTTTTTTTCCCTAATAAATTATTATCATCTTTTTTTGTTTCAATAACATACTTTTTTTGATTTTCTAATTCTTTTGCCTTTTCCCTAACTAATTCTTCTAATTTTTCAGGATTATATATTTCATTATCATCCTTTTGTTTCACATTATTTGGTGCTTCATTCTTTTGTTCTGTTTTCAAAGCGCTTGTGCCGCTACCTTTTGCATAACTAGAAACATCTAATAAAAAAACTGGACCTGTGATTAAACCCAATATTTTAATGACTCTAAATTTTTCCATATAAAACATCCTTTTTTTCACATATTGATTTGAATTATTAATTTAAAAAACAACAAATTACGCAATACCATAATAACATATTTTCTTTTTTTTATCAAACTAAACAAATCTAAAAATAACTATATAAAATATTTAAATTTTGATAATTATATACAAAATTAACAAAACAATAAAAAATACTATCACTAACTTTTAAATAATCTAAATAAAAAATATTAATTTTAATGACATACTATAAACTTAAATAAAAATTTAAATTTTCTAACAAATTCTTCTATCAAATATTATTAATTAAATAATATTTAATAATTTTAATGAATATATAAAATTAGTTAACAATAAAAAAATTATGTAAATAAAAAAATAATATCATTTACCAACTTAAAAAAAGATCTAAACAAAAAATATTACCGTTCTAATTAAACATATTTATAATTTATATTTTAATAATAACAACAAAAATTAGTTATTTGAAATAATATTTTAATAAACCACATAAATATCCACTTAACTGCACTTTTAAGAATACATAAAACAATATATAAAAACTTTTTTAATAAAATAAATAAAAACTGAAATTATAATACAAATTTCTAAATTAAAAATCCCTAAAAATCTAACCTTTTAAAATAATCTTTAAAAATATCTTCCTAAAAATCACAATAATTAATATTAAAAATAATATTTTAAATTTAATCTTTAAAAAATCATAATTAAAATAAATTTTTTTAATTATCTTTTATATGAATTAACCTTTTATTTAAACATCCTTATAATAATAAAATTTTAAATAATTAATTCAATATTGAAAGATTAGATTTCAACTTTTTATTTTAATTAAAAAATATCCCTAAAACATTATCATTTTAATAATCTATTCAAAATTAATATTAAAAATAATATTTTAAATTTTATATCTAAACGATAAAATAATTAAAATAAATCTTTCTAGTAACATTTTTCATAAATTCATCTTAATATATTTTAGCAAAATTTTTAGCATGTTCTTTTATGTCTTCTCCTAAATAGCAGTCCTGCGGCATTTCAAAATTTTCATCCTTTAAAAAATCTGTTCATATCTTTAGTTTAAAATTTTTTAACTTTTATATTAAAATAGAGTATTTATTCTTTAACTAAAATTTCAACTTTTTAGTTCTATGTTTATTTTGGTTGAAAGCATCCCGCCAACATTATCAATTTCTAAATCATATTCAAAATTAATGTTCCCACCATTTTCATTAATATTAAAAAAAACATTTTTAGTGTTAACATAAAAATTTGAAAATGTGTCTTTTGTGCTAATATTAAACTTTGTTTTTTTTTCTTTATCAAGATTTAAAACATAGTTTATATCTCCATTTGTTTTTATGTTTGCTCTTCCATCATCCTTTAAAAGAATTGTAGAAGTTCCATGATATTCATTATCATATTCTATTATGTATTTTTCTTTCCCTTTTTTTATTTTTCCTGTGGTGAACAACTGAAACCTATCGCAAGACTCACCTTTTAAATTTTGACAAACCTTAATAAATAAATCAACCTTCTTTTTTTTGCACATAAACCTTCCTCCAACTTAAAACTTTTTTCTTTTTAAAGCTAAACCAATAATTTCTTTTAATAAATCTTTATATAATATTCCGCTCTTTTCAAATAATTTAGTATACATACTAATATTAGTAAACCCTGGCAATGTGTTAATTTCATTTAAATATATTTCATTATTTTCGGTAACAAAAAAATCAATTCGAGATAACCCATAACATCTCATAGTTTTAAAAGCTTTTTTAGCAGTTTCCCTAATTTTTAAAGAAACTTCTTCTTCTATTTCTGCAGGGATTATTAATTTAGAATCTTCTTTATATTTAGAATCATAATCATAAAATTCTCCATAAGATTTAATCTGCCCAACAACAGATGTTTTAATATTTTCTTCATCTCCCAAAACAGCGCATTCAACTTCTTTTCCATTTATATTTGCTTCACAAATAACTTCATCTTCATATTTAAAAGCAAACAAAATTCCTTCTTTTAAAGATTCTAAATCCACACACTTTTTTATTCCAACAGAAGACCCACAACTAGCAGGCTTTGTGAAAATAGGAAACGAAAGTTTATTCCCAATATTTTTAACAGTGGCATCTAAATCTTTAACATCAACTTTTTTTAAAGACTCCCATTTTGTTCCTTTAATTCCATTAGAATCTAAAACCAAATGAGTTAAAACCTTGTTCATACATAAAGCACTACTTAAAGAATCACAACCAACATAAGGAATATTCAAAAGTTCTAAAACACTTTGAATTCTTCCATCTTCACCATTTTGACCATGTAAAACAGGAAAAATGCAGTCTATTTCAACCTGTTCTAAAGAGGAATCTTTTCTACATCGCAAAATTCCACTACCTTTTGAATTAAAATTAATTAAAACAGAGTCATTATCTTCTTTTTCCCACTCTTTTGTTTTAATTTTTTCAATATCACCAGAATAAAAAAACCATTCCCCATTTTTTGTTATTCCAATTGGGAAAACCTGAAATTCATCTCTATCTAAATTTTTAATAACATTATAAGCAGAATTCAAAGAAACTTCGTGTTCAAAAGAATTTCCTCCAAATAAAACAGCAACATTAACTTTAGCCATACTATACCCCTCTCAAATAATTAACTAAATAACTTTAAATAATTTAAATTAAAATTTAAAAACTAAATAAAAAATAATTAATTAACATTTTTAATATTTTTATTAATAAAACTAAAATAACTAAATAAATGCATCATTAAAATAAAAGCTTTAATAAAAAATCTAAATTAACAAAATAAAATAATTAAAAAATTCTACTCAAACTTTATAAATAAAAAATCACAACATTAAAAACCTCCAGAAAAATTTCCTAAAAATTTATAATTTCATTCCTTTATGTATTTAATAAAACAATAATTTAAACTAAACTTTTTAAAATATACTAAAATTATAATAAAAGATGATTATATTTCAAAACTAAATAACAATAATTCTATTTCTTAAAACTTAAATAACAACACACTAAATAGTAAAAAATGTTCTTAAATATTTTACTATATAACACCTTTATGTAATTCATTAATATTAAACTTTAAAATTAATTACATAAAACTTTTATTTTTAAATAACAATCTATTAACCTTAATTTTTAATAAAAAATCTAAATTAACAAAATAAAATAATTAAAAAATTCTAACTAACTTTATAGATAAAAAATCACAACATTAAAAACCTCCAAACTAAATAAAATAATATTTATATTTTAATAAAAAATCTAAAATACTAATAACAATTTTCTAAAACCATATAAAATTCAAATACACAAAAATTTTTCTTATATTTTGTAAATAAAAACTAATAATTAAAACATAACAAAACCCAAAGAATAAAAATTCTAACAAAACAATTAACTTAATATTCTATTATAAATAATTATAAGACTATATAAAAAAATCACAACATCAAAAACCTCCAAACTAAATAATTAAAACATAATCATCAATTTAAAATAGATTAAATTTAATAATTAATATAACATCTTCTAATTTTAAATAACAATTATCAATATATTTTATTTATTAACCTTATTTTTTCATAAAAACAAAACTAAATCACTATAAAAACATAACAATCACCTTTTTTTCTAAAACTCAAAAAAATCATAACTCTGTTTTTTTCTTTTTCTTTGAACTCTTTTTTTTAAGCTTACTCTCTTTAATTATTTTTAAACTTTCTTTGTTGTAAACTCTTTCTATTTCTTCTTCGTTTTGATCTTGAAATTTTAAACGATATTTTCCGGTTAAAGGGTTTCCATTAACAACAACCCCTTCTCCATCTGGGCTCATAACAACCGAACCGATTTTTGGGCAAACCTTATTTAAAAAGTTATATGAATCTTGTTCATATTGCAAACAACACATAAGCTTGCCACAACAACCCGAAATTTTTTTAGGGTTTAAAGACAAATTTTGATCTTTAGCCATCTTAATAGAAACATGATTAAAATCGGTTAAAAAACTAGAACAACAAAAAGGTCTTCCACAAACTCCAAGTCCACAAACCATCTTTGCTTCATCTCTAATTCCAATTTGTTTTAGTTCAACCCTAGCATGCAGATGATATGCAAGAGTTCGAACCAAAACCCTAAAATCAACCCTTTCATCAGATGTGAAAAAAAATATTATTTTGCTTCTATCTAGTGTTCCAACAACCTCAACAACGTTCATATCTAAATTTTGTTTTTTAATGCAACTAATTCCTATTTTTAAAGCCTGTTCTTCAAATTTTAAATTTTCTTTATGTTGTTTTAAATCTTCATCTGTTGCTTTTCTTAAAATATCTTTTTCTTCATTAACTTCAAACTTTTTAAACTGATTATCATCAAATTCTCCAATAAAAGAAATATTTCCAAGTTCGATTCCATTTTTGGTTTTGCAAACTATTTCTTCCCCAAAAAAAAATTTATTTTCTTCACCTTTATAATAAGTCATATTTTTTACAGTTCTAAAACGAACCCCTAAAATCTTTTCCATAAAACTTCTCCATTAATAAACTCTTTTTAAAATTATATCATATATAAAAAAATTTTTCACAATTATATATTTATATTTAAAAAATTTTGATTTTAAAACCAAATAACTAAAATTTTACATTTATTTCACTTTTTTGGTGTTAAAATAACTAAAAAATCTTTCTAAAATTTTAAAAACAAAAAGGAATATAAAATAATTTTAGGGGGCAAAAATGCAAAATCAAAATATAGATATTGAAACTAAACTTGAAGACGATTCAACTTTAGTGGCCTTTTTAAAAGGAGAAATAGACCATCACACAGCAGCAAAAATCCGCTCTTTGTTAGACATCAAAATTGAAAGCATCCATCCAAAACTTTTAGTTTTAGACTTCACCCAAATAACCTTTATGGATTCATCTGGAATTGGGCTTGTTATGGGTAGATATAAACTGATGAAATATTTTGGAGGGAATTTAAAAATAATAAACCCTTCTCCACAAATAAAAAAAGTTATGAGTTTAGCTGGCTTTGATAGGCTTGCAGTAATAGAAAAAACAAATAAACCAAAAAGGAGTGATTATATTGGTAAAAAATGAAATGAAACTTCAAATTCCAAGCAAGTCTTTAAATGAAAGTTTTGTTAGAATTGCCGTTGCATCTTTTTTTGCACAGCTAGATCCAACAGTTGATGAAATATCCGACATTAAAACAGCCGTTTCTGAAGCAGTCACTAATTCAATAGTCCACGGTTATGAAAACACAATTGGAACGATTTATATACACGCCAAAATCTTAGATGACAAAACAATATACATACGAATCAAAGATAAAGGATGTGGAATTGAAAATGTTGATAAAGCTAAAGAACCAATGTATACAACCTGCAAAACAGGAGAGCGAAGTGGCCTTGGATTCACCGTAATGCAAAGCTTTATGGATAAATTAAAGGTTATTTCAAAAATTGGGAAAGGAACGACGGTAACATTAATAAAAACTTTAAACAAACGGTTTTAAAAAACAAAAATTTTGAAAACCGTGAAAAATTCATAAATTCAAATTTAGGTTTAGTTCATGCCTGTTCTAGAAGATTCATAGGAAAAGGCATTGAATATGACGACCTTTTTTCGGCGGGAAGCATAGGGCTTGTTAAAGCATATGATGCTTTTGATGTTAATAGAGGAGTTAAATTTTCAACATATGCTGTCCCTGTTATTCTTGGTGAGATCAAAAGACTTTTTAGAGATGGCGGAAGCATTAAGGTTTCTAGAAGTTTAAAAGAACTTGCTCTCAAAGCATCTAGAAAAAGAGAAGAACTAATAAACAAAAACAAAGAAGAACCAACAATTAAAGAGCTTGCAAAAGAGCTAAAAACTTCAACAGAACAGCTAACAGAAGCAATATGCTCTTGCACTCCAACAATGTCTTTAACTCAAAATTTAAGCGAAGGAAAGGAAGAACAAATAGATTTAGAGTTTAAAGAACAAGGTTTAAAATTAACAGACAAAATAGCAGTAAAAGATGCCATTTCAAAACTTGAAAAAAAAGACAGAAGCCTAATATTTTTTAGATATTTTTGTGGTGAAACACAAAGTCAAACAGCCAAAAGATTAAACATGACCCAAGTTCAAGTTTCAAGAAGAGAGAAGAAAATTTTAGATATGCTAAAAAAAAATCTAACATAAAACTTTTTTAGTCTTATTATATTTAAATTAAAAAATATATTTTCTTAACATTTTGTTTAATAAAAACAACATATAAAACCTATTTAAATATATA
>CACXZI010000044.1 GCA_902772105.1 Oscillospiraceae bacterium | reverse complement strand
TTCCTGCCACTTTTTTTAATTCACTAAAACCAAATATTTCTTTTAAAACCTTCTTAGCTTTATTTTGCAACTTCAAACTCCTATTTTTTATTTAAAACTTTTAAAGAACCTGCCTCTATAATATCTAAAACATCTTTTTTCAACAAATTTAAAACTATTTCTTCCTTCCACTTTTTTTAATTCACTAAAACCAAATATTTCTTTTAAAACCTTTTTAGCTTTATTTTGCAACTTTAAACTCCTATTTTTTATTTAAAACTTTTAAAGAACCCGCCTCTATAATCGCTAAAACATCTTTTTTCAACAAATTTAAAACTATTTCTTCCTGCCACTTTTTTTAATTCACTAAACCAAATATTTCTTTTAAAACCTTCTTAGCTTTATTTTGCAACTTCAAACTCCTATTTTTTATTTAAAACTTTTAAAGAACCTGCCTCTATAATTGCTAAAACATCTCTTTTCAACAAATTTAAAACTATTTCTTCCTGCCACTTTTTTTAATAAGCTCAACACAAAAAATAAAATCCAACTTTAAATATTAATTTTAAAAATTAAGAAACTCCTAAAACTATTTCTTCTATTTTTCTTAACCCATCAAAAACATCTCTTTTAGAAAAACCACCCTCCTTTAAAGTTTCTTCGTCTAGCGAATTTAGCTTTAAAAAAAACCAACATCCAACCCGCAATATATCATTACTTCTGTTTTTTTCTTCTATTTCTTTAAACAATTTTTCTTGTGCTTTCTTAAAATTTTTCGATTCAATATCCTTTTTTAAATCTAACTTAAATTCAACCATTTCTTCAAAATCTTCATAATCATCAATTTTAATACCAAGCCCTGTAAAAAGAATGGTATTCAAAAATTTAGATATATTTTCAACCAATCCTAAAATATTTTCATCCTTTAAAGCCATAATAAAAATCCTCCTAATTTAAAAATTTAACAAACTCATCTGACTCGTTTCTGGCATATTTTTTAAAGCACCCATGTCTTTTAAACATTGAACAACAACCTTAGAAATTCCAGTTCTACTAACTAAATCTTCAATTGAAATATATTCTCCATCTAATGCACAAGATTGCAACTTTTTTGCAGCAGTTTCTCCAAGCCCTTTTAAAGAACTAAATGGAAGCCTAATTTTGTTGTCTTCAATAATATATTCAAACGCGCGAGACAAATATAAATCAACCGGCAAAAAGCTAAACCCTCTGCAAAGCATCTCATTAGCAACAAGCAAAATTTCTAATGTGTCATTTTCTTTAACAGTTTTTTCATTGCCTTTTAAAATTAATTCATCAATTTTTTTCTTAACAGCATCCTTGCCTTCAACAACAGCAGAAGAATCTATATCCTGCCCGCGAACTGTGAAATATGTTGCATAATAAGCAAGCGGTTCATACACTTTAAAATATCCAAGCCTAATAGCAGCAATAACATAAGCAGCAGCATGAGCTTTTGGAAACATATATTTAATTTTCATACAACTATCAATAAACCATTCAGGAACAGAATGCTTTTTCATCTCCTCTATATATTCTTCTGTTAACAATTTTTTTGCCTTCCCTTTTCTAACAATTTCCATAATCTTAAACGCCATCTTAGGCTCCAACCCTTTTTGTATTAAATATATCATAATGCTGTCTCTTGTTCCTATAACTTCTCCTATTGTGCAAACTCCTCTACTTATTAAATCTTGAGCATTTCCAAGCCAAACATCGGTTCCATGCGAAAGCCCTGAAATCTGCAAAAGATCAGAAAACTTTTGAGGTTTTGCTTGCTCCAACATCTGCCGAACAAATTTTGTTCCCATTTCTGGCAAAGCTAATGTTCCTGTTTTGCTATATATTTCTTCTTCATCAACCCCTAGCGCTTTTGGGGAGGTGAATAAACTAATAACCTTTCTATCACTCATATCAACATCAACAATCTTTTTATTTGTGTTCTTTTCTAAATATCTATACATCGTAGGAACATCATGCCCTAAAAGGTCTAGCTTTAAAATTGTATCATGAAGTGAGTTAAAATCAAAGTGTGTTGTTATAATTTCACTTTTAGAATCATCAGCAGGATGTTGTATTGGGGTGAAGTCATATATTTGATATTGTGATGGAACAACAACCATTCCTCCAGGATGCTGCCCTGTTGTTCTTTTAACTCCTTCACAACCAACAGCCAAACGAAACTTTTCTGCTTTATTTAAATTTAAATTATTATCTTCAATATATTTTAAAACAAAACCAAAAGCAGTTCTGCTTGCTATTGAAGAAATCGTTCCAGCTTTAAAAACAAAACCTTTTCCAAATAAAACTTCGGTGTATTTGTGTATTTTAGACTGATATTCCCCAGAAAAGTTTAAATCTATATCAGGCGCTTTATCCCCATCAAACCCTAAAAATGTTTCAAACGGAATGTTTTGCCCATCTCTTTTTAAAACATTAGAACAATTAGGGCACTTTTTTTCTTCTAAATCATAACCAGAACCAACACTTCCATCCGTTATAAATTCACTGTAATGACAATTTAAACAAACATAATGTGGTGACATTGGGTTAACTTCAGAAATTCCCGCCAAATATGCAACAAAAGAAGACCCAACCGACCCTCTTGAACCAACTAAATATCCATCCTCAACAGATTTTTCAACCAACTTTTGCGCTATAACATATAAAGCAGCAAACCCATGTTTTATAATTGAACTTAACTCTTTATCAATTCTTTTTTCAACTATTGTAGGAAATTTTTCTCCATAAATTTCTTTTGCTTTCCCAAAAACTTTTTCCCGCAAAATCTCTTCTGAATTTTCTATATTTGGTGTATATGTTCCATATGGAAACGGCCTAATATCGCTATCTATCATATCTGCTATCTTATTTGTGTTCAAAACAACAACCTCTTTTGCCTTTTCTTCCCCTAAATATGAAAATTCAAAAAGCATCTCTTTTGTTGTTTTAAAACAATATGCCAATGGGCTTGAGATATCTGCAAACTTTAAAGAATTTAATAAAATTTTTCTATATAAACTTTCTTGTTTTTCAATATAGTGAACATCTCCAGTTGCAACAACCAAAATATTTAACCTTTCTCCTAAATCAACAATTTTTTTATTAATTTCTTTTAAACTTTCTTCATCTTTAACCTTTTCTTTTTTTACTAGTTCTATTGAATTAACAACCGGTTGTATCTCTAAAAAATCATAAAAAGAAGCAATGTTTAATAAATCTTCATCATCCTGCCCCATCATAACACAGTCATAAACTTCCCCCTTAAAACAAGCACTTCCAATTAAAAGCCCTTCTCTATGTTTTATTAATAAACTTTTTAATATTCTAGGTTTTTTAAAAAAGTGTTCAACATGTGAATATGAAACCAGTTTATATAAATTTTTTAGCCCTAGTGTGTTTTTTGCAAGAATTGTTATATGAAACATATTTTGCCTTTTATAGTCTATTTCTCCCTTTAATTTAACATTAATTTCTTCAACATTTTCTATTAAATAATCTTTTTTTAAAGCCTCAACCATCTTTACAAAAACTTTCGATAAAATCAATGCATCATCAAAAGCTCTATGGTGGTTAAATTCCCCTAGTTTTAAATGTTTAACTAATCTATCTAATGTATATTTAGGAAGTCCTTTATAAAGCGCTTTTGAAAGCGGCAAGGTGTCTATAACGGTTGGGTTGAAATCTAAATTATTTCGCTTTGCAGTTTGTTTTAAAAAATTATAGTCAAACGAAGCATTATGAGCAACCAAAACAGCTCCATCAACAAACTCTAAAAAACTTTTCAAAGCTTTTCCTTCTAAAGGGGCATCTAAAACCATAGAGTCATCTATTCCTGTTAACTCGGTTATTTTAGCAGAAATTTTCATCTTAGGGTTCACAAATGTTTTAAAAATTTCTCCAACCTCTCCATCAACAATTTCAACTGCCCCAATTTCTGTTAGCCTATCATTTTGAAAATTTAAACCAGTTGTTTCTGTGTCAAAAACAACAATTCTTTCTTTTAAACTAGCTTTTTTATCTCCAAAAACAATATTTTGTAAATCATCAACAAAATAGCCTTCAACTCCAAATATTAACTTAAAATCTCCGCCATTTTTTCTAATGTCATCAACAGCCCTAATTGCTTCTGGAAAAGCTTGAACAACTGCATAATCTGTTAAAGCAATGGCTTTTTGCCCCATACCATATGCTAAATTTATAAAGTCTTTAGCAGCAACAACCCCATCCATAGCAGACATATTTGAATGAAGATGTAGTTCAACTCTTTTTTCCGCTGCATCATCTTTTTTCTCTTTTTTATGAACCAAAACAATATCCTTTGGAATTAATGTTAGTTCCCCATCAAATTTATCTTTATCAACAGGCCCTTTTACCAAAACATTTACTCCATTTTTTAAAGCCTCATATTTTTTAGCATCCTGAGCTTTACAAAAAATTTTAAAAGCAATAGAACCACTAAAATCTGTTAAATAATATGTTCTAATATGCATTGTTTTTTCTTTATATTCATGAACATTAGAAGAAAAAATTCTGCCACAAATAACGCAATCTTCCAAAGGAGCTATAACCTCTTTAATTTCTATTGGTTTAATTTTAATTTCTTTTCCTTTAACAACATTAAAATTTTTTTCTGCGGTTGACTTTTTATTTTCTTTTCCATTAACATCTTCAACCATTCTAATAAAAATTTTAGATAGAATTAATGCATCATCAAAGGCTCTGTGGTGGTTAAATTCCCCCAATTTTAAATATTCGACTAATGTGTCTAACTTATGGTTAGGTAGCTCTTTATAAAGCATTCTAGCAACCGGTAGTGTATCTATTGCAGTTAAATTAAAATTTAAATTATTTCGTTTTGCCGTATATTCTAAAAATTTGCAATCAAACATTTCTGCGTTATGCGCAACTAAAACATCTCCATCAACAAACTCAAAAAAACTTTTTAAAGCTTTCCCTTCCAAAGGAGCATCTTTAACCATTGAGTCATCAATTCCTGTTATTTTTGTTATCCTTTGCGGTATGTTCATTTCTGGATTAACAAAAGTTTTAAAAATTTCTCCAATCTTTCCATCAACAATTTCAACTGCCCCAATTTCTGTTAACCTATCATTTTTAAAATTCAAACCTGTGGTCTCTGTGTCAAAAACAACAAATCTTTTTTTAAAATCAATATTTTTTATATCTCTAACACTTCTTAAAAATTTAAAATTTTGCTCTATTTTTATATTAACAACTTCTTCAATTTTTTGTTCTTCAAAATTTTCGTCTTCATCTAAAAAAACATCCTGTTCTAAAACTTCAACATTTTTTTTTTGCTCTTCTAAATTTTCAATAACTTCTTCTTTTTTAGTTTCTAAACTATTCTTAATTTCTTTTTTTTCATCATTTTCAAAAAATTCAACAGCAATATTTAAATCAAAAAGTTCTTTAATGATGTCTCTAACCAATTTGTCTGCATTAAACTTTAAAAGAAATTTAGCACCTTTGTTCTTTAAATAAACCTTAAGTTTTTTTTCTTCTAAATTAAATTCACATTCTTTTAAAACATTTCCAATCATAGGAGACAACAAGATAGCCTTTTCAACAACATATTTTAAAGCATCAAAACCAAAAAGTTTTTCACTATATAAAACTTTTAAACAAACTTCTTTTAAACAAAGCTTTTGTTTTAAATATTTTTCACATTCTTTAACTTCATCAAAATCAACAAAACTTTCTAGATAAATTAAAATTTCTAACTTTTTTTCTTCTTTGTGGTTAACTATTTTTTTCACAATAGCGTTATGTAGAGAAAAAAACATTTCCTCAAACTTTTCATCAACCTGCCCTATTAATGTTTTTAAACTTATATCCATTTTTAAACTCCAAAACAAAATTTTAAAAAACTAAATCAATTCAATTTCTTTTAACAAAACATTTAAAATTTCTTCTTCTTTTAATGTTCTAACAACCTGCCCTTTTTTAAACAAAACAGCAGATTTATCTCCTCCTGCAATTCCAATATCTGCCTCTTTTGCTTCTCCAGGCCCATTAACAACACACCCCATTATAGCAACTTTTATATTCTTTTTACAACCCCTTAAACTTTTTTCCACCTTTTCAGCTAAAGATAAAATATCTATTCTTGTTCTTCCACATGTTGGGCAAGCTATTATTTCAACCCCAGTTTTATTAAGCCCCAAAGCTTTTAAAATTAAATGCGCCGTTTCAACCTCATAAATAGGGTCCCCTGTGATTGAAACTCTAAATGTTTCTCCAATGCCTTGTGCTAACAAAGACCCAATTCCAATTGAAGATTTAACAACTGCAAATTCTTTTAAACCAGCCTCAGTCACACCTAAATGTAGAGGATAGTTCCTTAAATTTCTAAATTTTTTATATGCATCAATCATATCTAAAACATTAGAAGACTTAATAGAAACAACAATATTGGTAAAATTAAATTTATTTTCAAACAAATCAACAGTTTTAATAGCACTTTCAACTAAAGCGTCAGCATTAACATTTTCATATTTTTTTAAAATTTCTTTATCAAGTGAACCTGAGTTAACTCCAATTCTAATAGGAACATCAAAATTTTTGCAAATATCAACAACTTCTTTTAATTCTTCTTCTTTTGTTATATTTGAAGGATTAATCCTTATTTTGTCTGCTCCGGCTTTAACAGATTCAACAGCAATTCTATAACTAAAATGAACATCAGCAACTATTGGGCATTTAACATTTTTTTTTAAAATTTTAATTAATTCTGTGTCTTCCAAAAAAGGAACAGCAACCCTTATTATATCACACCCACATTCTTCTAACTTTTTAGCTTGTAAAACATTTTTTTCAACATCTTTAGAACTAGCGTTTAACATAGACTGCACATATATTTTTTCTCCATCAAAAACAAATCCATTTTTTAAAGCAACATACTTTAAATTTTTTCTCAAAATAATACATCCTCCCAAAAACTTAATACCAAATAATTATATAACAATAAATATATTTAATAAAGTTTTTTCTTTTCTTAAATTAAAAAATTTGATGTTATATAACTAATAATTTAAATTAACAAAATCAAAACAATAAAATTAAGAACTCTAATA
The DNA here is from genome assembly GCA_902772105.1 of Oscillospiraceae bacterium. Classification (GTDB taxonomy): domain Bacteria; phylum Bacillota; class Clostridia; order Oscillospirales; family Ruminococcaceae; genus RUG12519. The sequence goes on along the minus strand of CACXZI010000044.1, from coordinate 3,022 downwards.
ATTTTAAATATTTACAATAAATTTACTTAATATATTTAAAAAAGTTTTTTAGTTAAAAATAATTTATTCGTAAAAATTAAAAAACACAATTAATATTTTAAATCTATTTTTTTTATAATATTAAAATAAATGAACATATTCTATTTAATAACATTCTTAAATATTTAATAAATTATATCAAAAAATAAATTTTAAAATAATATTATTATTAATAACTGCCCTTATTTTAACGAATTTTTTATATTAAATAATTTAAATCAATTTATCTACTCTTATTAAAAATCTTAAAATGAAATTTTATTTAATATTTTAAATTATGATATCAAAAATCTATCTATATATCTAAAAACAAAATATTAAAAATGTGTTACTAAAACTAAAATATAAATATTTAATTTTATTCATGTAACAAAAATCATATAAATATCTTTAATTGTTATTAAAACAAACAACAAAATCAAAATTAAAAAACCAATATTATTAAAAATAATCTGAACTTTTTCATTAATTTGCTTCTTAAAAATAGCTTCAAAAACCAAAAATAAAAACTGCCCGCCATCTAAAACAAAAAATGGGAATAAATTAAAGACCCCGATGTTAATAGACAAAGCAGCAAACAAAAATATTAAATGCAAAAACCCTTGTTTTTCTGCCTCTCCAACAACTTTAACCATGCCAACCGGCCCAGAAAAATCTTTTATAGATATACTGCCAGTGAAAATATCAACAATAGAGCTAAAAACAACCTTTATAAAAAACAAAGAATTTCTAAAACTTTGCTCCACCCCACTTAAAAAATTTATTTTTTGCTGTTTTAAAGAAATACCCAAAACTCTATTTTCTTTTTCATTTTCTTTAAAAACCTTTCCAACATTTAAAACTTCAACTATTTTTTTATTTCGTTTAACTGTTAAATTAATAGGTTTATTTAAAGGAAGTTTATGTAGCTCAAACATAAAATCATTCGCACAAAGAACATTTTTTCCATTAATTTTTTTTATTTCATCCCCAACCTTAACTCCATCACAAAATTCTAAAACCTGCCCAACCTGCGTCGAATTAAATTGCCCTTGAACCATAAAAACCAAAAATATAGACAACATTCCAAAAAAAATATTAACAAAAGGCCCTGCCAAAACAATAGCAATTCTTTTTAAAATATGAACCTTTAAATATTTTTTTTCGTCTTTAAAAGAAACAAATCCTCCAAAAAAAAACGCGCGCAAGCAATATAAAGTATTCTTTTTTTTGAACTTTAAAATACATGGTCCAAAACCTATTGAAAACTCTTTAACTTCAACAGAAAATATCTTAGCTGCAAAAAAATGCCCAAATTCATGAACAAGAATTATTATTTCAAACAAAACTATAGTAGTTAAAACAAACATAAAAAACTCCTGAATTTATTATTTCTTTATATTCATTATCTCTTCTTCTAAATATTTATGTATATATTCTTTAACATAAAAATCTGTTTTTATAATAGATTCTATTGTTAAATCTTCATTAATATGTTTAATTTCTAAAGCTTTTTCAACCGCTTTATTAATATCTAAAAATTTAATCTTCCCCTTTAAGAATAATTCAACAGCTTTTTCATTTGCAGCGTTTAAAATAGTTGGAAATAATCCTTTTTTTTCTATTGCTTCTTCGCAACATTTTAAGCATGGAAACTTTTCATAATCTGGCTTGAAAAAACTAATATTTTGCTGCTCTATAAAAGAAAATCTTTTAATGTTCGACACAACTCTTTTAGGGTATGTTAAAGCATATTGAATTGCAATCTTCATATCTGGCTTTGAAAACTGCCCTATAATAGCTCCATCAACAAATTCAACAGCAGAATGCAAAACACTTTGTGGATGAATAACTATTTCAATATCTTTTGGGCTTTTGTTAAAAAGATGAACAGCTTCAATTAACTCAAGCCCTTTATTCATCATGGTTGCAGAATCTATTGTTATTTTTGCTCCCATATTCCAATTTGGGTGTTTTAAAGCATCATTAACAGTTGCATTTTCTAAAAATTCTAATGGTTTTGCAAAAAACGGCCCCCCAGAAGCGGTTAAAATAATCTTTCTAACCTCTTTTTCAGAATTCCCTTTAATACACTGAAAAATTGCAGAATGTTCGCTATCAACCGGCAAAATTGAAGAACCATTTTCCTTTGCAATTTTTTTAACAATTTCTCCCCCAACAACCAAAGTTTCTTTATTAGCCAAAGCAACATCTTTTCTATTTTCAAGAGCAAAAACAGTTGGCAAAAGCCCTGCAACCCCAACAATAGCATTTAAAACAATATCACAGTTTAAACAACAAACCTTAAAAATTCCTTCTTTTTTAGAAACAACCTCCACCGAAGTATCTTTTAAATTTTCTTTTAACTGTCTATAAAATTTTTCATCATTAACACAAACAATTTTTGGTTTAAAAATTCTTGCCTGTTTTTCTAAAAGTTCAATATTTTTGTTAGCAACCAACCCTAAAACCTTAATATTCAAATTTTTGCAAACCTTTAAAGTTTGAACTCCAATAGAACCAGTGCTCCCTAAAACACAAATACTTTTTCTCATATTTTCTCCCTTTTTAACAATTAATAATAAACTTATTTAAAAAACTATTAAACCTATCTAAAATTCAACCACAACAAATTTCTAAACAATATTCTAAACAATATTTATGAATATATCAACTTAAACTAATTAATTTATAGATATTCAAAATAACAAACTATATTTCTAAAAACATAACTTTAAAATTTATAAAAAAATCAAAATAAAAACATTATTAAAACTTTTCTAGTTTATAATTTTTTATTTTTAAAACAAAATTTATATTTTTCAAATATTAAAAATTTTATCAATTAATAATAAACTTATTTTATAAAACTATTAAACCTATCTAAAATTCAACCACAACAAAATTCTAAACAATATTTATGAATATATCAACTTAAACTAATTAATTTATAGATATTCAAAATAACAAACTATATTTCTAAAAACATAACTTTAAAATTTAT
>CACXZI010000043.1 GCA_902772105.1 Oscillospiraceae bacterium | reverse complement strand
TAAAGAACAAAATATATATAAACTAAATAACAAAATAAAAGGTAATGAAAATAATAGTGAAATAAAAAACTTAGAATATGATAAAGAACAAAATATATAGATTAATAGACTAGAAAATAACTTAAAAGTCACAAAAATTTTAAATAACAAAAAGTTACTGTTTTTAATTAACGGTAGCTTTTTTTATATTTTTAATTATTTAAATATAAAAAATATGTTATTATATGTTTAATGGTTTTTATATTGTGAATTGTTTAATTAAAAAAGGAGAATAGATATGAAAAGCAACAGACTAAAAACAAAATTAAAAGAAATAGAGTTTAAAAATCCATTAATAGCAGCATCAGGAACTGTTGGATATGGAAGAGAATATGAAAACTTTGTTCCTCTTAGTGAACTAGGAGGAATTAGTGTTAAAGGAACAACAAAAGAAAAAAGGCTGGGCAATAGTTCTCCTCGAATTGCAGAAACGGCTAGTGGAATTTTAAATTCGGTTGGGCTAGAAAATCCAGGTGTTTATGGTTTTATTAACAACGAACTTCCATGGCTTTTAGAGAAAGACACTAATATTATTGCAAACATTGCAGGAAGAGATTATGATGAATATTCCTTTATGGCTGAAAAGTTAAATTCAACTAAGGTTAATGCTATTGAACTTAATATATCCTGCCCTAATGTTAAAGAGGGCGGGCTTAGTTTTGGAAGTGATGTTAATCAGGTTTTAAAGGTTGTTTCTATTGTTAGAAAAAAAACTAATAAATTGCTAATAGTTAAGCTTTCACCTAATGTTACATCAATTCAAGATATAGCAAAGGCAGCTGAATATGCTGGAGCGGATGCGCTATCTTTAATTAACACATTGCTTGGTATGAAGATAGATATAAAAACAAGAAGGCCTATATTAAAAAACAACGTTGGAGGGCTTTCTGGTCCAGCTATTTTGCCTGTTGCTGTTAGAATGGTTTGGGAAGCTAAAAAAGCTGTTAAAATTCCAATAATTGGGTGTGGAGGAATATCTTCTTTTGAAGATGCATTAGAAATTATTATGGCTGGCGCTTGCCTTTTTCAGGTTGGAACTGCAATTTTTAAAGATCCGCTTTGCCCGCTAAAGATATTAAAAGATCTTGATTTATGGTTAATTGAAAACAAAATAGAAAACATTAGTGAAGTTTCTGGTTCGCTTTTGGAGTGGTGAAACTAATAAAGGGGTTATTTAAATGAAAAAAGCTATATACAAAAATTTTAAACAATTCATTAAATTTAGCATTGTTGGGCTAGCAAACACCTTTGTTTCTTTTTTTATTACATATGGAACAATTTTTTTGGTTAGCTTTATTTTTAAAGATATTGAAAAAGAAAACAAAATTTTGGTTTTAATTGCTTCTCTATTAGGGTTTGTTATTAGTGTTTTAAACTCTTTTTATTGGAATAATAAGTTCGTTTTTAAAAAAACAACAAATGGTGTTTTAAAACCTCTTTTAAAGTCTTATATCTGCTACGGCTCTATATTTATTTTTTCATACATTCTAAATGTTTTTGTTTTTACTAAGCTTTTAAATCTATCTCATCTATATATCCCAATACTCCAAATTTTTATATGCACCCCTTTGAATTTTCTATCTAACAAATTTTGGGCTTTCAAATGATTTTATTACGTAGAAAGTTTGATATAATTTTAAGTAGGTCACTCGCCGTGAAGTTTAATAAAAATTTGTTCGGCCTGCTAAATTCTTTTTCAGTATGTAGTTGGTTTGATTTAGGTTTAAGTTTATCACTCGCTGGGAAGTTTAACCTAACTTTTATCACGTATTAAATTTGCTATTATTTTAAGTTTATCACTCGCCAAAAAATTTTATAAAAATTTATTTGGCCTGCTAAATTCTTTTTCATTACGTAGATAGTTTGATTTAGCTTTAAGTAGGTCACTCGCTGGAATGTTTTATAAAACTTTCATTCCGTATTAAATTTGCTATTATTTTAAATTCATCACTCGCCAAAAAATTTTATAAAAATTTATTCGGCCTGCTAAACTTGGTTTAATGTTTTACTAAAATTTAAATAGATAAAAATAAATTTATATAAAAATATATTAAAATTGCTTAATAATAAATTATTTTAAAAATTTATAAAACTAAAATTTTGCTATCAACTATATGTTGTTTAATAAAAAGGTTAGTTTAATTAAATTTAAAAAAATTTTATTCTATCTCTTTTGTTGTGCCATCTTTGTTTTTAATAAAAATATGTCTATCTCTTAAAACTTTTTTATATTTAAATGATTTGGATGCTAGTTTAACTTTTCTATATGTTGTTTTTTCAACTTCTTTTATGTTGTTTTTTAGTATGTTTATTCCTTTTTGATCTTTAAAAATTTCTGCTTCTTCTTCGGTTGGAACAATTGAAGTTTTGTTTTTTAAACTTTCATCTTTAAACCAATCTTTTTTTGGCATAAAAGATCCATCACTTTGTTTTTTAAATAAATCTGGCCTAACTGCTATTGTTTTATTTAATTTTTCTTTAATTTTTAATTCTTTTCTTATTTCATTTAAAGCTTCTTCTTTGCTTTTATTAAACATATTTTTTGTTATTTTGGTTTTATCTAAAATTTTTAATACCTTTTTTAAAATATCATATTCTTTTTCATTAATACAAAAATATTGTATACCACTAGGTTTTATGTGTTTTAACATATAGTTTGGTTCCACTAAAGGGCGCATAAACCAGCCTAAAATTTCTTTTTTCTCTTTTTTTGATATTTCATAATTTTTCTTTTCTAGTTTTTTAATGGAACAATTTGCTAAAGTATATAAAGCTAGTGCATGATTTGCATTCGTTTTATTTTTAAATTTTTTCTTTTCTTTTGGGGTTAGCATATCTTCATTTTTAATAGGCATTTTTCCATAATATTTTTCGTTCATACTGCCATCGTCAAAAAAATAATCTAAATAGAAACTAATTTCTTTTTTTGCAAAAACATTTAAATTATTTCCAAAAATTAAAAATATTAAAAATAAAATTGTTATTATTTAAAGGCATTAAGTTTTTTTATCGCGTTTAATATTTCCTAAAATTTTATTATACCATATTTTAGTGGTTGTATTTATTATTTTGTTAATTTATTAAAATACGTAGTTCTTAACAAAATTAAATAAAGATAATCTATACTAATTTTAAATTTTTTCATTACGTAGAAAGTTTGATATAATTTTAAATATATCACTCGCCAAAAAATTTTATTAAATTTTATTTGCCCTGCTAAATCCTATTTTAAATTCATCACTTTCCATAAAGTTTAATCTAACTTTTATCACGTATTAAATTTGCTATTATTTTAAGTTTATCACTCGCTGGAATGTTTTATTAAAATTTACAGTTACTACGGCCTGCTAAATATTTTTTCAGTATGTAGTTGGTTTGATATTAATTTTAAGTAGGTCACTCGCCGGGAAGTTTAACCTAACTTTTATCACGTATTAAATTTGCTATTATTTTAAATATATCACTCGCCAGAAAATTTAATAAAACTTTTTAAACATTTTAAATTAGGTTTTAGGTTTTATTAGATTCTTATTAGTTTATTTGCTATAAATTTAACAATGTTTTAAGGGTTTTTAAATGGATTATAATCAGTTGATTGATATAATTTTAATATATCCTATAACATTAACTATTTATTTTATTTTAATTTTAATGTGCATTTTATTGTTATTAATAGAATTTAATGGGCACACTAGATAGTTAGTTATTAGGTGAATTTTTTGGTATCTAAATATATTAAAATTTTTTATTTTAGTTTTCAGCAAAATTTTGTAAAAAACAATATATTAAACTAAAACTAGACAAATTCAAATTTTTATTATATAATTAATTAGGTTTTTAGGTGGTTGCAAAACTTTGGGTTTGCAATTTTTTTATGAAATTTTGTTTTGAGGTTTTTTAATGAAAGTTTTAATTAAAAATTCTAATGTTGTTTTTGATGATTGTGTTAAGAAAAAAGATATTTTAATAGAAAATAAAAAGATATCTAAAATAGGAGAAAGTTTAAACGAAAAAGATTCTGTTTTAGTTAATGGAGATGGTTTTTTTTGTATGCCTGGTTTTTTTGATGTTCATGTGCATCTTAGAGATCCAGGTTTTTTAGAAAAAGAAACCGTTGAAACTGGGGCAAAAGCAGCAGCAAAAGGAGGAGTCACTTCTCTTTGTTGCATGGCAAACACAAAACCTGTTATAGATTCTTTAGAACATTTTAAATTATTAGAAGAAAAAATAAAAAAAGAAAAAATTAACATATTCCCAATTGCTGCAATAACCAAAAATCTTGAAGGAAAAGAACTAGTTAATTTTAAGGAACTTTCTTCAAAAGTTTTTGGGTTTTCGGATGATGGATTTTTTGTTGAAAATTCTAAATTGTTTAAAAAAGCAATGGAAGAAGCAAAAAAGATTAATATTCCTATTTTATCTCACTGTGAAGACACCTTTCTTTTAGATGATGAAGCTTCTGAATCTGTTGCAATAGCAAAAACAATTGCACTTTGCCTTTTAACAAATTGCCCGGTTCATATATGTCATGTTAGCACTAAAGACAGCATTATGTTAATTAAAGCAGCAAAGGAAATGGGAGTTAAAATAACAGCAGAAACAGCGCCGCATTATTTTATGTTAACAGAAGAAGATGCAAAAGGAAAAGATCCAAATTTTAAGATGAACCCACCACTTCGAAAAAAAGAAGATAGAGCTGCAGTTGAAAATGCCATATTAGATGGAACATTAGATTGTATAGCAACCGATCATGCTCCTCATGAAAAAGAAAACAAAAAAGATTTTAAAACAGCACTAAATGGAGTTATTGGGCTAGAAACTCTTTTTTCTTCCACATTAACAAATTTTTATCATAACAAAAAAACATCTCTTTCTTTTATAGCAAAAATTCTTTCTAAAAACCCTGCAAAAATTTTAAATATAAAAAATAAAGGAGAAATAGAAATTGGTTATGATGCAGATTTGGTTTTGGTGGACATAAATAAAAGCTTTGAAGTTAAAGAAAAAGACTTTATTTCAAAGAGCAAAAATTCGCCATTTATAGGCAAAGTTTTAAAAGGCAAGGTTTTAAAAACATTTTGCGGTGGGGAATTAATACATGAATAAAAGGAGAAAAGGCTTTGGATAGATTAATTGATTTAATAGAAAAATTTAATAATAGAACGGTTGTTGGGTTAGATACAAGAATTACATATATCCCACAGTTTATTTTAAAGGAAGCAATTTCAAAATTTCAAGATGAAGAAGAAGCTATTTCTTATGCTATTATTAGGTTTAATAAAGAAATAATAGATGCTATAAAAGATATTGTTCCTGCAATAAAGCTTCAGATGGCTTGTTATGAAGCATTCGGAGTGGGCGGGATTAAGGCACTAAGAGCAACAGCAAAATATGCAAAACAAAATGGAATGTATGTTATATTCGATGGAAAGAGAAACGACATAGGAAGTAGCATGGAATTTTATTCTAAAGCATATCTTTCAACAACGACACTTTTTGATAAACCATATTCTCCGTTTTGTTGCGATAGCTTAACCGTTAATTTATATTTAGGGAGCGACACATTAAGAGCAGTTTTAGAAGATTGTATGTTATATGACAAAACAATTTTTGTTCTTCTAAAAACGTCAAATCCTTCTTCAAATGAAATACAAAACATAAAGGATGAAAATGGGGAAGAGATATTTTTAAAGGTTGCAAAGATATGTGAAAGTTTTGGGGAGAAAACAATAGGCAAATATGGCTATCAAAAAATTGGAGCTGTTGTTGGAGCAACTCAAAAAGAAGAATTAAAACTTTTGCGTAAAAAATTGAAAAGCACTTTTTTCTTGGTTCCTGGGTATGGTGCTCAAGGGGCTAATGCTTTGGATGTTTCATATGCGTTTGAAGAAGGAAAAGGAGCTATAATAAACAATTCAAGGCAAATTTTATGCGCATGGCAGCAAAAAAACTATTCTGAAAAAGATTTTGCAAATGCTTCAAGAGATGCTGCAATAGCAATGCGAGATGAAATAAATAAATATATTTAATTTTTCTAAGTTTAAAGGAGTTTTGGTATGTTTAGTGATTCTGAAAAAACTGCTAGATTAATTTTGGCTGATGGAACAGAGTTTGTTGGAAAATCCATAGGGAAGGAAGGGACAACAATTGGGGAGATTGTTTTTAACACGTCCATGACAGGATATTTAGAAACTTTAACCGATGCTAGTTATTTTGGGCAGATTGTTGTTCAAACCTTTCCTTTGGTTGGAAATTATGGAATAAATATAAAAGACTACGAAGGGAAAAAACCTTGGGTTAATGGATATATAGTGAAAAATTTATGTGAAACTCCTTCTAACACAGAAAATGAAGAAAATTTAAATAGTTGGCTTTTAAAAAACGAAGTGGTTGGAATAAAAGGGTTAGACACAAGAAAATTAACAAAAAAAATCAGAGAAAACGGGGTTTTAAATGGAGCAATAACAACAGAAAATATCAAAAACAAAGAAGAATTTTTAGAAGAAATTAAAAATTTTAAAATTAAAGATGCAATTAAAATAACTTCAACAAAAGCTATTGAAGAAATAGATAGCAGCTGTGAAGGAGCAAAAGATTTAAAAATTTGTGTTTTTGATTTTGGGATTAAAAAGAGTATTGTTGAAAACATAAAAAAGCGGTTTAAAAAGGTTTTTGTTTTGCCATATAATGCAACCAAAAGTGATATTGAAAAAATAAAGCCGGATGGAATTGTTCTTTCTAACGGGCCTGGTGACCCAGAAGACAACAAAGACGTTATTGAAAATTTAAAAGAAATAGAAAAATTAAATATTCCGATATTTGGAATATGTATGGGGCATCAGCTTTTGGCACTTTGCAACGGGTTTAAAACAGAGAAGCTAAAATATGGTCATAGAGGAGCAAACCAACCTGTTTTAGATTTAGATATTAATAAAATTAAAATAACCTCTCAAAATCATGGTTATTGTGTTGTTTCTAGCTCTGTTAAAGAAGATATAGCAAGAGTTTCGCATATTAATGTTAACGATAAAACATGTGAAGGACTCCAATATTTAAAAATCCCTGCTTTTTCTGTTCAGTTTCATCCAGAAGCATCTGCAGGGCCGAAAGACACAAATTTTTTGTTTGATAGATTTTTAGAATTAGTAGAAAAAAATAAAAGGAAGTAGGAGGAAATTAAAATGAAAAAAATAAAATTAGTTGGGTTATTGTTAGGAATTATTAGTGTTTTTAGTTTTAGTTTAAATGTTTTTGCTGGCAGTGAAAATAGTTTGAATGAAGTTGCTAGGGAAGATAAAAAAGGTTTTTCTGGAAAACTTAAATGTTCTTTTAAAGATTCTGAAGAGATGAAGAAAAAAGTTAAGGGTGACACAGAAAAGCTTATGGTTATTTATTCTAAAATAAAAGAGGCTGTGGATTATACTATAAACGAAATAAAAAAAGATAAAAGATGGGATTTTAAGGTTATAGAAAATAGAAAAGAAGATATTTTAGGTTACATATTAAGTAGTTTAGCTAATGATTCTGTATTTAATGATAATGAAGGTTTTATATATTTAAGTTTTGGTGAATCTTTTTATAGATTTTTCAAGAAGGTTTTAAGCAATTTAGACAAAGTTGAAATAACAGAAGAAGTGTTTGAAAAAAATAAAAAAGAAATAGTTAGAATAATAAATAAAGAAATAAAAAAAGGTGAAGCTTATATGAAAAAAACTAACGAAGGAATAAAGAAAGAATGTGAAAAAGCAATAGAAGAGTTAAAAGAAAATATAAAAAAGGTTAAAGGGGTGGATTATAAAACATTTAAATTGGTTGAGAAGAACTATATTCGTCCGAAAGATTTAGAGGAGAGAGCTGAAATAAAAGGAGGGAAAGTGTAAAGGTGGGTGGTTGATTATGATTAATTTATTGTGAAATTAATTGTTATATATATTTTTGTTAGAGTTTTATTGGAAAAATATATTAAAATGTTGGGTAGTGATTTGGTTGTGGTTTTATAAATTACTAGATAAACTTTAAAATAATTTATGTGTTATGATTATTAGTTTGGTTATTTAAATTTTGATTAAACTAAAAATCTAGTTTAGCAGGTCTTAAAATTAGATTAAACGTTCCAGCGAGTGATTAATTTAAAGTAATAGCAAATTTAAAACGGAATGAAAGTTAGGTTAAACTTTCTGGCGAGTGACCTACTAAAAGTAATATTAAATTATCTACGTACTGAAAGAGGATTTAGCAGGCCGTAGCGATTATAAATTTTGATAAAACTTCCCATCGAGTGATAAACTTAAAATAATAGCAAATTTAAGACGGAATGAAAGTTTTATTAAACGGTATGGCGAGTGACCTACTAAAAGTAATATCAAATTATTTACGTACTGAAAAAGGATTTAGCAGGCCTAATGAAGTTTCTTAAAACTTTTTGGCGAGTGACCTACTAAATATTTAAATCAAACTATCTACGTAATGAAAAAAACGTAATGAAAAAGGTGGTTATTATGTGAATAAGTTTTATAATGGAAAAAAGTTTAACATAAATTTATAAAGAGGTATGGAATATGGTTAATGTTAAATTTTTTGCGTATTTAAAATTAGTTTAGCAGTAGAAGAAAGATTATATTAAATTTTACAGTGATAGATTATTGGTTTTTTAAATTTTGATTAAACTAAAAACCTAGTTTAGCAGGTCTTAAAATTAGATTAAATGGTATGGCGAGTGATTTATTTAAAGTTAAATCAAACTATCTACGTACTGAAAAAGAATTTAGCAGGCCAAGTAAAGTTTTATTAAATGGTATGGCGAGTGACCCACTTAAAAGTAACATCAAATTATCTACGTACTGAAAAAGAATTTAGCAGGTCTTAAAATTAGATTAAACTTTATGGCGAGTGACCTACTAAAATTTAAATCAAACTATCTACGTAATGAAAGGAAGGAAATGGTTTTTATGGCAGTTCTAGAAGGGATAAAGAAGGTTTTGGTTATTGGATCGGGGCCTATAATAATAGGGCAGGCGGCGGAATTTGATTATGCGGGAACGCAGGCACTAAAAGCATTAAAGGAAGAAAATTTAGAGGTTGTTCTTGTTAATTCAAACCCAGCAACAATAATGACAGATAGGTTTATGGCAGATCATATATATATAGAGCCGCTTACGAAAGAAACAATAAAAAAAATAATAGAGATAGAAAAACCAGATAGTTTGCTTTCAATAATTGGAGGTCAAACTGCTTTAAACCTTGCTATGGAGCTTTCTGAAGAGGGCTTTTTAGAACAAAACAATGTTAAACTTTTAGGAGCTGATATAAAAACAATTAAAAAGGCGGAAGATAGAAACCAGTTTAAAGAGGCCATGAAAAAAATAGGGCAGCCTGTGATAGAATCGGCAGTGGCAACAACAAAAGAAGAAGCGAAAGAAGTTTTAGAAAAAATAGGGCTTCCGGTTGTTATTCGGCCAGCTTTCACATTAGGAGGAACAGGAGGCGGAATTGCAACAACAAAAGAAGAATTTTTAGAAATAGTTAAAAATGGATTGATTTGTTCACCAATAAGTCAGGTTTTAATAGAAAAATCTGTTGCTGGTTGGAAGGAAATTGAGTTTGAGTTAATTAGAGATTCTAATTCAAACACAATAACAATATGTTCTATGGAAAATGTAGATCCAGTTGGGGTTCACACAGGAGACAGCATAGTTGTTGCGCCGTGTTTAACTTTGTCTGATAAGGAATATCAAATTTTGCGGTCTGCTTCAATTGAAATTGTTAAAGAGCTTAATGTGAGTGGTGGATGTAACTGTCAATTTGCTGTTAATAAAGAAACTTTTGAATATGCTGTAATTGAAGTTAACCCTAGGGTTTCAAGGTCTTCGGCTCTTGCTTCAAAAGCAACAGGATATCCAATTGCAAAGGTTGCAACAAAGGTTGCTATTGGCTTTGCTTTAGATGAAATTTTAAATGAGATAACAAAAAAAACATATGCATGCTTTGAACCAGCACTTGACTATGTTGTTGTTAAATTTCCAAAATGGCCGTTTGATAAATTTATATATGCAAATAGATCGCTTGGGCCTCAAATGAAAGCAACAGGTGAAGTTATGAGCATAGGGCCAAATTTTGAACAAGCATTAATGAAAGCAATAAGAGGGGCAGAAATAAACCAAGAAACCCCAACCCTAAAAGAATTTGGAATTTTAAAGGATGAAGAAATTTTAAATAGGCTAAAGGATGTTGATGATAGGAGAATATTTTTGGTTTATGAAGCGCTAAAAAGAGGGATTAGTGTTTCCAATATAGAGAATATAACAAAAATAGATTGTTGGTTTTTAAATGGGCTTAAAAATCTTGCAGAGATGGAAAAAGTTTTAGAAAAATTAAAAGAAGAAGATTTAGAGTTTGTTGAAGAAGATATATATATAAAAGCAAAGAATATTGGTTTTTTAGATTCAACAATAGAGAAGTTAACGGGGAAAAAGATTAAAACTAAAAAAGAGCCGTGTTTTAAGATGGTGGACACCTGCGCTGCTGAATTTTTGGCAACCACTCCATATTTTTATTCAACAGATGAAGAAGACAACGAAGCAAAAGAGCTAGATGAAATGAAAAAGCAGAATAAAAAAAAGGTTTTAGTTTTAGGGTCTGGGCCAATTAGAATAGGGCAAGGAATTGAATTTGATTATTGTTGTGTTCACTGCATTTGGGCACTAAAAAAGCTAGGTTTTGAAGCAATTATTTGCAATAATAATCCAGAAACAGTTTCAACAGATTTTGACACAGGAGATAAACTATATTTTGAGCCTGTTCAGATGGAGGATGTTGAAAACATAATAAAAACAGAAAAGCCTATTGGGGTTATTGTTCAGTTTGGAGGGCAAACAGCAATTAAACTTGCTAAAAAGTTAAATAAAGATAATATAAAGATATTAGGAACATCGTCAGATTCAATAGATATAGCGGAAGATAGAAAAAGGTTTGATGAACTATTAGAAAAGTTTTCAATTCCTCGTCCACAAGGATATAGCGTGTTTTCTGTTTTGGAGGCTATTAAAGCTGCTAATCTTTTAAAATATCCTGTTCTTTTGCGGCCATCTTATGTTTTGGGCGGGCAGAATATGACAATTGCATATAGTGATGAAGATGTTATGGAATATATGAAAATAATAACAACTAATGAGATTAAAAACCCTGTTTTAATAGATAAATATTTAACAGGAATAGAAGCTGAAGTAGACGCTATATGTGATGGATTTGATTGCATAATACCTGGAATTATGGAACATATAGAAAGAGCAGGAGTTCATTCAGGAGATTCTATTTCTTTATATCCTTCGCAAAATCTTTCGCAAAAAATAGTAGATAAAATAGTTAAATATACAAAAATTATTGCTGTTGCTTTAAAGGTTAAAGGGCTTTTGAATATACAGTTTGTTATACATAATGATGAGGTTTATATTATTGAAGCAAACCCTCGTTCTTCAAGAACTGTTCCATATATTAGTAAAGTTACTAATATTCCTATGGTTGAACTAGCGACCAGGGTTTTGTTTGGAGAAAAAATAAAAGATTTTGGATATGGTGAAGGTTTAATTAAAAATAAAGAATATGTTGCTGTTAAGGTTCCTGTTTTTAGTTTTGAGAAATTAAATAATGTTGATGTTCATTTAGGGCCTGAGATGAAGTCAACTGGTGAAGTTTTAGGGATTGCTAAAAATTTTTCTGATGCTTTATTTAAAGGGCTTTTAGCTGCTGGATATAATATGAATTATAAAGATAAGAAAGGGGTTTTAATAACTGTTAAAGATAGAGACAAAGCAGAAATAATACCTCTTGCTAAAAAGTTTAAGGAGTTGGGGTTTAAAATATATGCAACGGCTGGAACTGCTGATATATTAACAAAGAACATGATTGAGTGTGAAGCGGTTTTTAAAGCGCATGAAAACGAAAATTCAACACTTAAACTAATTGAAAACAAAGAGGTTGATTTGGTTATATCTACTTCGGACAAGGGGAAATTGCAAGAATCTGATAGTGTTAAAATTAGAAGAAAATCTGTTGAGCTTTCTATTCCTTGTTTAACATGTCTTGACACAGCAAAAGCATATACATATAGTCTTAGTGTTAATAAAAGTATGAAAGATATTGATGTTTTTGATATAAATAAAAAAGCAGAGAAGCAATCGATTATTATGTAGAGTTTTATAAATTTAAGATATAAGTTTGGTTTGAGTTATTTTTATGTATTAATGGTTTAGTTTTTTATTTTGTATAGAATATAATTTAATGATATGAATTAGTTATAGTAGATGGATAGAGTTGTGGTGAAAAGGGATAGGTGATTTTAGGTTATTTTTATATAGCAAGAGATAATTAAAAATTTAAAGATTTATTATGTTATTTATAATTTTGATTAAACTTAAAACCTAGTTTAGCAGGTTTAGAAATTAGATTAAATGGTATGGCGAGTGATTTATTTAAAGTTAAATCAAACTTTCTACGTAATGAAAAAAGAATTTAGCAGGCCGAATGAAGTTTTATTAAACTTTATGGCGAGTGATAGATAGATTATTGGTTATTTAAATTTTGATTAAACTTAAAACCTAGTTTAGCAGTTTAAATGAAGTTTCTTAAAACTTTATGGCGAGTGATATATTTAAAGTAATATTAAACTATCTACGTACTGGAAAAGGATTTAGCAGGTTTAGAAGGTTTAATAAAATTTTTTGGCGAGTGATTAATTTAAAGTAATAGCAAATTTAAAACGGAATGAAAATTAGATTAAATGGTATGGCGAGTGATAGATTATTGGTTATTTAAATTTTGAT
>CACXZI010000042.1 GCA_902772105.1 Oscillospiraceae bacterium | reverse complement strand
AAAAAATCAAACGTAGATACAAAGTTACATGAATTCCATGATAAATTTGAAAAAGCAATTTATGATGATAAACATATCGAGGATTTAATAAAATTAAAAGATGAATATGAAGAATATATTAATGAAAGAATACATTTAAACAACGGCTACAATACCGAAGAACTTCAATTTGTAGAAGACAAAAATTTCGATAGCTATCTTTATAGAATTGAAGAACTAACTAAAGAATATGGTAAAAATAAAAAATCAAACGTAGATACAAAGTTACATGAATTCCATGATAAATTTGAAAAAAAAAAATCAAACGTAGATACAAAGTTACATGAATTCCATGATAAATTTGAAAAAGCAATTTATGATGATAAACATATCGAGGATTTAATAAAATTAAAAAAGGAATATGAAGAATATATTGAAAAAAGAGTAAATTCAAACAATAGCTACAATGACGAAGAATATGATTTTGCAGAACAATTCATAGTACCCTATCTTGATAAAATTGAAAAACTAACTAAAGAATATGATAAAAATAAAAAATCAAACATAGATACAACTTTAAATAAACCCGATGATAAATTTGAAGAACCATATTATTATGATGATGATTATTATGTATATGACTTAGAAAAAGTAGAAAAAGATGAAAAATCAAACGTAGATACAACTTTAGGTGAATTCTATGAGAAATTTGAAAATGCAACTTATGATGATAAACATATCAAGGAGTTAAAAAAATTAAAAGAGGAATATGGAAAATATCATAATAAAAGACTTGAAGATAAAGATTTTAATGAATATGAACTTTTATTAGTAGACCAAATAAAAGAAAATGGCCTTGCTAAAATTGAAAAACTAACTAAAGAATATGATAAAAATAAAAAATCAAACATAGATACAAAGTTAAATGAATTCCATGATAAATTTGAAAAAGCAATTTATGATGATAAACATATCAAGGAGTTAAAAAAATTAAAAAAAGATTTTAAAGAATATGACAACGAAAGATTAGAGTCTGATAATTATTACAATGAAGAAGAATTTGACCTTGCACAAAAAATCACTCGTCACATTGAAGATATTAAAAAACTAATTAAAAAAAATTCTGAAAATGCAAAATTTATTACAAGTCCTTTCAATATAGGAAAATATAGCAATATTGAAAATGGTTTTGACCAATTTGAAAAAGAAGATGAAAAATCAAAAATAGACAATTCAATTGATTATTATGGAACTTTTTTCAAAAAAAGAAAAAACAATGGTCCTTTAAATGAAAATAAAACAGAATATAACAAAAATAATTTTAATCTTACTGAAACTAATAAAAAATCTAGAATTTTATCAGAGTATTTAAATTTTAAAAAAGTAAAAGATAATAACTATAAACTCAATAAAGAAAAAACATTAGAAAAAGACATAAATAAAACCTTAATTTATAAAATTAATAAAGAAAACCAAACAACATATGATAAATTAAAAACATTAGAAAATTATTTAAACGATATAGTTAATGAAAGAAATTTAAAGAACAATGAAGAAGAAGAAAAAAATATAATCTCCGAATTAGAAAAATATGAAGAAAAATTCGAAAATTTTGATTGCTATAAATCATATACTTCAGATTTTGAAAAACTAAAAGAAGAATTTGAAAATTATATATCTTGCATAATTAAAGTGAAACCTTTAAATAGCTGTGCAGAAGAATTATCTAAAAAAATCTATGATAAAATTCATAAAATTGAAGATAAATTTATTGAAATTGCTAAAAAAGAAAAAAAAATAGACAACAAATTAATAGAATATGAAGAAAAATTCGATAATTTTGATTGTAATAACTCAAATATTTCAGATTTTAAAAAACTAAAAGGAAAATTTGAAGAATATAAAGACACAAGTTATCGGTGGCATCGGCTGCAGCATTACGAAGAAAAACTTTTAGTTATCAAAATCTATAATAAAATTTTTAAAATTGAATATAAAATTGCTGAAAAAAAAGAAATAGCAAAAATATACACTAAATTAAAAGGCTATGAAGAAAAATTCAAAAATCTTGATTGCAATAAATCAGATATTTCGGATTTTAAAGAACTAGAAAAAGAATTTGAATATTATACAAATACCATAAATGATAAATATTTAAATGACAATGTAAAAGAATTAACAAATGTAGAAGAATTAATAAATGTAAAAAAATTAGTAAATGAAATCTATGGCAAAATTATTAATTTTGAAGATTATATAGATAATAGAAATAATAAAAAGCCTTTAAATGGCAATGAAAAAAAATTAATATCTAAAATAGATAAAAGTTCTAACGAAAAATCTATCAAAGAAAGTTCTAACGAAAAATCTATCAAAGAAAATTTCAAAAAAGAACCTATCAAAGAAAGTTCTAACGAAAAATCTATCAAAGAAAGTTCCAAAAAAGAACCTATCAAAGAAAGTTCTAACGAAAAATCTATAAAAGAAAGTTCCAAAAAAGAATCTATCAAAGAAAGTTCCAAAAAAGAATCTATCAAAGAAAGTTCCAAAAAAGAATCTATAAAAGAAAGTTCCAAAAAAGAACTTATCAAAGAAAGTTCCAAAGAAGAACCTATCAAAGAAAGTTCCAAAGAAGAACCTTTAGAAAAATTACTTGATTATGAAAATTATATTACAACTAAAGAAAAATTAGAAAAAAAATTAAAAGAACATCCTAATGATGATCTAAAAAAAGAACTAGATGATTTAGAACAAAAAGAAGCAAAAAAAGAAAATGAAAGGAAAACAAAAATAATAGAAGGAATAAAAAATTGGCGTATGAATAAAAAAATAATAAAAAATGAATGGGACTAAAAATATAAAACGAAATAAAAATTTTAAAAGAAGAATAAGAACGCAACGATAAACACTATCGTAAAGCATATAACATGACGAACAATTTCATATTCCATAAAAAATTGGAAATTTAGAAAAATTATCTGAGAAGAAAGAACTATTAACTAAAAAAAATATTTAATAGAATTAAAGAAATAGTTGATTTTATTTCAAGAATAGAAGAATAGCTATATAAAATATAAAATTATTTATATAATAAATCAAAAAAAATCAATTCAATATTAACACAAACTCATACAATAAAATCTATAATAACTCTAAGTGCTTATAACATAACATTATTTTTTAAACAACTAGTAAAAAAATAAAAATCATCAATACATTATAATTATTGTATTGGTGATTTTATTCTTTATAGAAAGTATTACCATTTCTTTCTTTTTATTTCTAAATTTTTATATATAGTTGACATATTTCGAAAATTATATTAAAATATTGTTGTAAATTGTAGAAAAAAGGGAAAAGGAAAATGAGAAATAATAAATTTAAACTAATATCAATTTTTTGTGCATTGCTAACAATAGGTTTTTCAACGAATATCCTTGCGATGAAAAATAAAAATAAAAATAAAAATTTTAATAATAATAGTGAATATAAAAACTTAATATCACAGCTAGAAAGTTTGGGAAATATTAATAAAATTTGTGAAAAGGCCTTAAATTTTAAAAACAAAAAAAATAAAAATTCATTTAATAAATATAATGGTATATCAAAAAATATTAATGAAATAAAAGAATTCCTTAACGAAAACCTTAACATAATAATTATTAATGAACAAAACACAGAAGAAACATTAAAAACACCACATCAAAATGAAACCGATGAAAACATATTAAAAACATTAGAAAATTACGATAAAAAATTTGAAACCTGTCTAAAAAATATTAAAGATGAGTATGAAAACTTTAACAAAAAAACCTATGAAGATAAAAAACAACAATATGAAACATTTGGAAAAAATTTCTCAATATATATGAATGATGTATTAGTGCCAAAAGCACCTGATAATGAAAAAATATGTATATTAAGAGATAAAATTATGGATAATATTAGAAATATAGATAATGTCATCTCTAATATTGAAAATAAATATGAAGAAGCAAATAACACAAATAAAATAGAAGATGCTGAAAAAAACTTTGATGAAGAACAAAAACAACTTAATGAAAACTTAAAAAATATTAAAAACAGATTCGATGAATTAAAAAATACAATTAAAGAATTTAAAAATCCATATCAAAATGAAAATATCAATAAAAAAAACAAAAAACGAAAAAAGAGAAAAAATAAAGAAAAAGAAAATTTAAACAAAATAAATATTAATGAAAATATAGATAATAATAATAAAATTAAATATGAAACCGATGAAAATATATTAAAAACATTAAAAGATCATGATAAAAAATTTGAAGGCTATCTAAAAAATATTAATGATGAATATGAAAACTTTAACAAAGAAACCTTTGAAGTTAAAAAACAACAATACAAAATAGTTGGAAAAAAATTTTTAGAATATGTGAATGATAAATTAATGCCGAAAAAACTTAATAATCTTGAAATAATAACATTAATGTCAAGAATTATTATCTGTACTAAAAGTATAGATAGTGTCATCTCTGATATTGAAAATAAATATAAAGAAGTAGATAACACAAATAAAATAGAAGATGCTGAAAAAAACTTTGATGAAAAACAAAAACAATTTGATGAAAGTTTACAAAATATTAATCACGAATTAAAAAAAGAAAAAAAAAATTTAAACAAAATAAATACTAATGAAAATATAGATAATAATAATAATAAAATTATAGAAAACAAAAATGAAACCGATAAAAACATGTTAAAAAGAATAAAAGACTATGAAGAAAACTTAAAAAATATAAACTTAAAAAATATCAAAGATGAATCTGCCAAATTAGAAGAAAAGATTAATGAATTTAAAAATCCAAAAATTAATGAATTTAAAAATCCATTTCAGGGTAACATAAATGCTAATAAAATTATAGAAAATAAAAATGAAACCGATGAAAACACATTAAAAACATTGGAAGATTACGATAAAAAATTTGAAACCTGTCTAAAAAATATTAAGGATGAATATGAAAATTTTAACAAAGAAACCTTTAACAAAGAAACCTTTGAAGTTAAAAAACAACAATATGAACTAGTTAGAAAAAATTTTTTAGAATACGAAAATGATATATTAATGCAAAAAAAACCTAATAATCCTGAAATAATGACATTAATGCAAAAAATTATTGTCTGTATCGAAAATATAAAGAGTGTCATCTCTAATATTGAAAATAAATATAAAGAAGTAGATAACACAAATAAAATAGAAGGTGCTGAAAAAAGCTTTGATGAAAAACAAAAACAATTTGATGAAAATTTACAAAATATTAATCACGAATTAAAAAAAGAAAAAGAAAATTTAAACAAAATAAATATTAATGAAAATATAGATAACAATAATAAAATTATAAATCTAGGAAATATCATTTTGCAAAAATGTATTAAAATTAACAACCAGCTCGACGAAGATATTAAAATGCTTAAAAATAAAAACAAAAATGAAACCGATGAAAATATATTAAAAACATTAGAAGACTACGATAGAAAATTTGAAGTTTGTCTAAAAAATATTAAGGATGAATATGAAAACTTTAACGAAGAAACCTTTGAAATTAAAAAACAAGAACATGAAAAAAATAAAAATGATTTCTTAAAATATATAAATAAAGTATTAGTGCAAAAAAAACCTGATAATAAAAAAATATCTATATTAAGAGATAAAATTCTTGATTATATCACAAAAATAGGTAATATTATCTATGCTATTGAAATAAAATATGGGAAAATACACGAAATCAATAAATTACAAAATACTAAAAAAAGACTTAGTGAAGAAAAGAAAAAACTTAAGGAAAGCTTAAAAAATATTAAACAAAGATCCCACAAATTAGAAAACTCATCTCAAAATGAAATAATTGTTAATGAAATTATTGATAATAGCGCTGAACAAATGAATAAAAACAAAATAGAAGAACTCAAACCAACAAACGACAACATAGAAAAATCACAAAATTCTATAAAAAATTTTGATGAAATAAAAAAACAACATGACGAAATCCTAAAAAATATTAGAGAAAAAAGTGATGCACTAAAAAAAATATCCAAACAAAATAAAAACACAATAGAAGAATTCGAAAAAACAACAAATAACAACATTGAAAAATCAAAAGACTTTAAAAATAAACTTGACGAATTAAACGAAGAATCTAAAAAATATAAAGATTTGTTTAAAGATATGCCTGATAAAGTTGTGAAAAAAATATTAAAAGAATATTATGAAAAATTTGAAAATTATATAAATATTTTTAATAATTATTTTAAAAACTTTAACAAAAACGCCTATGAAACCAACAAACAAGAATATAAAAAATATAAAGTCGATTTTACCAAATATATAAATTTGAATATAACAGAAAAACTTAAAAATGAAAAAATAGAAAACTTAAGATCAAAAATTATTAATAATATTATGGATATAGACAATTTTATTGAAAATATTGAAAAAAAATATAAAAACCTAAATAGCGAAAATACAATTGAAAAATATGTTGAAGATTATCAAGAAATGTATCCAAACGAAAAACTAAAAAATATGATTAAAGAAATAAATAAAAACAAAAATACTTTAAGAGAAAAATTTAAAAATGAACATAATAAACTTTATGAATTTTTATTTAATGTTCCAAATGAAAACAATATTAAAGAAAACCAAAACAAAATTAACCATAATCAAAACAAATACGAAGATATAGCTAAAAAATTGATATATGATAAATTTTTTCATACTAGATATTTAGATAAATATTACGCATATGTTAATTATTTTACCCTTAATGAAAAAATTAAAAATAAAGAATTTAAGGAAGAAATTAAAGATATGCATCATAATAGAGAAATTAACGATATCTGTTTTAAAGAACAAAAAAATTATATAAATTATGTTAAATATATTAAAAATATCTGTAGAAACTTTGATAAAATTAAATATCAAGAAGAACGACGAAAATATGATGCTAAAAAACAAGAATTTTATGAATATTTACATGAAAATTTAAATAAAAAAACCATTAAAAATGAAAAACACAATTTTTTAGAATATATATATGATAGTATTTATAATGAAGATAAAATTAAAGAAGAGCAAAACAAAATGTTACTAAATCAAATAGAAGAGATTTTTAATATTATTAATACTGCAGATATAACTAATAAAATAATTGATGAAAATATAATTGAACAATATAATAAAGATAATATTAATTTTTATAGTCCAACATATAATGAATATAGACAAATTTTTGGCAGATATATTGAAATTTTTGAACAAATATTTCGTAGCTCATGCTTAAATATAAATGACTCAACATTTGCTTACGATGAACTCGACATATTAAAAGATATACAAAAAGATTATGAAAAAGAAAAATCAAGTTATAAAAAATTAATAAATTCTGACAAGAACATAAATGAAAATTTTAAAATGATGCTTTTCATAGCCGATCAAATTGAAAATATTGAATTTTATATTAAAAAAGCTACAAAAAATTTAAAAAAATATTAATAAATCAAAAATATAGTTCCCTGCCCTATGGCAGGATTTTTTATTTTAGTTTGAAATTTTTTGTTAATAAAATTTATATATAAAAATTGTTCAAAATTATTGCTAAAATTAGAAATATTTGTTAAAATAATTAAGTAATTTGTAAAAAAATGGAGAAATGAAAAATGAAAAACATTAAATTTAAAATAACAACAATTTTTTTTGCACTATCCCTTCTAAATATATCAACAAACATCTATGCTATGAAATATAAAAGTTCAGTTTATACTCATAAAAATAAATTAGAATCATTCCTAAAAAAAACAAAAAAAATAATTGAAGATTTAGACAACAATTTCACATGTGAAAAAAAAGAACTAAAAAAAATAAATGAAGAATTTAATGAAATAAAAAGAACATATACAAATTGTGGAAACAAAAATTTTAAACAAATCGAAGAAAACATTAAAAAAATAAACCAAGGTCATAACAAAATAGACGTAAACAAAAACAAAAATACAACTCAAAAAGAAAAACTAGAAAAAATCAATAAAAATTTAGAAGATATGCTTAAAAACAACATAATAGACAAAAAAGAATTAGACAAAAAATGTTCTGAATTTGATAAATGCTTAAACGAAAAATCAAATGGAAATAATGATAATTTAGTGATTTTAATTCTAGAAAATATTGGTAAACTTAATAAAAAAATCGAAGAAAACACTAAAAAAATAAACATAAACAAAAACACAACTCAAAAAGAAAAACTAAAAGAAATTAATAAAAATTTAGAAGATATGCTTAAAAACAACATAATAGATAAAAAAGAATTAGAAAAACAAGAAACCCAATTTTATGATTGTTTAAGTGCAAATTCAAATGAAAACAACAATAATATAGCAAATAAAATTCTAGAAAATATTGATAAACTTAATAAAAAAATCGAAGAAAACACTAAAAAAATAAACCAAGATAATGACAAAATAAACATAAACAAAAATACAACTCAAAAAGAAAAACTAAAAAGCATCAATAAAAATTTAGAAGATATGCCTAAAAACAACATAATAGACAAAAAGGAATTAGAAAAACAAGATGCTCAAATTAAAGAAAATAAAAAAACAGATGAAATTATAAACCCTGAGAAGCCAACAAAAAAGATAAACTCTTTAAAAGAGTATTTAGAATATGATGGAGAAAATGAAAATTTAATAAAAGAGCTTGAAAAATATAATGATATATTTGAAGAACATGTTAACAAAATTTCTTCTAAAGATTATAATAAAAATTTACATAAAACTGATATAAAAACATTCAAAAAACAAAAAAATGAATTTATTAATTTTTTATACAATAATATAATAAAAAAACAAATTAAAAATAGTGTAATATCTAAATTAAAAGCAAAAATATATGGTAACATTACACTCTTTGAAAATGCTATTAAAAATGTTAATTATGAAATAGAAAATGAAAATTTAATAAACGAATTTGAAAAATATAACAACATATTTAAAAAATATATTAAAGAATTTAATCCTACAAATTTTGATATAAAATTATATGAACAAAATAAAAAAACATTTAAAGACCAAAAAAATAATTTTTCTGTTTTTTTAAATAAATACATAAACACAGACATTGAAAACGATAGAATAGATGAAATGAAAACAAAAATATGTGATAACATTTCAATCTTTGAAAACATTATTGAAGATATTAATTATGAAATAGAAAATGAAAATTTAATAAACGAACTTGAAAAATATAACAATATATTTAAAGAATATATTGAAAAAGTTAGTTCTAAAAATTTTGATATAAAATTATATGAACCAAACAAAAAAATATTTAAAGACCAAAAAAATAATTTTTCTGTTTTTTTAAATAAATACATAAACAAAAACATTGAAAACGATAGAATAGATGAAATGAAAACAAAAATATATGATAACATCTCAATCGCTGAAAAAATTAACAAAAATATCGATAGCGATATACAAAACAACATAAAAAATAAAACATCTAAAAATATTGAACCATTTCTTTTTTATTTTAAAACAATGCTTGAAGAATATAAAAAAACATTTGAAAAACATTATAACGATTCAGAAACAATATTAAAAAATTTGTGTGATAATTCAAATAACCACGAAAATCTTAAAAATATATTCAATAATTTAAAAGAAATAGAAGATGAATTTATGTTTAAAAGATTTAAATATAATATATTAAAAAACAAAAACACAACGCAAAAAGAAAAGCTAGAAAGCATTAATAAAAATTTAGAAGATATGCTTAAAAACACCATAATAGACGAAACAGAATTAGAAAAACAAGAAACCCAATTTTATGATTGTTTAAGTGCAAATTCAAATGAAAACAACAATACTATAGCAAATAAAATTTTAGAAAATATTGATAAACTTAATAAAAAAATTAAAAATAATAATAAAATTAAAGTTAAAGAACCAATATTTACAGAAAAAAAAGAAATTACTCCTTCAGATGATAATATTTTATCTGAAATAGATAGAAAAATTGAATCTATTGAAAAAAACATTAATGATGCTTATAATAACGTTATTTCAAAAATTTTAGAAATTTATATAGAAAAATTCACTGATTCTTTAGAATCTCTAGAAAAAATATTTAAAAACGAAAATTTAGATATTAATAAAATTGAAGATAGAAAAAAAATTGAAAAAGAACTTATTAAAACCTTTATTGAATATAATAATTTTCTATATAAAAATAAAATTAAATTTAACGACGAAATAAATGAAAAATATATTGATAAAATTAATGAATTAATTGAAAAATCAACCGAATTTATTAAAAAAAATAAACCTAAAAAAATTAATTAGTCTCCCCTACCCCATAGCATTTTTATCTGAATTTTTAACTTAAAATATTTCACACTCCCTGCCATATGGCAGGTTTTTTATTTTTATAATTAATATAAAAAAATTTTATTCCCGCCCTCTTTTAATTAACAAGATTTAGATAAATTGAGCATCAGATGAAATGAAAAACAATAAATTTAAATTAATTTCAATATTATTTACAATAACATTATTTGGTTTTACTACAAATATTAGCGCAATGGAAACCAACAAAGAAAACAACACAACAATAAAAGCAACAGTAAGTTTTAGTGATGAAGAAAATAATAAAAATGAAGATTTAAATTTATATGAACCAAAAAACACAAAAAACATAGCTTTATCATCAATTAATATGTATATTGTTGATGCATACAACAAAATAAAAATAACATTAAATAATTTAAAAAATTATATTTATACCGCAGATATGTTAAATTTAATAAAACAAGATTACATAAAAGCAAAATCAACAATAGAAGAAAAAAAGAAAGAATATGAAAAAATTTTAAAAACAGATATAGAAAAACATCATAAAAATAACGAAGAATACATAAATGCAGAATTAAAATTAAAAGAAAAAATTGAAGAATATAAACAAAATTTAAAAGATAAAAAATTAATAGATATTAAAGAATATAGTAAAATTGTTGAAAACTACATAAAAATTATTAATGAAAAATTTAATACTAACGACACTTGCAATATAATAGATGAACTTTCTAAAGCTTTTGAAAAAACTAAAAATTATATTAAAATTTTAAATGAAAAATTAAAAAATGAAGATAGTGATATTAATGAATTAACAAATAACATATTTAAAGCTATTGAAAAGACTAAAAACTTAATTATGTTGTTTAACGATGAATTTCAAAACATAAATGAAATTAATGAAAGTTTAATAAACGAAATTTCTACAACCATTAAATCTGCTGAAAAATGCATTAAAATTATTGATGAAAAATTTAAAAATTATGAAAATGAAAATAAAAAAGTAGAATTTGAAACAAAATTTGAAGAAAAAGATTTAGAAATTTTAAAAGAAGAAATAAAAAATTCTTATGATTTGAATAAAAAATATTTTTTAAATTATATAGATTCTATATCTAAAATAAAGCCAATTAAAGAACTAAAAGAAAATAAAAGTATATTTGAAAAAAGCTGCAATGAAACAATAAACCTAATGAAAAAATATGATGATATAAATAGATCTTGTGATATGTTTAATGAAATAAAAGAGGAAATTGAAGATATCTTAGAAAGTTTTTTAATATTTTATTATATAAACAATGAACATGTTTTTTATAGTTTTTTAGAAAGATTAAAAAAAACCAACCCAGAAAAAAGTAAAATAGACAAAAACTTTGCAACAAAATATATTTCAAATAAAGATATTTTAGAAAAAAAATTTGAAAATTCAGATAAATTACCCATTCCAAAAATAGAGTCTTTATTAAATGATATAAAGGTTAATAGATTCGATTTAAACAACAAATTCATACGAGAAAAAAAAGAACTAGAAGAAATAAAAGATGAAGAAATGCCATACGAACAAATTAAAAAAGACTATTTAAACATAACCAACAAAAATGGTGATGACTTAAAGAAAAAAGATGAAATCAAACAAAAATTAAGCGAAATAAACCAAAATTTAAAAAATTTTCTTGAAAACGATTTGTTAAACATAAATTATTTGGACATAAGTGAAAAATTTTTAAAAGATTTAAAAAAACATCAGTCAAAATTCGATGAATATTTAAACAAAGATTTAACAAAAATAGATATTGATTTATTAGAAAAAATTCTAGTAGGCTTTAAAACAATTAATGAAAATATAAAAAAAGAAATAATGTCTATGCCACAAAATTTAAAAAATTTTATTAATCAATGTAACGATACTAAAAAAGCTTTTCTACAAGATATGGCAAACATAGAAATTGAAAGAGATGAAAATAGTAGTAATTTTGAAATCAACAAAAAATTTATGTCTAGTTTAAACCAAAAAAAGTACTCAGATTTATATAAAAATTTATTATCACAATATAAAAAGTGTAATAATATTTTTAACTTAATTGACTATAAAAAATATAATATTTTAAAAGAAACAAAAGATGAATTTAATAATATGAGAAACAACTACATAAAATGTTTTTTAACCACATGTGAATCTGAATTAGATATATCTTTAAAATTTGCAATAGATAAATTTTATGAAAGTTTTAAACAAGAAAATATAAATAAAAATAAAATAGACGAAGATAGAATGTTTTCAAAAGATTTTAAAAATTCTTTAGATAAATTTTTTGAAAAATATGCTAAAACAAAAAGAAATTGCTACCGACTAAATGAAAAAATTATGGCCATAGACAAAAAAGAAAATTTTAATGATTCTATGAAAGAAAAAAAAGAAAGATTAAAAAACTACACCATGCTTTTAAGAGGATATGGCGAAAATCCTTTTTTAAATCTTTTAACGCAAAACAAAGAAGTTTTTAATAGCCTAGAATTTCAAACAAAAATGGAAGACTACAAAATAAAAATTAAATATTATTTAAATAAAATAAAAGATTGTATAGACTTTTATATAAAAGATTTATTCACTTCAAAATTATATAAATTTCTTAACTTTGAAAAACATATAAAAAAAGATTATAATTTCATGAAAAGTAACCTATTTAAGGCTTTAGACCAAATTATTAACGAACTAAAAATTTTAACAAAAGAATATAGCAAATATATATATGACACATTAAAAGAACTAATAAAAAACAATAAAGAAAAGAAAATAAAAATATATAACGAAAGAATTTTAAAAGAAAAATTTTCTCTTATTTTAGAACTTATTAAAAATATAAAAGAAAAACTGATAAAAGAAGAGGAAGGAACAAACATTCCTAACCTTATATATGAAACAAAAAAAATTATAGAAGAAATTAATGAATATATAAAAACAACTCTAACTAAAGTAAAAAAAGTAGGTACAACAGATTTTCCTTATGAAGAAAACAAATTTTCAAAATTAATATCAAAATATAATGAACACATTAAAGAATTACTTAATCTATTAACCAATAATAAAAACTCTGAAACATCACTCTCATTTGAAGAATATTTAAAGGAATTTGAAAAACTGTAAATGTAAAATAGCATGTTTCCCCTATTTTATTGCAGGGTTTTATTAATAGAAATTAACTAAACTTGCTGCGAGCATCAGATGAAATGAAAAACAATAAATTTAAATTAATTTCAATATTATTTACAATAACATTATTTGGTTTTACTACAAATATTAGCGCAATGGAAAACAAAATAGAAGAAGAAAAAAACATAAAAAACGAAATAGTAGAAAATGAAGATGATAGTTTAAAAAAACAACAACAGGAAGAAAATTTTGAACTAAAAAAAATAAATGAATATTTTTTAGACGATATTAAAAAATGCAAAAAAAAAATTTATTATTTTAAAATAAATCAACATGAAGAAGACGAATTAGTCTGCCAAAAAGAAAAACATAACGATCTAAAAAAAGCAGCAGAACTTAGAAAAAAAAATTATGAAAAAATTTTGAATAGCAATATAGAAAAAAACAAAGAATCTAAAAAATTAATAAAACAAATTGATAGTAATATTGAAGAATATAATAAATATATTGAAATTATCGATAAAAAATTTAAAAATTATGAAGACCAAAACGAAATAGATGAAAACAAAAAAATAGAATTTGAAGAAGAAGATTTAAAAATTTTAAAAGAAGAAATAATAAATTCTTATGATTTGAATAAAAAATATTTTTTTAATTATATAAATTCTATATCTAAAATAGAGCCAATTGAAAAACTAAAAGAAAATAAAACTATATTTGAAAAAAGCTGCAATGAAACAATAAACCTAATGAAAAAATTTGATGATATGAATAGATTTTGCAATGAATTCAACGAAATAAAAGAAGAAATTAAAGACATAATCGAAAATTTTTTAATATTTTATTTTAAAACAACCGAATATGTTTTTTATAGTTTTTTAGAAAGAGTAGAAAAAACCAACCCGGGAAAAAATGAAATAGACAAGAACTTTGCAACAAAATATGGCTGCATAAAAGATATTTTTGAAAGCAAAATTGAAAATTTAGACGAATTAAAAATCCCAGAAATCAATTCTTTTTTGGATGAAATAAAAATCAAAAAATTTAATCTACCTGAAAAATTTTTATTAGAAAAAGAAAACATAAATAATGTTAAGCCCAAACCAAAAACAAGAAAATTAGAAGAACTTCAAAATAAACTAAAAGATTTTAACAATCATTATAACAAAACAAAAAACGCTTTTTTAACTCACATAATAAATGAAGATATTTCAAAAAATCCACTTAATGATAATTTTGAAATTAACAAAAAATTTATGTCTAGCTTAAACAATAAAAATTATATTTATTTATACGAAGAATTATTCAAAAAATTAACATCACCATATGAAATATGTAACAAAGCTTTTAATCATTTTATCTATTTTGATCCTGATCACTACAAACATTATAACATTTTGGATTCAACAAAAAAAGAACTCGATGAAATGAAAAATAGCTATTTAGAGCAATATCTAAACACATTTGAATTTGATATTGATTCTTATTTAAAACTAGCAATTGACAATTTTTATGAAAATTTTCCGCAACAAAAAAAAGAAAATGAAAATGAAGACGAAAATTTCCCCCATATAGACAATTTTTTTGATAACTATAAAATGGCAGAAGAAAATTGCTATAAACTAAACAGAGTAATTTTAAGCATAAATCGCCATAACAAAATAGGAAAAAATTTAAAAGAAAAAGAAGAAAAATTACAAAACTACACAATGTTGTTAAGAGGATATGGCAAAGACCCTTTTTTAAACCTTCTAACAGAAAATTTAAATTTAAAAGATGATAAAAAAATATTAGAAAGCCTAAAATTTAAAGCAAAAATGAATAGCTACAAAACAAAAATTGATTTTTTCCTAAAAGAAATGAACAGGCAAATATGCGCATTATTTGAAACATTATATTTTAAAAATATAAATAATATGTTAAAAATTAAAATAACAGCAGAACAAACAAACGACTTCAAAAAACAAATATCTGAAAAACAAGAAAACCTATTTAAAGAATTTAGTTTTTTATTAAACGAATGCAAAGAATATATATATAAAACATCAAAAGAACTAATAGAAAAAAATAATGACAATAACACCGAAATATATGAAGAAGAAGCTTTAAAAACACAAGTTTATAAAATTTTGAAATTTATTGATAACATAGAAAAAGAAAATTCTAACAAACTTTTGCCAAAGGTATCTAAACAATTTTTGGCAGATCTGATGGAAACTTTAAATAAAACTAATAATACCATTAAAAATTGTCAAGAAATTTTAAAGAAAAAGCCTAGAATAAAATTCGAAGATGAACGAAATTTAACAATTTTTATCAGGGACATGATAATCCATATTAATACCATTTTTAAAAAATACATAAATTACACAGCAATAATACCTACCGATAAAAATATTAATTCACTATTTGAAGAAAGTTTGAAAGAAATTGAAGAAAAAATAAATAATTTAAAATAACTTAATAAAAAAAGTTTAAAAAATTAAATTGCTTGATATTTCAGTGTTTCATAACAAAAATAAATTTTCCTTACTATAAAAAATAGTAAGGTTTTTATATTCCCTTTTTAACATTATTTAAAACATTTTTTTAAAAACAAAATTTCTGGTTTATTAAAAAACATATATAATTTAACGAAAAATTTTTATAAAAACAAAACTACTATTAATATCAAAAATATATTCACTAAAACAAAAATTGTAAAATTTTTTTATAACATTTCCACTTTAAAATAATTGAAAATATTTTTTACATAAAATAGAGCTAATATTTATTAAAAATATACAGAAATTTGACATATAATTCTATTTATTACATGTTGTTATTTATTTAATTATCACATATACTATGGTAGATGTTCGAATATTGTAAAAAATTATCGAATTATAATATTTTTAAGGAGTGTGTTAAAAAATGAATAAAATAAAATTTTTAACAATAGCAGTTATATCAACACTATCTATTTGTATTAATTCAACAAGTGCTATGAATAATAATAAAAAAGAAGACCAAAAAAATTCAAAAACTAATAACTTGATAACAACAAATACAAATGATAAAAATAAAACAAAAAATAATATTAATTCAAATTCTATAAATTTAAATAAAATTAATAGCAAACAAAATGAAGAAAGTTCTAAAATCAACAAAAATTCTATATTAATAGCAAACAAAATGAAGAAAGTTCTAAAATCAACAAAAATTCTATAAATTTAAATTCTATAAATTTAAATAAAATTAATAGCAAACAAAATGAAAATAATTTAAATAGCATAAGAAGAAAATATAAAGAAATAAATAAAAATCAACAAAAAGATCCAGAAAAAATTAAATATGAAACAAATAATAATCAAAATACATCAATAAACTTAAATTTAACACCAAAAAATATTAATGAACAAAATAAAATTAAAGAAGATAAAAAAGAAATTCAAAATTTAAATACTATTAACATAAAAGAAGATGAAAAAGGAATTCAAAATTTAAATACTATTAACATAAAAGAAGATGAAAAAGGAATTCAAAATTTAAATACTATTAACATAAATGAACAAAATAAAATTGAAAAAATTGAGCCTAAGGAAGAAGATTATGATTCTGACTCATCTCATCATACCGGCACACAAAATCCAATATTTAAATGTATTGAAATAAACGAAGAAAATAAAAAATTGAATAAAGAATATGAAGAAGACGAAGAAAATGAAATTGAATTTAATGAAAATGAACAAAGTAAAATTAAAGAAATAAATGAAACTATAGAAGAAATAATGAAATGTTTTGGAAGAATGACTAACAATTTATATTTTGTAGTACAACGCGATGTTTGTGAAGATTTCATACATATGAGAAACACTACATTTCAGAATCCTATAACACAAAAATATGAACATTTTTGTATTGCAAAAAATTCAGAAGCTTTGTTCACTAATTTAATATATAGTTTAATACATAATATAGTGATACCTTTTGAAAACACAGTATATGATGTGTTTATTTTACATAATAATGCATACAATAATTATCTTCCTAATGATAATTTATCTGAAGTAAGATTAGTAGATATAAATGTGAACTACGGCAAAAAAATAATTAACGAAGACAATCTAACAGAACAAAAGATTGAACAATTTAAAAAAGAACGCATAAATGAATGTAAAGAATACATAAAAAAATTAATAAAAAAAATAAAAGACCATATACTTTCATCAGAAGATGAAATAATTTCTAGATGCCTTGACACGCATTATTATGAAAACTATTTATACAACGAGTATTTCTATAAATTTTCAAAAAAATTTGACGAACTCAAACAAGCAATGGAGAAATTTAAAAAAATAATCAAAATGTGTTATGAAGATGAAAAATTAAAAGACCAATTAAACAAAAAATTTAAAAAATATGTCAAAAAACAAAATGATAAACAAGCCATAGACGGAATTGGCTTTCTAATTTATACATTAATAAATAACAAATTATCTTTGACAGATTTAAAAAGCAAAAATCTTTATATAGGAAAAGATTCAAAATACGAAATGTTTCATAAAAATGAAATTGAAAAAAATAATGAATTATTGGAAAAAACAAATTATTTAAAACAAAAAGGTGATGATATAATTAAAAAAGAAAATAAAAACATAACTGAAAAAGAATTAATAGAATATTGTGACAATTATGTTAAAATAGGAGAATACATTCGTGTATTAATGGACATCAGTATCAAAAATCTTTCAGAAGAAAATACATACACTACATGGAATTTAGATGACATGATTCTAGAATGTATAAAAAATACATTTAAAAGTAGAAAATTTGAAATACCAGAAGAAGCTTTCGACATATAATGAATAAATATGAATTTAACGTTTGAAAAATATTTAAAGTTACTACGAAGATGTAGTAACTTTTTTTATTAATAAAAAATCATAGATAATAGATTTATTTAAATAAAACTTAAAAATTAAATTAAGAAAAAATGAACCTGTTTCTTTATTGAAAAAATATATAAAATTTAACATTCAGTTTATTTATTATATATTGTAAAATAATTAATTTTTATATAATATGAATAATTAGTCGAAAATTGTAAAGAATCATCAAAATTATGGTATTTTTTAAGAGGTATGTATAAAAAATGAATAAAATAAAAACACACAAATATAAATACAGAAAAATATAGAGAAGAAATAATACCACCAATAGATAAAAGCTCTGAAATATTTAAGAAAATTGACGAAATATTTAAATCATTGATTTATAAATTAAATCTATCCAAAATTGAAATACTTCCACATTACGTTGATACCTATAGTACATTGATAGGGATTTTAAACTTTTATTTCTTGAAAAAAACTTAAATACAAAAAGCGTATTTAAAAAACTAATATATACAATATTTGAAAAAGATAAAACATTCTTAAACCAAATTAAAACAAATTTTGAAAACGCTTATCTTGAATATAAAAATCAATATTCCCAAGCAATGAGCAGTTCTGAAAAAGAAAAATTTAAAAAAGAATATATAGAAAAATGTGAGAAAGAAATTGATAAAATAAGAAGTGAAATTATCAAAAAAATCATTAATAATGAAAAAGTTTATAACATTTTTACATATGATAACCATAATTTTATTTCATTTAGTAGCTACTATGAATGTTACCTATTGCATGAGATTGAAGAAATAATTGAAAAAATAAAAAAAAATAAAGAAATATACGAAAATTTTTATACAAAATATGAAAATATGGGAGAAATAACTAACGAAACAAAAAAACAAATTATTGAAAATTTTAAATATATGATTCAAAAATTAAACGAAAAAGATAGAGGTTTAGATTTTATCAGCCAAAACAATAATATATACACTCTTAACTATTTAGTTGAAAATTTAAAAAAATATCAAAACAAAAAAGATGGAGAAAATTTGCTGCCATCAGAACAAAGTTTACACAATGCAGACAAAAAAATATTGCAAGAATTATCAAAAAATGTTGAAGAAATGTTGGAAGAAAATAATAGAATTATAAACACCCAAAATAATAATATATCTCATGAAGATATTTTAAATTACTATGATAAATTAATCAATCTAGGAAAAAAAATACTTAAATATGCAAAAATATTATCTACAAAAGTATCACAAGAAAACTACAAATCAAATTTTTATCTATATTCAAAATCATGTATGAATGGACATATTAAAGAAAATTTGAAACAGATATTAAATGAAGATATATTTTCTTCAATACCAAAATATGTTTTATAGTGCCTATATTAACAAAACTATTTTTTTAAGTTA
Organism: Oscillospiraceae bacterium; assembly: GCA_902772105.1. Classification (GTDB taxonomy): domain Bacteria; phylum Bacillota; class Clostridia; order Oscillospirales; family Ruminococcaceae; genus RUG12519. The sequence continues at coordinate 3,929 of CACXZI010000042.1, read as the reverse complement.
CTTTAATAAATACAGTAACTTTTTTTATTTTAATAATAATAAAAATACATATAATATGCCATATAAAAAATCTTAATAATATATATATTTTTAAATATGAAAAAACGTAATAATGTTAATAAAATAAAAATATTCACCACTACGAAAAGTGTTTGAAAAATTTAAAATTAAAATTCTTATAAAAAAATTTAAAAATATATCATTTAACACAACAATTGATATTGCTACAATAAATTCAAATATTTTATTGATCGCTTTTATAATTTTTATTTAATTTCTATTAATGCAAGCCGTAATAAAATACAAAATACATATACAAACCAATTTGAATTAATTTTAAATTCACTTTTACATGGCTAAGGTGACATTTTCTTTGAAACAGTAATAAATAGTTGTTTATCTAAAACCAGAATAAACAGCATATATTATTCATTAAAAACCCTAACAGCAAAAAAATTAAATAAAACAAAAAAATATATAAAATAGTTTATTAAAAGAGTAGTTATATACTAAATTCAACAAACGAAAAAAATCTTTGAAAATATAGACCCCTAGTAATATGAACAAGAAATTAAATACATATTAGTGGTTTTTTAAACTTTCATATAGCCCTTCTTCAAAAAAACAAAAAATAAGTATATAAAATTAACCAAAATATGTGATCAAAAAAAAGAATTTGATGAATTTTGTTAAAAAATTAAAAAGATTTAAAGAACAATAAACAAGAAAAATATAACAAAAAATAAAGACAATAACCACCAAAAAATCTTAAATTATTACAATAACATCATTGAATTATGAAATAACTTATATTTTTTTTTAAATAAAATCTCTAAAAGATTAATAAAAGAAAAATATAAAAGAAATTTTCATATTCAAATAATAATCCTTAATAATATAAAAAAATTTTTTAAAGGTAGAAAAATTAAAATACCATAAAAAACTTTTAACATATTATGGTATATTTTTTAAAATAAATTTAAATTAATATAAAAATATATTAAAGTTACTGCTAATATGTAGTAACTTTTTTATTCATAAAAAATTAACTTAATATAACAAAAATATACTTTTTTCATGAATAAAAAATACCATATTTTCCATTTAAATCAACTTTTAAATAAATATTGTCATATTATGTATGTTGTATTTTGCAAAAAAATGTAGTACAATGGAATCATAAATAGACAAAAAAAATAGAAATTAAAAAAAGTAAGGTGATTAAATTGATAAAAATTAATAAAAATTTAAAAATCGTTAATTTGTCGATCATCCTATCGTATGCCATATTCTGCTCTACAGTTTCTGCAACGAATTTAAAAAATAAACAAAATGTACTAAACCAAAACCAAACATACTATACTAACATTGAAAAAAATAAACTTAATTTATCGGATGATGTTTATATTAAACCAACATTAAATAGTAAATATCAAACAAAAAACGAAGACAAAAATAATAATAACATGCGTAACTATAACACAATCAGAAATATCAATCCTTTATTTAGAGGTTCATCTACAAAAAACGCTAATAACAACATCACAAATCTATATAAAAATAATGAGGAACAATTAAAAGAAGTTAGAATAGATTACAGCAACCTAAATAAAACAGATGAAAAAAACTACCAAAACTATCAAGACTATAATAAACATAAAACTGGAAATACTCATACTCATCCACTCATATACAACAAGAAAACAATTCAAAATAGTAAAAATAATACAATTCTAACTGGAAAAGATAGTATCGTAAATTTTAGAAATAGACCCAACCGTTTATCATATAATAATGAACATCGTTTATATAATTCTTTATATAATAAAGAATATGATAAAGAAATCGAAGATTTAATTAATAATATTGATCAGAAAAAATTCGATAATTTATTTAATAAAAGTAGAAAACCGAATATAATTTCAGTTATAGGCGGTGGAGAATCAAACGAACCCGACATAAGCCAAAATCTTTATAGTGTGTCAGAAATCAAAATTGATATGAATAAGAGAAAAAAGAAAACTTCTGATACAACTAAATCTAAAAAAGCACATGGTAGCAAAGAGTCTTTTGGTAATAAAATGAAATATAATACAGTAAATTCAAGAAACTACAAAAAAGATAAACCTACAGATAGAAAAAAATATGAAAAAAGAATTATTAAAAATTCCCAAACTGATTATTCCAATAAAAATAATATATTAGAAGTCAAAATTGATATGAAGAAGAAAAAAGAAGATACCGACAAATACAAAAAAAGACCTATGCCTCGCGTTGGCGCTATAAAAGAAATAATTATTAGCAATATGCCTAAACGCGACATATTAAACCGGGAGACAGAATATAATACAGTGCGTTTAGACAGCCGAAAAAATAATATAATGGATTATAATATAATGGATTATAGAAATACAAATATATACGATAATAAGATACCCGGAAGTATTAATGATATATCTGTGATAAGAAATAACGACACCACCATGTTTGACGCTAATAATACAATCATGTTTGACGCTAATAATACAATTATAAATGATTTCTTCTTTAAAAATAGGAGTACTACGTTTGAAAACAGCCCAGAATATCCAAAATATTATTATACTAAACGTAAACCGGAATATAAACTAAATCAAACTAATATATCAAAAACAGGAACATACAACAATACAACTCTAAATAATTTCTCACGTATGAATTATACTATGAATGAAAACAACCTAAAAAATTATTGTTATGTTAAATATTCAAATAGAACTCGTCTGCCAAATATGTCAAAAGATAAAGTAATTCTTATTAGATATCCAGAACGTTTCAACAGCTATAATTATCCAGAATATTTAAAAAGCTATAATTATCCAGAACGTTTCAACAGCTATAATATAAATGGACCAAAAAAAAGTAATGAGTTATTTTCGATAAGAAATAACAAAAAATTACAAGAGGATAAAGACTTGCACGAATTAGCATTGAAATTATCAGGGGAAAATAATACAAAAATAGAAAACGAATTAAAAAAATTAAAAAAAGATAAGAACAAAAAATGGTCAAATAGTATTTATGAAATGGCAGAAGATATAAAAAAGTTCCGAGAAGAAATGAGACTTAATAATACACAAATAGAAAACAAATCTGAAAAAATTAACAACGAAAATTTAAACAAAACAATTAATGAAGATCTTAATGCGTCTAAAAAAGGAATTCAAACTAAAGCTTTGAAAATAGGAAAGGGTATTATTCAGAAGCCTAAAGATTATAAAAACGATAAAAAAGAAAAACCTGCAACCACATATGAGAAAGGAATTCATATTAAAAAATTGAAACTCAGAAGTAGAGATAATAAAAACAATGAAGAAACGGAAAACACGGAAAACGTTATAACAAAACGAGAAGAAAGTATAGATAATGATGCCAAGAAATATAAAACTGAAAATCAAATAATTTTAACTGGACAACAAATAATTTTAGAAAAATTAATAGAAAAACGAAGAAAAGAAAGAGAAAAAAATAGTGATGAAAAACAAACATCTGAGAAAAACATGGGAGAAGCAGCGAAAAAAATATTTGAAACTTATAAAAATTATAAAAATATAGAAAAAAGAAAGAAAAATAAATCTGATGATTTTGGTAAGAAGAATAAACTTTTGAGTTTAAAAAATATTGAAACAGAACCTACAGATAAAAATGAAGATATAAATCTTGATAACGAGAAAAAAACTAAAATGGAAAACATGCTAAAGATATTTGAAAGAAAAAATAAAGAAGCAAATATAAAAGCAAATATAACAGATGATGATTCAAGTGAAAAGAATGAAAATTCACCAGTGAAACAAAAAGAAGAAACCAGCAAAACAAAACATAATGCGAATAAAAATGATATAGAAAACGTAAAAAATGATATAAAAAACATAATGAAACGAATACAAGAA
>CACXZI010000041.1 GCA_902772105.1 Oscillospiraceae bacterium | reverse complement strand
ATTATTATTATTTGGTATTTCTGTTTTTTCTTCTTTTTTTTCAACTATTTTGTTTTCATTTTTCAAGTCTTCTTTTAAGTTTTCTTCCTTTTTTTCGTTATTAGATATATTAAATCTTCTACGTCTTCTATTATCATTATTTGGTATTTCTGTTTTTTCTTCTTTTTTTTCTAGATTATCGTTTTTAATTTCATATAATTTTGAATTTAAATTTTTAATTTTTTCTTCGATATTTTCAAAAGATCTTTCGATTCTCGTATTTTTAATTTTATTTTTTTCTTGTTGTAAATTTTTATTTAATTCGTCAAGTAGTTGTTTGGTGCTTTCATAATCTAATTTTTTTAAGTTTTCTATGGTATTTAACGTTTCTGTGTAATTTCTTAACGTAGTTTCTATATTTTTTAATTCTTCTCTATCTTCATCAATTGTTTTATTTTGTATATTCTTTTCTTCTGTTTTGTCAATGTTAAATCTTCTAATTCTTCTCGTAATATTTGGTCTTTCTGTTTTTTCTTTTTTTATTTCATCTATTTTGTTTTCTTTTTTTAAATCGTCTTCATCATCATTTTCTTCTTCAACTTCCTTTATTTCACATATTATTTTATTTTTTGGATTTGGAAATTTAATATTATTTTCATTTTCATTTTCTAAGTTATTCTCTTTTTCATCTTCTAGGTTATTTTCATTTTCATTTTCTAAGTTATTCTCTTTTTCATCTTCTACGTAATTTTCATTTTCATCATTTTGGTTGAAATATTCTTCATCTTCTACGTAATTTTCATTTTCATCATTTTGGTTGAAATCTTTTTCATCTTCTACGTAATTTTCATTTTCATCATTTTGGTTGAAATATTCTTCATCTTCTAGGTTATTTTCATCTGTTTTATTTTTATTAATTTCTCTGATTATTTCCATTAATGCTTTGTCGTATGCTTCGCATGTTTTGCTGCATACTTCGCTGCATACTTCGCTGAATACTTCATTTAATCTATTATTAAATTTTTCTAAATCTTCTTTATATTCATTTACATTTTTTTCTAAATTTTCTTCAATAATACGTTCATTACGTTCATTACGTTCATTTATTTGTTTTTTTAATTCTTCTATTTCTTTTTCCTGTTCTTTTTCCTGTTCTAAAAGTTTTAGGTAATCAATATTATCTAATTCTTTAAGTTCATTAAGTTCATTTTTTAACACTTCTTCAAGCTCCATTATTTTTTTCTTATTATCTGTTAGTTCATCATATATTTCAATTTTTTCTTTTGAAGAGCTGTCTTGTAATGAATTTTTAGGATCAGGTGTTCTTTGGGTTGCACTAACATTAACACTAATAGCTGTGAATGTTAGTGAGCATAGTATTGATGCTATTAATAATTTTATATTTTTTGTTTTATTATTTTTTTTCATATAAAAATCTCCTTCTTATAAATATTTTTAACGGTATTAAATATATCGCAAATTTTTACAAATTTCAACGTCTAAAATATAACAAATTAAGGATGTTTTATGCAAAATAAAAAAAGCCGCTATCTAAAATAAGCGGCTTAATATCATTAGAATTAATATATTATTTATTTTTTTGTTTCTAGATAGTTTTTTATGTTGCTTAAAATTATGCCAAATTTGTTGTTTAAATTACGATAGTCTCTATTAAATTTTGTGTTAATGTCTAAAATAAAATCTCTTATGCTAAAATTTTTTCCATTTAGTTTTTTATTTAAATCAAACATATGTTTTTTAAAATGATCGTTTTTTAAATCTAATTTTGTTTTAAGTATTTTTATTTTTTCTTCGTCGTAATTCTCTTTTTCAATATCATCTTTGGGTATAAAATTTTTTAGCTCTAATAAATCAAAATCTTTTAAATATTGTTCTATTTTATCGCTATATCCAAGTATGATGCCTCTATAGTAATGTATAATATCATTTTCAATTAACACTTTTTCTTTTAAATGTTCTTTTTTTTCTTCAAAGAATTTTTGTTGTTCGTTTAATATTTTTTCTTTTTCTAAATTTTCTTTTAAATTATATTTTTTTCCTTCAAATAATTTTAGTTGTTTAGGAGTTAAAGATCTATTTAAAGAATTTTTTTCGTTTTTTATGTTATCTATTTTAAAAAATTCAAGAAATTTTGATGCTTTTGGGGTTGATGTTGTGTTTGATTTATTTTTTTTATTTTCAATTTTTTCTTCTTTTAAATCTGATTTTAGTTTTGTTATGCTAATTGATTGAAGTAGCGAGTTAAATTTTTCTTTTGTTTTTTGCATATAATTTTTAAGTTCTTTTACATATATAATATCATCAGGATATTTTTTTATTATGTTTTCAAATTTGTTAAATTTATTTTCTAATAAATTACAAATAAAGGCCATATCGTTAACGTTTTTTGTTGTTGTTTGTTTTTTTATACCAGAAATTATTTTGTTAATATTATCTAATATTTTTTCGTTTGTTTTTATTTTTTCAATGTAACTTTTTATTCTTTTACATTTTAATTTGTCTGCTTTTTCTTCAATTAATTTTAATTCTTTTATGTTATCTGTATTAATATTTTCAACGTTAATGTTTTGTTCTACTAATGTTTGTTTTAATTTTTCATATTCTTGTTTGATGTCGTAGGGATGAAATTTTATTTCTCTTTTAAATTTTTCAAATTCATTGTCTAATGTGTTATAAATAATATTGATATCGTTAAAGTTTTTTATTGTTGTCTGTTTTTTTATATCGTATATTGTTTTTTTAATATCATTTAATATTTTGTCAATATGATTTTCTATTTTTTTGCTTATTAATCCGTGTACCTTTTTTTGAATTAATTCTGTTAGGTTATTTTTATTAATATTTTCAATGTTAATATTTTTTTCTGCAAATAAATTTTTTAATTCTTCATATTCTTCTTTAATTTCGTCATAATCTGACATATTAAATATTTTTGGGTTTATGTTTATTATATTGCTAATTTTTTCGTCATTATATATATTGTTTTCTATAATTTCAAAAATGGCATTTTCAAGATTTTGCAGTGTATGTTTTGTGTTTATAGTATTGCTATATGAATCCATAAATTTTTTATATAAATCGTTTTTTTCAAAACCACCATACTGGAATTCTATGATGTTATATAGATAATTAATTGTTTCATTATAGAATTCAAAATTTTTTATTTTTTCTCTTGTTTCGTTATATTGTTTTATTTTTTCATTTATATTTTCAGCAGTTAAATCTTTTTTTGATATGTTTTCATCTAAAATTTCAGCTTCTTTTATTATGTGGTCTAAAGTTTTAATGGTATTTTGATATTGATTTTTACAATAGTCATTTAAAATAGTTTCTTTATCACCAAAATTATTTTTTTTAAAAATATCTTTTTCTAGGTTGTTTTTTAAAGAGTTTGCAATATTTTTTCTAAAATTGAATCTATAGTTTTTAAATTCGTTTTCAATGTTTAAAATGATATTTTTAAGTTCTTTTTTTGTTTTATAATCTTCTGCAATATTTTTTTTACATTCTTTTAATCTATTTGTGTATTGTGTGATAATTTTTACATAGTTGTTTTCAAATTTTTCTGTTTTTTCGGGGAAATTTATTATATTCAAATTTAAATTTTCAATTTGTTTAAGTATTTTTAAAAAAATTTGTTTTTCTATTTCTAGAATTATATTTTTAATTTCTTGGTTTATTTTGTAGTTATCTTGAAAAATATTTTTATATTCTTTTAAAGTGTTTTCATATTTTTGTATTATTGTTTTTAAATTTTTCTCAAAATCATTTATTTTAGAATTTGTAATTTGTTTTAGAATTTTTAAAAAATAGTTTTTATATATATTAATTCTTTCTTCTCTAAAAACATCTATATTTTTTAATTCCTTTGTTTTTTTATTTGGAGTTTTATTATATTTTCTATAATCTTTAATTTTTTCAAAAACATTATCTACTTTAATAAAATAATCTTTATTTATTTTTTTTGGTTTTTGGTTTATAGTTTGGTTTCTAAAATTTTTTTTATTTTTAAAAAGATTATTTAATTTTTCTTGTTCTATTTTTAAGTTTAAATTTTTTTTAGGTTTATTGGCTTCATTTAAAGATTTTTCATCTATGTTTTTGTTTTTTAATTTTTCATCAAATGTTTTATTTAGTTTTATAGAATTATCAATTTTTTCAAAATCATTATTTATTTCTTTACTATAACTTTTATTTAGTGTTTTTGATGTTTGATTTAATGCTTGTTGGTTAAAATTTTCGTTTATTTTAATAAAATCGTTTTTGTTGTTTTGCATTGCGCTTGTTGTGGTAGACAAAGTTAATAAAGATAGTCCACATAAAATATTAATAACATTTTTGTTTTTTGGCATAATTTACCTCCAAATTGTTAAATTTTGACATTATTATAACAAAAAAAGTATAAATTTGCAATATTTTTCCAATTTTTTAAAAAAGAGATAAAAATAAAAACCTATGCTAAATAAAATAGCACAGGTTTTAAAATTAAAATAAATTTTATTTTAATTTTGTTCAGCAATTATTTGCCTTCTTCTGTTTAAATTTCTTATCATCATGTTAGCACAAAGATATAGTTTTTTTAACTCATTTTTTGCTTCTTCATCGTTGCTTTTTAAAACAATTATTTTAAATTTATCTAGTTGAGTATAAATATCATTAATTTGGTTTTGATGGTTTCTTATTGTTTGTAAATTATCTTCTTTAAATGTTTTTTTAATGTTAAGTATTATTTCTTTGAAATCTACTAATTTTTCTTTTATTTTTTCAATCTCTTGTTGATTTCCAGGGTTGTTTGAAAAATTAATTTGTTCTTGTTTTGTTTTTAATTCACTATTAGTATTAAATATAACTTTATGTAATTTATCTATTCCTTTTAAAACTTTTTTTGATTCTTTATTTTCAATATTATTCATGACATTACTATTTTTGTAGCTTTCTAAGTAGTTTTTAATTTTATCTAATTTAGGTTTTATGGAATTTAAAAAATTTTTGCATTTTTCTATATCTAGTTCATCAAAGTTTTTTATTTCTTCTTTTTTAAGGTTTATATTGTTTATGTAATTCATAATCTCAGATTTTGATTCTTTAATTTTTTTCATAAATTCAGTGGCTTCTAATGTGGTTTTCACTTCTACTTTCTCCTGAATATTTTTTTCATTTTTCATAGCACTAGCAGTTAAAACTGAAAAATTTATTAAGCTTAACATAGTCATAATTGTAGAAATAATAATCTTTTTGTTTTTCATAATAAAAATCTCTCCTTTTTTACAAATTTTGTATTATTATACCAAATAATGTAAAAAAAGCAAGTTTATATTTAAAATGTTTCAAAATGGAAATAAAAAAAAACCCTTGCTAAATTTAAATTAGCAAGGGAAAAAAATTTTTTAATTTATTTTTTATTGTTTAATTTTGAGTATATTAATTCCATATCTTTAGAAAATTTGGTTTCATTTAAAATTAAATTTTTCATTTTTTCAATTTTTTCTTCTAGCTTTTGTATTTTTCCTTTTGTATTTTCTTCAGCAAATTTAGAGAAATTATCTAGGTTATTTTTAATACTAATCAATAATGTTAAGGTGTCGTTTATTTCTTGCAAATTATATGATTTATAGGTTTTTTCCGCTGAATCTAAATATTCTTCATAAATTTTTATTTGTTTTTCTATTTCTTCATTATTAAATTTTTCAAAAAATTCTTTTATTGGTTTTAAGGAATTTTCAATTTCTTTATCTATATTTTTTTCTTTATTTTCAAGATTAGAATTTTCGTTTTTATATTTAAATGTTTTGAACTTTTCTATATTTTTACTAATACTAAATATATCTTCAAAATCTTCAATATTTTTTGAACTAGAATTATCATTAATTTTAAAAATTTTATCAGATAGGTTTTCTATTTCATTTTTTAAATTTTTATTTTTTATTTGATCGGCAAATTCATTAGCTTCTTTTATGAAAGAACTAGTTGAATTTAGTTTTTGTTCTATTTCTTTAAATTTTTCATAATTTGAAATATCATCGTAATTAGTATTATTTAAGGTTTCGTTATAATATGATATTTTATTTTTTATTTTATTAATATTTTTAATTTCTTTTTTTCTTGCATCTAATAAATCTTGTGTATTATTAACACCTTTAATCAAATTATACATAGCTTCTAAAATTTCGTTATTTTGTTTATCTTTTACGTTATTTTTTTTATCTTTTACAAATTCCATACTTTCTTTTAAAAAACTAACGGTTGAACTTAAAACTTTTTCTTCTTCTGCAATTTCTTCTGGACTATATTTTGAATAATTTTCTTTAATTGATTTTAAGTTTTCAGAATGAAGTGCAATTTCTTTTTCTATTTCTTTTATTTTTATGGTTGATGCTATTAAATTTTGCACATCACTAAGATTTTTAGATAGTTTTTCTATTTCATTTTTTAAATTTTCGTTTTTTATTTTATCGGCAAATTCATTAGCTTCTTTTATGAAAGATTTAATTGTTTCTAAGTTTTGTTGAGCTTTATGTATTTTTTTAATATCAAAATTTGAATTGTTATTGTTTATGTTATTTAATGTTTCGTTATAAGACGATATATTATTTTTTATTTTATTAATATTATTTTCAATTTCTTTTTTTCTTTTTTCTAATAAATTTTGTATATAATTAACATTTTTAGAGAAATTAGAAAGATTATTTATAATTTCTTTATTTTTTTTATCTTTTACAAATTCCATACTTTCTTTTAAAAAACTAACGGTTGAACTTAAAACTTTTTCTTCTTTTGCAATTTCTTCTGGACTATATTTTGAATAATTTTCTTCAATTGATTTTAAGTTTTCAGAATGAAGTGCAATTTCTTTTTCTATTTCTTTTATTTTTATGGTTGATTCTATTAAATTTTGCACATTACTAAGATTTTTAGATAGCTTTTTTAATTTATTTTTTAAATTTTTATTTTCTATTTGATCGGCAAATTCATTAGCTTCTTTTATGAAGGATTTAATTGTTTCTAAGTTTTGTTGAGCTTCATGTATTTTTTTAACATCAAAATCTAAATTTTTATTGTTTATATTATTTTTAATATTATTTAATGTTTCGTTATAAGATGATATATTATTTTCTATTTTATTAATATTATTTTCAATTTCTTTTTTTCTTTTTTCTAAAAGATTATTAAAATTTTTAATTTCTTTTTCTAGACTTTCTATTGATTTGTCAATTTCATTGATTTTTGTTTTTTTTGCAAATTCTTTAATATTTTCTAAATCATAATGTAATGAATCTAATGTATTTTTACAATCTTTTATTTCTTCAAAATTAAAATTTTTGTAATTATCTTTAATTTCATCTAATAGATTTATGTTATTATCTAATAATGATTTAATTTTGACATATTCTTCTTTCTTTTTTTGTGTACTTTTATTTATTTCTTTAATTTTATCTGACTTTTTTTTAAGGTCTTTTAATTTTTCTATCATTTCTATATTGTTTTTAAATTCTTCAAGATTTTTAATTATAAAATTATCAATTTGATTTGTTAATTTTATACATTCGTCAAAATTTGTAGAAGTTAAATCTTTATTTTTTTCTTTAATATTTTTTTCAATTTCTTCTAATTCTTCAAAATATTTGTTTATTTGATTTTTTATTTTATTAATTTCTTCTTTTCTTTTTTCTATATGTTTTTTAATATTATCAATTTTTTTAAATTGTTCATCTATTGTTTTTTTATCACAAGATTTAAGGTCTTTATATTTAATTTCTTTAAACATGTCGAGATTAGTATTGATTTTAAATAATTTTTTTTCATCTGATTCTATTTTTTTATTTTCATCAAATTCTTTATTTTCTTCATTTGTTTTATTTGAATTGATATTTTCATAGTAGTTTTCCATTTCACATAACTCTATATTTTGCTTATCTAAGGTAGTGGTATATCCATATTTGTCATCTTGATTTTGTTTTAATTTTTCTAAATCTTTAATTTTTTGTTTTGAAGTGTCTATTATCTGGTTAATTTCTGTTAATACAGAGTCTAATATATTCTTAATTTTTTTGCACAAGAAATCTGTTTCTGATATACTGTTCAAATTATTATTTATATCTAAAATCATTTTATCTACAAAGTCTTTGCTTTCATTTAAATTTTTATTAATAAATGGTATTAACTCATCATAACGTATTCTTTCTTCTGAAGTGGCAGTTTTATATGTATTTTTAATATCTTCTAATTTTCTATTGTATAAAATTACTGCCTTTTTTTTATTAATAGCTTCTATTTTACTTTTTAAAATTTGTTTTGTTGTATCATAATCCTTAAAAAATAAATCTGTTTTTTTTCGTATTTCCTCACAAGTATTATATCCGAATTTTTGATATTGTTCCATAGCACCACGTATTTCATTTAATGAACTTAAAAATTCTTTACATTGCTCTGCTGTTGTTAAATCAGGTATTTTTGAATTTTTAAACTGTTCATATTTTTCTTTAGTTTGTTTTGATATTTTAGTAGTGAAATCTTCTTCTTCGTTTGAATCTTTTTTATTTGAATCTTCTTTTTTTTCTTCTTCTTGTTTGTTTATTTTTGAAGTATTAATTTCTGTTTCTGGATTTTTAGGTTTTTCGTTCTTTTTTCTTTTCATAGCGCTGGCATTAATAGTTGACATTAAAGATCCTAAAATTATGGATATAATCAAAATTTTTTTATTTTTTGACATAAATAACACCTCTATTTTACAAATTTCGATACCATTTTACCAAATAATATACAAATTTCAAGTGGTAAATATTGTTCAAAAATAAAAACCCTTACTAAAATTAGTAAGGGAAATATATTTTTAAAAAATTAGTGTTATTTTTTATACGTAATTAAAAAATGTGAAAGAAATTTAAATAGAGGGGGAGTGAAATAGAATTTTTAATATTTGAAATAATAAAAAAGAGTTTAAAATAAATTTTTTTAGTTGATTTTTTGTTTTTAGAATGAAGTGCAATTTTTTTGTTTATTTTTTTGATTTTTTATGGTTGATGCTATGAAATTTTGCACATCACTAAGATTTTTAGATAGGTTTTCTATTTTATTTTTTAAATTTTTATTTTCTATTTGATCGGCAAATTCATTAGCTTCTTTTATGAAGGATCCAATTGTTTCAAAGTTTTGTTGAATTTTATATATTTCTTTAACATCAAAATCTAAATTGTTATTTTTAATATTATTTAAAATTTTGTTATAATTTGATATATCGTTTTTTATTTTTTCAGTGTTTTCAATTTTTTCTTTGATATTTTTAACTTTTGAATTCGTATTTTTTATTTCATTTCTTGTTTTTTGGCTATTAATACGACTATATCTTTTTGTTTCATATTCTTTCATTGAATTTTCAATATTGGTTTTTTCATATTTTTTCATTGAATTTTCAATATCGGTTATAGATTTTTTATATTCTTCAATTTGTTCTTTGTTGGCGTTTTCATAATTTCTTTCAATATTTTGTAATGTCTTGTTATTAGTTTCTAATGTTTTGTATATTTCTTGCACTCTTTTATTATTTTCTTGTCGAATTGTTAAATTATTTATTTGACTTTTTGTTTCACTAGAAAGGTCTTTATATATTTGGTTTAATTCTTTAGATAGATCATTTAATACTCTGCTATTTGTGACTATTTTTGAAGATTTTAAATTTTTTATAAAATTTTCAATTTTATCTTTAAAATTTTTAATCGTACCTAATTTAATCATTTTACCTTCTATTTCTTTTAGTTGTTGTAGAGGGTTTTTATATGTATCAATATGAGGTATATCTTTTTTTATGAATCCTTTATAATATGACAATTGTTCTATTATTTTTTTATATGAATCGCTATTCTTTACCATAGGCATTTGTTTTTTATATTCGATAAGATCTTGTTCTTTTTTGATAAGATCTTGTTTTTGGGAATCAACCCGTTTTTTTAAAATTGGAAAGTTTTTTTCTAAATTATTTAATCTATAATTTAATATTTTATATATTTCTAATGGGTTATTAGATTCTTGTATTATTTTATTTAATTTTTCTTTGTTATATTTTACTAGGTTTTCTACATGTTTTTCTAATAATTCTAATGTATTTTCATATTCTTTTATTTTTTCTAAGTTGCTAAATTTATAATTTTTTTGAATTTCGTCTGCTTTTGTTGCCGTTTCAATCATTTGTTTGTTTCTGAATAAATATTCTAAATATTTAAATTTTTCAACCATATTCGATATTTTATTTTTTAAATCTTTGTTTTTGTTACGTGTTTCAAAAAAAGCGATACTTTCTATGCGATTTTTTATTCCAGATAAAAAGTTTTTATATATTTTTTTATACATTAGTTGTATTTCATCTAAAGTTAAGTTTTTATAGTCTTTTATAATATTATCTAAAATAATATTATCATTATTTATTATGTTTTTTATTTCTTTTAAACTTTTGTTATTATCTGTAAATGATTTTAATAAATTTTTATATTCTTTTGCTTCTTCTGAATTGTCGTTTGCAGATTGTGGTTTTATGCTTTCTATTTCACTACTATTGTTTTCTATTTGTTCTTTTATTTCTTTTGTTTCATCTAATTCATTTGCCATAGTTTTTTTAGAATTGTTGTCCGATTTTATTTCGATACTTTCTATTGATTTTTCTAATTCTTCATTTTCAAAACTAAAATCAGAAATATTGTCTTCTAGTTCGTTTTCGTCCATTAATGTTATGTTGTCATAGTTTTCATTTTTTTCTTCTGAAATTGGCATTCCTGGTTTTTCTAATAAAGGTTCTTTTTTCATAGCGCTGGCATTAATTGTTGAAATTAAAGTTACTAAAATTGTGGACATAATCATAATTTTTTTATTTTTTGACATAAATATCACCTCTTTATTACAAAATTCTACCTTATATTATCATATAATGTAAAAAAATGCAAATGTTAAAATTTATTTGTTAAAAAATGAAACCTTTAATAAATCTAAATTATCAAAGAAAATAGACGTTTTATTATATTTTTAAATATCTATAATTATATTTAATAATATAAAATAAAATCCCTTATTAAAATTAATAAGGGAAGTTAAATTTTTAAATGTTAGTAAAATAAATTTTTTTGAGATTTTTGTTTTTAAAATTATTATATTATTAAATATCTAATAATTATATTTAATAAT
>CACXZI010000040.1 GCA_902772105.1 Oscillospiraceae bacterium | reverse complement strand
TATTTTCTAATTTTGGAGGATTTTATTTATGTTTAAAAAAAATTTTAAAGGTATTATGTCGACTGTTTTAATAGTGTGTTTTTCTTTTTTTAGTTATAATAAAATTAATGCTATGAAAATTGGTTATAGTAGAGGAAATTTTTGTAATGTTGCTGATTACAATAAAGATTATGAAAAAATATTCAATGGATATTTATGTTATTTTAAAGAAAAATTAGAATATAAAACGAAAGAAATTAAACCTAACGACAAATATAGGTTAAAAATACCAGATGAAATTCATGAAATGGATTTAAATATTTTTAGTGATTTTTTAAAGAGTGTAGATATATTTGACACAATACATATTACTAAGAAAGAATACAAATTGTTATTTGATAAAGTTAAAAAAATAAAAAAAGTTATGAGCGAAGTTAAAACAGAAAAAGATAAGTTATTTTTGTTTTATGTGTATTTTTATGAATTATTTAAGATATTTAAATCGAATTTTTTCGAAATAGTTAAAATTAGCAATTTATATACAGAAAAAATGAAATATTTTGTGAATAATTTAGAAAGTAAGTTAAGTGATAAAGATAAAGAAAATATTAAAAAAGATTTATATGATAGGTTGGGAATAAAACCAGAAGTAAAAGTAAAAGTAAAAGATTTAAAACTTCCTATTTATAGAGATGATAATTCAGCTTTTCGTTTGGAATATGAGGGAAATTATGGTGGCAATGGTTATTTGGGGATATGTGTAAAAAATATGTTAGAATGTTCAACATTAATGGATGAGACGTATGGAGAACTTTTAAAATTTAAAAATAATATTAAAAATAATACATTATTTGATCTAAAATTTGTGAAAGATAGACAGATTATGAAGAATCTTAATATTAAATGGCAAATAAATAAGCAGTCTAAGAAGAAAAGTAAAAAAATAGAACCTGAAGTGAAATTTCATATAGGGGGTAGTTCGCTTAAATTGAGGGTGGGTTTTGATTTAACAGATAATATTAAAGAAGCGGAGGAATTATTTAATCCTAAAAATACCGTTGAAGATTTAACTAAATATTTAAAAGAAATAATAGAATCTTCAAATTTTAAAAAAGTGAATAACTATTCTTATTGTAAAAATTTTATTGATAATTTAAATAAAAAAGATATTTCTAGTTCTTCGGTTTTAGATAACATAAAAAAAGAAATTGAACTAAGAAAAGAATTAATGCCAATTGTAAAGAAAATTATTCTAAAAGATTATTGATATTTAAAATAATGTCGGTTATTTAAATAATTTACCAAAAGAAATTGCTGAAAAATTAAAGAAAATGTTATATTAAAAATAAAGATTATGAAATAGTTTTAATTCTAAGTGATATGTAAATAGATAATTATATTATAGTAGAGTTAATAGAATATTATATGATAATAAAAATAAAAATATTGTTATTATTTATGTTGTAACACCTTTATATTTTTAGATAACAAGCATATTAGAATTATGAAAAATTTATTTTAATAAAAGAATAGTAGATTGTTGTTTATTAAATTAGGTGGTTTAAGACTTGGTGATATATTTTAATAAAAGAGCCTTTTAAAAAAAGAATAAGTATTGTGTGCAAACAAAATTAGAAGTTAAATAAAGCAAAAAAATGATCACCAAAGATTGAACAATATTTTAAAATATTTTCTAAAAAATGTATCATATGTTTAATAAAAAAGTTAAATTTTATTTTGATGAATCTCTTAATTTGAAGAAAAATGGCTGTATTATGGATTCTGATTTAAGAAAAATTATTGTAGAATGTTTCTTAAATTGAAAGGGAATTTGGATGTTGATGAAACATATAAAATAGAAAGAAAAGGTGAAAAAAAATTAAAGAAATAATATTAATGCACTAGGAGTGATGATGCTATTTTAAATTATAAATATATTTTTATATATTACTAGTTAATTGACATAGATTAGCAAAGAAATAAAATTAAATTTTCTTTTGTTATCTGATTATAATTTAAAGGTAAACCTATATCAGAAAATATATTTATGAAAATATAATTAATATAATTATTAGTTTTGTTGATTAAGAGACTAAAATAATGAAAGAATTTGATGAAAAAGTCTTAAAGAAAATATTTAAATAAAAAATTAGATAGTAAATTAATTTAATTTTAAATAAAATTTTATAATTTCAAAATATCAATACATTAAAAATTTGATGTATTGATATTTTTTGTTGACAATATTTAAAAAATATGTCATATATAGTAGAAAAAATATTTAAAAAGGAGAAATAAAATGAAAAAGTTTAAATTTAAAATAATATCGGTTTTTTTTATGTTAACATTAGCAGATGCATCGTTAGTTGTTGGTGTTGATGCTATGAAAAAAAATCAAAATAAAATAGGTAATATGGGAAGTGTTTATAAAACAAATGTTTTAAATGAAGATGAAAATAAAATTAATGAGAAAAAGTTTAACAAAGAAGAAAAATTTGATGAAATATTTAATGAAGATGATTATGATTTTAATTCTAATAAATTTAATAGGAAAAAATCTGATGATGAATTTAGTAAAATATCAAAAAAATCTGATAAAGACTTTGATGATGTGGAAATATTAAATATGTTAGATGTAGAAAAAGGGAAAGATAATTATAATAATGATTTAAATATAATATCTGAAAAATCTGATAAAAATTCTAATAATATTTCTGTAAAATCTGATGATAGTTCTGTTAAAATATTTGGAGATCTTGATAAAAGTTTTGATTATGACTCTCTATATTTTATTAAAAATGCTAAAATTTTTGAATATTGGAATGAATTTTATAATATTTTAAATGAGATCATGAGCATGCATAATATTATTGATAGCAAAATTAAGGGTAGATATAAAACTTTATGTCGGGAATGTAATAGATATGTTGAAAAAAATATAAAAAAAATAAGTGATAATGACATAAATATTATTAATAGTATTATTAATGAAATAAATAATCGTATGGCCTATCCAAATTATTACAATGTGAAAGATGAAATTTCTGAATATAAATATAACTTTAATTATATTTTAACAAATCTTATGTATAATATTATTAATAGTGATATTAAGAAAACATATTATGATTTACGTAATAGCTGTATTAAATATGTTAATGAAAATGGGAAAAAGATAGATGAAAATAATTTAAAAGAGCTTTCTAAAATGATTAATGAAATAGATTTATTTATAGAAAATCCAAGTTATCGTAATGTTAAAATTAAAATTCTCGAATATTTGGGTGGATTTAATTATATTTTAAATAAGATTATGAGCATGCATAATATTTTTGGTAGTAATATCAAGAGTAGATATGAATCTTTGTTTTGGAAATGTAATAACTATGTTGAAAAAAATATAAATAATATAAGTAAGGAAGATTTAAATAACCTTAATAATATTATTGGCAAAATTGATAGTTATTTTAAAATTTAAATTATTTGGATGTTTATTTAAAAACGTTATAGTTTATTTTAAATTTATAGATTATATTTATAATAAGTGTTGTTACTATTATTTTATAGCAGCTCAGTTATAAAATTTAAGTTTTATTATTAAGCTGCTAGTAATAAAAATAAAGTAAAATTTTTTGGGAGAATAGCTAACTTTAATAAATTTTCAAATTAAATGAATTAACATTATGAAAATTTTTTATATCTAAAAATGTTGATGAATTTTTTAAAAACGAAAGTTTTAGATATGTTTTATATTTATTTAATGGAATTTTAGAAAATTTCAATAAAAAGTATTTTTAAAATAATTATATATGAGTAAAAATTAAAAAGTTATTAGGTATATGTTAATAAAGAAAACCTATTAATATTTTTCATAAAATTATTAAATAGATAATTTAGTTTTAAAATATAGTAAAATATATATTAAATTTAACGAAAAATATTTGTGGCGTTATATTTAAATTTATAGTTAAAAATTAATATAAAAAAACTACGACCCATAAAAAAACTTTTTAGTCGTAGTTTTATTTATTTTTTAATTAGAAATAGCATTCGAAATTTCTTCTAAAAAGTTAACAGGGTTTTCAGGAGAAATTCCTTCCATTAAAGCAGCACATGTATATAGAATGTTTGCATATTCTTTTAATTTTTCTTTGTTGTTTTGTTCAAGGTCACAAAGTTTTTTAAATATTTTATGGTTTTTATTAATCTCTAAAATTTTTTGAGACTGAACTTTTTGTGAATTGGGAATTGCATTCAAAACCTTTTCCATTTCAATTGAAATTTCTCCTGCTGTTGATAGGCAAACAGCAGAATTTTTTAGTTTATTTGAAATTGTAACATCTAAAACCTTGTCTTTTAAAGCTTCTTTCATTATTTTAAACATATTTTCATGCTTTTTTTCTTCCTCTTTTGTTTTGCTTTTTTCTTCTTCACTTTCAATGTCAACTTCTTTTGAAGTTATGTTTTGAAATTTCTTTCCTTCATATTCATTTAACATTTTAATTGCAAATTCATCTACCTCGTTAATGAAATATAAAATTTCAAACCCTTTGTCTTTAATAAATTCTGTTTGTGGCATGTTTTTTATTTTTTCATAGCTTTCTCCAGTTGCATAATATATATCTTTTTGATCTTCTTTCATTCTGCTTAGATATTCTTTTAATGTAACATATTTTTCTTCAAATGAAGATTTAAAAATTAACAGATCTTTTAGGTCTTCTTTATGCATTCCATATTGTTGATATACCCCATATTTTAAGCTAATTCCAAAGTTTTTAAAAAATTCTTCATATGCGTTTCTATCGTTTTTTAACCAATTTAAAAGCTCGTTTTTAACCTTTTTTGTTAGATTTTTAGATATTATTTGTAGCTGATGTGTTTTTTGTAGAATTTCTCTTGAAATATTTAAAGAAAGATCTTTAGAATCAACCATTCCTTTAACAAATCCAAAATAATCTGGCAATAAATCGCTGCAGTTTTCCATAATTAAAACTCCATGAGAATATAGCTGCAAATCTTTTTTGAATTCTTTTGTGTAGTAGTTAAAAGGAGTTGCTGATGGAATAAATAAAATAGAAGAAAATGTTGCTGCTCCTTCTGTTTTATAGAAAATAACTTTTGCAGGATCTTGAAAATCTCTAAACTTTTCTTTATAGAAATCGTTTATTTCTTCTTGTTTTAATTCGTTTTTGTTTTTGTTCCATATTGGAGTTATGCTGTTTATTGTGTCTATTGTTTTATATGTTTCATATTCTTGCTCTTTTCCTTCTTCTTTTTCTTTTGGTTTATGATGTTCACATTCCATTTTTATTGGGTAGCTTAAATAATCCGAATATTTTTTAATTAAAGATATTATTTTATATTGTTCTAAAAATTCGCTATAGTTTTCGTTTTCTGTGTCTTCTTTAAGCGTTAAAATAACTGTTGTTCCTATGTTTTCTTTTGTTGTTTCTTCAATTGTGAAACCATCTGTTCCTTTAGATTTCCATAAATATGCTTTATCTTCTTCATAAGATTTTGTTAAAACTTCAACTTCTTTAGAGACCATAAATGCTGAATAAAATCCAACTCCAAATTGACCTATTATGTTATTTTCACTTTTTTCGTTTTGTTCTTTGAAATCGTAAGATCCACTTTTTGCAATTGTTCCAAGGTTGTTTTCTAGTTCATTTCTGGTCATTCCTATTCCGCTATCTATTATTTTTAGTTTTCTATTTTCTTTGTCTACTTCTATTTTAATTGAAAAATCACTTTTAATTTTTGTGTCTGTTAAAGATTTAAAATGAAGCTTATCAACAGCATCATTAGCATTTGAAAGCAGTTCACGTAAAAAAATTTCTTTATTTGTGTATATTGAATTAATCATTAAATCTAATAGTTTTTTAGATTCTGCTTTGAACTGTATTTTTTCCAATTTATTTCACCTCTTTAAAATATTAAAAAACAAAATTTATTTAATATTTATTTTTTATATTATACCATTTTTTATTTTTTTTTACAAATTTTTGTTTTGCTACTAAAAATGTTTAAAAGTTTTTTAAAAATTTGTTTTGTTTAGATGTAGTGTGGAAAGGCATTTTAATTAAAAAAAATTATGTTTTTATAGGTGTATTTAATATTTTTCAAAAATTTATATATGAATTTTTTGATATTGATTTTCAAATTTATTATATTAGATTTTATCTTGTTTATTGGGGTTTTTGTGGGATAGATATTTTTTAATATTTGGTTTTAACTAAATATAAAATCAAAAATACCTTTGTTACATTTTTGTAACAAAGGTTAAGTTTAAACATTATCTATTTTCTTTATTTTAATGATTTAAGAGTTCTTTTAATGCACCTATCATTTCTTCTGCTTTTTTATGTAAGTTCTTTTTCTTACTTATTGTTTCTTTTTTCTCTGTTTTATGATTTTCATTTTGAGTATTTAATTCTTTTAATTCTTTTTGTAAATTGTTAAATTCTTTTTGTAATTTGTTTAATTTTTCGTTTGTGGTTTCTAGTTCTTTTTTCTTTTTTTCAATGTTATAATTTTCTTTATTCCTATCCAATCTTCCTTGCGCCCACTCAATTTCTTGTTTTATTGATGGTATTTCTCCATATTCTTCATCATATTTTAATTTTCTTATTTGGTCTTCTTTTTCCCTTACTTCTTTTGCCACTTTGTTGTATTCTTTTTTCTTATTTTTTTCATAACTTTCATTTTGAGTTTTTAATTCTGTTAATTTTTTTTGTAAACTGTTAAATTCTTTTTGTAACCCGTTTAATTTTTCATTTGTGGTTTCTAGTTCTTTTTTCTTTTTCTCAATGTTATAATTTTTTTTATTACTATCCAATTTATCTTGTGCTATTTTAATTTCTTCTTTAATTTTTGGTAATTCACCGTATTCTACCGTATAAGTGTCATAGAGCCTAAAATCTATATAATCACCACTTAATTTTTCTTTTTTTTCTTTTAAATACATTTTTTCTATTTTTTCTTTATTTCCTTCTATTTTTTTATTTATTAATTTTATTTCTTCCTTTATTTTTTCAAATTTTTCATTTTCTAATTTTATTTTATTCAATTTTTCTTGTAAATTTTCATATTCTTCTTCGTATCCTTTTATTATTTTTTCCTTATTTTCTAATTCTTTTCTCTTTTTATCTATGTCATAATTCTTTTTATTATTTTCCAATATCTTTTTTTGTTCTTTGATTTCTTCTTTTATCTGTACTATTTTACCTTTTTTAAGTTCTTTTACTTCTTTGGTGTTTTTACCAATAATTTCTAACACGCTTTCTTCTTCTCTAGTCATGTCTTCTATTTTTTCATTCATCTTTTCTATTTCTTTATTTATTTTTTTTACTTCTTGTTCGCTTTTTTTAGAATCTTTATTGAATTGTTCAATTTCTTTTAATTGTTTTTGTAAATTTTTATATTCTTCTTCGTATTCTTTTATTATTTTTTCCTTATCTTCTAATTCTTTTCTCTTTTCATCTAGGTTATAATCTTTTTTATTATTTTCCAATATCTTTTTTTGTTCTTTGATTTTTTCTTTTATCTGTGTTATTTTACCTTTTTTAAGTTCTTTCACTTCTTTGGTGTTTTTACCAATAACTTCTAAAACGCTTTCGTCTTCTCTAATCATGTCTTCTATTTTTTCATTCATCTTTTTTATTTCTTCATCCATTTTTTCTACTTCTTGTTCGCCTTTTTTTGAATCTTTATTGAATTGTTCAATTTCTTTTAATTGTTTTTGTAAATTTTCATATTCATTATTTAAACTGTCTAATTTTTCTTTTGTCTCATCAAAGTTTTGTTTGGTGTTTTGATATTCATTATAATTTTTATTTATCTTTTCTAATTTTTCTTTTAATTCTTTATTCTTTTTGTTATATTCCTGTTGCTGTTTTTTTAAGTTTTCGTTTTCTTTTTCTAAATTTTCTTGGTTTTCTTTTTTCACTTCATTGTTTTCCATTGCTTGTATTTCTTTTTCAATTTTTCCATTTTCTTCTTTGATCTTTTCGTTTTCTTTTTCAATTTCTTCGTTTTCTTTTTTTAGTTTTTCTTCTATTTTTTTCTTTTCTTCTAAATTATTTAAATCATCTTTTATTCTTTTTATTATTTTTTCTATATAAGATTGAATATCTACTATGGTCACTAAAAAATGTGGATCTGTTTTTTCAAATTGTTGGTATGCTTCAAGGTATAGTTTTATAATCTCCGTGGCATATGCATCAATTTTAGTAAGATCTTCATCTTTTATATTTGCTGGTTCTATTTTTTCTATTTTTTTGAAAAATTGAACTATTTGATCTACTTTTTTTTGAATTTCATTCTTTTTTTCCGAAGTTTCAAATTCCTCTGGTTCAGATTCTGATGCTGTGGATACATCTAAATCTTCTTTTTTTTCATTAAATGATATTTTTCCACTCGAAAGACGGTTTTTATACCTTCTTTGAAATGTTGTTTTCCTATCTGTGTTGTCCTTCTCTTCATAATAAAACTTGTTATCTATTCTTTTTAATTTTTCTGTTTCGTTGTCTAATTTTACTATAAAGGCTATTTTTTTGTCGTAGTAAGCTTTTAATTTTTTTGCAGCAATTCTATTTTGGCTATTTAGCTCATCATACTTCGTCTCATAATATTTTTCTAATTGTTCTATCAAACTATTATATTTTCTTTTTTTATAATTAGGGAATTTGTCATCTTCGTTATATCTGTTTAGTAAAGAATCATATAGATTATTTATTTCATCTATTTTGAGGTCTATTTGTTCAAAAACATTCTCGTTTTGTGTCTTTTCATTTTCATCAAGATTCCTATATCTTTTATTAGCATAATTGTTTTTAATATTTTCTATCTTTGTATTTTTATCATCAATAGCGTAGATGTTATTTTGTTTGCCATAACGATTTGTTAGGCTAAGATCATTACGCGTAAATCTTCTGTATCTTGGTCCTTCAGCGTTGGCGTTAATATATGTAAATGTTAAACCACATAGTAAAGACGCAATTAAAATTTTTATATTTTTATTTTTAATGTTTTTATTCATCCTACATCACCTTCCTGAATAAAATTGAGAGAAACGTCGATCTTTTATTTTAATTTGTCCTTCGTTATGTTAACATTTTATCAGTGATTATTACTAAAATCAATAATAGATTTATGGTATATTAAGGATATATTTGGCGGAAATGTAAAAAAACGACATATATTAAGAATAATTATTTTATTAAATATTTATAGAAAAAATGGAGAATGTAAATAATTGAGATATTTTTAAAATTTTTGTAATAATCTAAATAAATGATGAGATATTATAATGAGTTCAAAATTTATGTTTTTGAATGTTTAATTTTTTTATTTTTTATGTATTTAATTGAGTTTTTTTAATGTTTTAAATTGTAGCAAAATATTAGTGATTTTATTTACTGTTTAAAATATTTTTTAAAAAAATTTTTTACTGCATTAAAACTATTTTTATATATTTCATATTCTCTTTTAACATTTTTAAATTGGTTTTTAATTGAGATATCAGAGCATTTTTTTTCTTTTTTATTAACTATGTTTAAGGTATGAAAATCGTCTAATTTATTTAAACCATCTATTAAATTATTATATGCTGTTTTAATATTTTCTTTTAAATCATCTGTTAAAATTAAATTTAAGTTATTATTAAGTTCAGATATTGTTTCGTTTAAATCTTTTTGTATATCTGTTGAAATTTCATTATCGTCTTTTCCAATTAATGGAATTAGATTGGTAAGAATGTTTTTTTGATATTCTTCTAACTTTGGTTTTATGCTATTCCATTCTTTTATTGAAGCTGCTAAAGGATCATCTTCTATATTTATGTTAGATTCATTTTTCATTTTTTCAAAAAATTCAAAATATAAATCATAAATGTTTTTAACTTTTTCACAATTATCAATAAATTCTTGCATTTCAATAAATTCTTTTTTAAAAATTTGTTCTGCTTGGATGTTTTGTAAATCTTTTTTTACTTTTAAAAAATCAAGTTCATAAGTTTTTTTTAACATTTTTATATCTTCTAAATATTGTTTTACTTCTTCTATCTTTTCTTCACAAAAATTAACTATTCTACCTTTATATTTTTCTTCACCTGAAATCATTTTTTTAAAATAATTTTCAAGTGGAGCAAATTTTTTTATTATTTCTTTATTTTTATTTATATAATTTTTTATTTTTGGAATTTTTAGGCTATTAAAAAATATAGCAGCATTATTTTTTATATTATCATTAATAGGAGCAATCACCTTTATTTCTTTATTTTCTTCTAGTTTATGTATTGTGTCTAGTAATGTTATTAATTTTTCTTGCGTTTTGGCAACTTTTTCAAAATAACTATTTGTATTACAAAAAAAATTTTCTTGTTCCCAAGATAACTCATCTTTTGATTTTTTCTTAAATTCGAATAGTGAATCAATATTTTTTTTATTAACCATCTCTATTTTTAAAACTTCAAAGAAAAAATTTAGAAAATTTTTATAATTTTCAGTAATTTTATGGTTAAAGTTACATTTATTAAATTGTACATAAAAATTAGTAAAATCTTTCATATAACTATTTAAAAGATTTTTAATATGTTCTCTTTCTTCTGAAAATTTCATTTTTGCTTTTAGCATATTATTTATATAATCTGTTTTTTCTGAATAATTTAAATTTTTTAGTTTTGTTTCTACGCTTGCACACTCTATTAGTTCGTTGAATTTAGGAGTTTTCAATATGAGTATATTTAATTGTCTTAATATTTTCGTTAAATTTAAACTAAATGTGTAATATCTTCTTAAGAAATTTTCAACTTCAGATTTTAATGAATCATCAAAACTTGTATATTCGCTGCTTTTTTTAATTTTGTTTAATGGCGTGTTAATTAAGGAAAAGTCATCTTTTATTATTATTGGAGGAAAGCATTTTAAAATTATTTTTTCTATTAAGTTCAACGTTTTATCACAATTGTTAGATGATTCAAATTTTTTTTCTTCTTGCAAAATCGGCCAAAATAACATAATAGCCTTTAAATTATTTTGTAAGTTTTCTAAAATTTTACTCCATTCATCAAGGTTAAAATTTTCTTCAATTTTTTTTGCTTTTTCTAAAAGATCCTTTGTTTCTTTTTCCATTTCTTGTTTTGCATCTAATTTATTTATTATTTTAATTGAGTTTGAATTTCCTTCATTTTTTGTTGCATAGGCAGTTGTTTTAAATAAACTAATGCCTACCAATAATATTATTATTTTTTTTAATTTTTTCACATTAAACACCTCATTTATAAAATTTCATTAGAAGGATTATACCATAAATTTACATTTTTTTCCATATTTTTCTATATTTTTTTATAAATTTGGTGTATTTTTAAAAAATTTACTTAACTAATAAATTAAAAGCGACTGTAGAATATTAATTTAACACGAATTTTATTGGAATTTTTTGAATTATAATTTTTATAGATACATTTAGAAATCATCTTAGAATTTTATATAGAATTTAATTTTTAAATAATATTAACTATATTTTTTTGTTATTGAAGATGTTGTGTGGAAAGTTATTTTAATTAAAAAAAATTATATTTTCATATGTGTATTTGAAATTTTTATAATAGTGTATTTAATATTTTTTAAAA
>CACXZI010000039.1 GCA_902772105.1 Oscillospiraceae bacterium | reverse complement strand
AAATTTTCAATATTTTTAGTATTAATATTATTATGCTGTTTATTTACAAAAATACCTTTTTAGCTTATATTATATATAGTTTTTTAAGGAGGAATATTTTTATGAAAGATTTACATACGGCAGGGGAGCATTTTTTAAATGTTTTAAAACAGCAATTTTTACGAGTAGAGAAAATGAAAGAACAAAAAGATTTTGTTGATTATAAAAAATTAAAAACAATTAAAATAGGAATAATTAAAGGGGATGGAATTGGCCCCAATATTGTTTCTTGCGCTGAAAAGGTTTTAAATGCTATTTTACAAGAAGAAATAGAAAAAAATATTGTTACAATAAAAGAAATTGAAGGGTTAACAATTGAAAATAGGGCAAGATTAAAGCAATCTGTTCCTGATTATGTTTTAGAAAAAATTAAAGATTGTGATGTTATTTTAAAAGGGCCAACAACAACTCCAAGAAAAGGAGACAATTGGCCGCAATTAGAAAGCGCTAATGTTGTTTTAAGAAGAGAGCTAGATTTGTTTGCAAATGTGAGACCAATTAAAATTGAAGAAGAAGGAATAGATTGGGTTTTTTTTAGAGAAAACACAGAAGGAGCATATACGCTTGGTTCTAAAGGGCTTAATCTTGGTGAAATTTTTGTTGACTTTACTGTGTCTTCTGTTTTAGGAACAAAAAGAATAGCAGAGCTTGCGTTTAGTTATGCTAGAAAAACAAAAAGAAAAAAGGTTTCAATAATAACAAAAGCAAACATTATTAAAACAACAGATGGAAGTTTTTTAGAAATTTGTAGGGATGTTCAAAAAAACTATCCTGAAATTGAAGTTGATGATTGGTATGTTGACATTGCTGCTGCTAAACTTGTTGATAGAAACAGCAGAAAAGATTTTAGTGTGTTTCTTCTTCCTAATTTATATGGAGATATATTAACAGATGAAGCAGCACAACTTCAAGGCGGGGTTGGAACAGCAGGAAGCGCTAACATTGGAAAAAGATATGCTATGTTTGAAGCAATTCATGGTTCTGCTCCTAGAATGGTTGAAGAGGGGCTTTCTTGTTATGCAAACCCAACTTCTATTTTAAGGGCAGTTTCTTTAATGCTTTTTCATATTGGTTTTTTTGAAAAGGCAGAAAAATTGGAAAAAGCTTTAGATTTTTGTACTAAAAAGGATAGCAAAGTTAAGGTAACTGGTTTTAAAGATGGGGCAACAACAGAGGAATTCTATTCTTTTTTGATGGAGAATTTTTAGTTAATATATTGTTTATTTTGTTATTTGATATTTTTAAGGTTTAAACTAAAGTATAGAATATATAGTGTTTTTGGTTTATTAATATTTTTTTAAAATAGAGCTAAATAATTTTTAATAAAAATAATATTATAATTTGAAATTGTAGTGGAATTTAAGTTTGTTGTGTAGATATTTTGAAATATATATTAAGAATATTAGAGCAAATTTTTTATATTTATTGTATGAAATGATATGATTTTTTGGTTTTGTTTTTATAAATTATATTATTAAATAAAACGGTGTTTTTGGTTTATTAATATGTGAAGATATTTAGTGGGTTTAATTTTTTAGTGATTAAAATTATTTTAATTGTGTTTTATAATATTGATTTTATTTAATTTTAATGTTAAGGGTAACCAAATATTTGTTTTATAAAAAATAAAATTGTAATTAATATTTTTAGAACTAAGTTAAAAATAGTTTCTTTTTGAATTTTTTATTTAATTTATTGTGTTAAATGTTATTTTAATAATCAAAATTAGACTATATATTTAAATAAAGTTGTATATAATTTAGTTTAGATTATATAGTTGGTTTTTTTAAAAATATAATTAGATTTTTTGGGGATTTTAGAGAATTTTAAATGAGTTAATGTTAATTAAAAAATATTTAGTAATATTAAAGTTTTTATAAATTAAAAGATTTGAAGATATATTAAATTATATTTTTAAGTTAAAAAATTAAAATTAAATATAATATGGTTATTAAAAGAATTATGTTAATTTAATGGGTTAAGTATTTTATAATTTTTAGTGAATGGTAATATTTTTAAGTTGCATTTTTAATTTTGATATATGTTAAATAAAATTAATGAGTAATTAAAAAAATAGGAAGGTTAAAAATGAAAAGATTTTTTTTTATATTATCTTTAATTTTGTTTTTAATTTGCGGATGCACCATCACAGAAAGAGAGGTTGAAACTAAAGATTGTTTTAATAACAAAAAATTTGTTATTAGGGTTGTTATTCCAGAATATTTTTCGGATTATTTAGAACAAAAAGCAGCTGAATTTCAAAAGAATAGAAATGACTTTTTGTTTGAATTTATTAGAGTTCTTGATGATAAAAAATATAAAGATTCTGTTTTAGAAGAAGTTTTGAATAAAGGTGCTAATATGTTTTATGTTCATGGGCTTTGTGATGTTTTGTTTTTTAGTGATTTAATAGAACCTTTTAATTTTAAAGAAAAAAAAGAGGAGGTTGTTTGTTTTAACGAACACCAAAGTTTTAGAGCTGATCGTAATTATTGTGGTGTTTTTGTTAATTTAAAGCTTTTAAACTATTTTAATATTAAAGAAAGTGAAGTAGCTTCTTTTAAGGATTTTTTAAAGGTTGTTGAAAAAATAAAGAAAGATTCAAAAGGGTTAAAAAGAGATAATGTTTTAAAGGTTTCAAATGACCTTGCTTCTTTTGCTTGTAGTTTAGGTTTTAAAGATGGAGAAATTAACGATGAATTTGAAAAGTTGTTTTCGTTTAAATTGCAGGATGAAAAGGAAATAGCTTCAAATTTTTTGGAAGGCAAAATACTTTTTTTTGTTGGAAGTAGCAGATTTTTTAATTTTAAAACTTTTAAACAGAACGAAAAAAATATTAAATGTCTACCTCTTTTTATTGCCAAAAATAAATCTATTTTAGTTGAAGATGATTTGTTTTGTTTAAGCAAAAATAACACAGAATATCAAAAAGAAATAATATTGGAATTTTTAGATTTTATTTCAAAATCAGAAAGAATCACATTAGAAAAAGAAAATTTAAAAGAATCTAATTTAAAAAACTGCCCATATATTTTTAAAGATATTTTAAAAACAGAACTTATTAAACTAAAAGAAAGCAAGATTAATTTTAAAACTTTAAAAGAAAACATAAAGAAAAATTTTGAGGTGTTTAAAAAACTCGAAGAATTTTCTGAAAGTTAAAAAGTTTTAAAAAGAAAATTTAAAAGAATCTGAACTAAAAAATTGCCCATATATTTTTAAAGATATTTTAAAAACAGAACTTATTAGACTAAAAGAAGGCAGGATTAATTTTAAAACTTTAAAAGAAAACATAAAGAAAAATTTTGAAATATTTAAAAAACTCGAAGAATTTTCTGGAAGTTAAAAAGTTTTAAAAAAAATTTAAAAGAATCCAATTTAAAAAACTGCCCATATATTTTTAAAGATATTTTAAAAACACAACTTATTAAATTAAAAGAAGGCAGGATTAATTTTAAAACTTTAAAAGAGAATATAAAGAAAAATTTTGAGGTGTTTAAAAAACTCGAAGAATTTTCTGAAAGTTAAAAAGTTTTAAAAAGAAAATTTAAAAGAATCTGAACTAAAAAACTGCCCATATATTTTTAAAGATATTTTAAAAAAAGAACTTATTAAATTAAAAGAAGGCAGGATTAATTTTAAAACTTTAAAAGAAAACATAAAGAAAAATTTTGAGGTGTTTAAAAAACTCGAAGAATTTTCTGGTAATTAAAAAGTTTTAAAAAAAAAATTAAAAGAATTAGAGTTAAAAAACTGCCCATATATTTTTAAAGATATTAAATTTAATTTAGAACATATTGAAAGGTTGGAAGAAGACTATAAAGTGTTAAAAATTTTAATTGTGTAAAAAGAGATATATTGTTTTATTGTTTGTTTGCAGTTTAAAAGAATAGGATTAATTAGATATAATTATTAAATTAAAGGGAGAAAAGATTAATTGTTTTTTATAAAATGAATTATAATTTAAATATTTTATTACTTTTTATATATAACATAAATAGAAATTATTGAATTTGAATTAAGATTTTATAAACAAAATTATTTTAGTTATAAAGCTAAATATAAATATATAATAAATTTTTTTTATTTTAAATTTAACTAGCAGTGATGAATTTAATTTGATATAATAAAATAAAAAAGAGGGTTTAAGTTTGAGAATATTGCATACGTCCGACTGGCATATAGGAAGGTTTTTAAATAACTATAGTCTTTTGCAAGATCAAAAATATTTTTTAGATTGGCTTTTTTTTGTTTTAAAAGAGCAAAAAGTTGATTTATTAATTGTTGCAGGAGATATATATAACACAGCATCTCCTTCTTCTTTGGCTGTTTCTTTGTTGGATGAATTTTTTAGTAGGGTTGTTTTAGATTTAAAAATAAAACTTTTAATAATTGCAGGAAACCACGATTCACCCGAAAAACTTGGATTTTCTTCTAAAATTTTGCAAAGATCTGGTTTTTATATAGCAACAGATTTAAAAAATATTAAAACAATTCCTTTTGAAGAAAAAAATTTTTCTATTGGGGTAACTCTTTTTCCATATATAACGCCTGCTATGGTGAAAGAAGAATTTAAAGAAGAAAAAATTTCTAATTTTGATGAGACGATTAATTTTGTTTATGAAAGATATATAAAAGAAAATGTTAAATATGATTTTAATATTCTTTGTGCTCATGGTTTATTTTTGCCGTCTTCTGGGGAAGATTTAAAGTTTTGTGATTCTGAAGTTGAAGTGGGCGGAATTGAAGCTTTTAATTTAAATCTTTTTAGCGAGTTTTCCTATATTGCATTAGGGCATCTACATAAATCACAAAAAGTTGGCAAAAATGCAAGATATTCAGGTTCTCCTATTAAATATTCTGTTAGTGAAGCTAATGATATAAAAGGGGTTTTTTTGGTTGATATATCTAAAGAAAAAGGGGTTTCAATTGAAAAAGTTAATTTTAAGCCACTGCGAGATTTAAGGGTTATTACTGGGAATTTTAGAGAAATTTTAAAAGAAAAAAGCAGTGACTATGTTGCTGTTAAACTAACCGATGAAGATTTTATCATAGATCCATATAACAGGTTAAAAGAAAACTACCCTAACCTATTGGAAATAGAATTTTTAAATTTAAAGTTAGAATTTAAACAAAACTTTAAAGGTTTAAAAGAAATAGAGCCAAATAAACTTTTTGAAGAATTTTATTCATATGTTGTTGAAAGGAAGATGAAAGAAGAAGAAATAAAATTTTTAGATGATATAATAAAAAACATAGAAATTTAAATTTAATAAACTGTTTTGAAATTTTAATATTATGTTTATAAAAATATAACCCAAATAAAATTTTTAGATGATATAAAAATAGAAGTTTAAATTAATAAATTTTTTTAGAATTTTAATATTATGTTTAAAAAAAATATAAACTAAATAAAATTTTTAGATGATATAATAAAAAACATAGAAATTTAAATTAATAAATTTTTTTAGAATTTTAATGTTATGTTTTAAAAAAATATAAACTAAATAAAATTTTTAGATGATATAATAAAAAACATAGAAATTTAAATTAATAAACTGTTTTGAAATTTTAATGTTATGTTTTAAAAAAATATAACCCAAATAAAATTTTTAGATGATATAAAAATAGAAATTTAAATTAATAAATTTTTTTAGAATTTTAATATTATGTTTAAAAAAAATATAAACTAAATAAAATTTTTAGATGATATAAAAAATAGAAATTTAAATTAATAAACTGTTTTGAAATTTTAATATTATGTTTTATAAAAATATAAACTAAATAAAATTTTCAGATGATATAATAAAAAAAATAGAAATTTAAATTTAATAAACTGTTTTGAAATTTTAATATTATGTTTTAAAAAAATATAACCCAAATAAAATTTTTAGATGATATAAAAATAGAAATTTAAATTAATAAACTGTTTTGAAATTTTAATATTATGTTTTATAGAAATATAAACTAAATAAAATTTTTAGATGATATAATAAAAAAAATATAAGTTTAAATTAATAAACTGTTTTGAAATTTTAATATTATGTTTTAAAAAAATATAAATTAAATAAAATTTTTAGATGATATAATAAAAAAAATAGAAATTTAAATTAATAAACTGTTTTTAAATTTTAATGTTATGTTTTAAAAAATATAAACTAAATAAAATTTTTAGATGATATAATAAAAAAAATAGAAATTTAAATTAATAAATTTTTTTAGAATTTTAATGTTATGTTTTAGAGAAATATCAACTAAATAAAATTTTTAGATGATATAATAAAAAAAATAGAAATTTAAAATTAATAAATTTTTTTAGAATTTTAATGTTATGTTTTAAAAAAATATAACCCAAATAAAATTTTTAGATGATATAAAAAATAGAAATTTAAATTAATAAACTGTTTTGAAATTTTAATATTATGTTTTATAAAAATATAACCCAAATAAAATTTTTAGATGATATAATAAAAAACATAGAAATTTAAATTTAGAAGAAAGGTTAATTTAGATGCGGTTAAAAAAGCTTAAAATGGTTGCTTTTGGGCCATATAAAGACGAACAAGTTATTGATTTTTCTAAATTTTTGGATGATTCTTTGTTTTTAATAACTGGGGAAACTGGTTCTGGCAAAACAACAATTTTTGATGCTATTTGTTTTGTTTTATATGGTGATGTTAGTGGGCAGCGAAAAGATGCAAAAACTCTAAAAAGTGATTTTTCGGACATAAAAAAAACATGTTATGTTGAACTTGAATTTGAAGTTAACAATAAAATATATTTTATTAAAAGAACACCAGAACAGTTTATTAAAAAATCAAAAGGAGATGGACTAAAGCAACAAAAGCACACAGCAGAACTAATTTTGCCAGATGGAAAAATTATAACAAACCTAAAAGAAATATCTAATATGTTGGTTGAAGAAATTTTGGGGGTTGACAAAGAAAATTTCAATAAACTTTTGATGTTGCCACAAGGGAAGTTTCAAAAACTTTTAACCGAAAAAGGGGAAGAGCAGGTTAACACATTTAGAAAGATATTTGGAACAACAATTTATGAACAAATTGCAAATAGATTGTTTGAAGAAAAACAAAATTTAAAAAGAGAATATGACTTAAAAGTTTATCAAAACGAAAAAAAAATTAATGAGTGTTTTTTTGAAATTGAAGACGAAAAAGAATTAAATTTTTTAGATAAATTTAAAATAGCACAGGATAAAAATGAAGAGCTAAAAAAAGAATTAGAAGAAATCGAAGAAGAAATAAATAAAAAAGATTTAAAGTTAAAAGAAGTTGAAGTTTTAATAAATAGCGTTAAGATATATTTTGAAAAAGAAAGAGAAAAAAAGGATTTAGAGCAAAAAAAAGAAAATCTATCTTTAAAAATTTCTTCAAAAGAGGAGTTTAATAAAAAGAAAGAAATTTTAAATAAACTAGAAAATTTAAAGGCATATTATAAGTTTTGGCAGGAGAAAGAAATTCAAAAAAAGCAAAAAGAAAATGTTTTGAACAATTTAAAAGATGATCAAAAAAATCAACAGAATAAAATGCAAAAAATTTTAGAAGAATTTAAAAATGTTGAAGTTTTTGAAAATAGACTTTTAACTGTTTTAGAAAAACAG
Organism: Oscillospiraceae bacterium; assembly: GCA_902772105.1. Lineage (GTDB taxonomy): Bacteria > Bacillota > Clostridia > Oscillospirales > Ruminococcaceae > RUG12519. The sequence goes on along the minus strand of CACXZI010000039.1, from coordinate 5,245 downwards.
AATAGGTTTAATGTTATTTTAAATAATTTTGAGCTTTTAAAAAACATAAAAACAAAAATTGATGTTTTAAACAAAGAGGTTTTTAATTTAGAAAAAGAAAAAGAAAAACTAGAACAAAAGATTAAATTAAAAGAAATATATTTAAAAATTGAAGAGAAAAAAGAGCTAAATGAAGAAATAAAAATTTATGTTAAAGAGAAAAAAGAGAAAGATCTATTAGAAAAAGAAATAGAAAACCTAAAACAAAAATATTTAAATGGTTGCAAAGATTTCTATGAACAAAATGCATATCTTTTAGCTAAGCAATTGAAAAAAGGAAAAAAATGCCCTGTTTGTGGGTCGCTAGAGCACCCCAGCCCAAAAGTTGTAGCAGTTTCTTCTGTTGTTGACAAAAACGTTTTGCAAAATTTGCGAGAAACTATATTAAAAAGCGAAAAAAAATTGAATGATGTTTTGGTTCGGCTAAAAACAATAACTAAAAGTTTAGAACAAAAAGATTTAAATTTTAAAGAGGAAGAAATTTCAAATTTTTTAAAAAGCAGTTTAAAAGAACAATTAGAATTAGAAAACAGCTTTAAAATTCAAAAAAAAGGTTTAAATTTAAATTTTAATGAAAAATATGAAGAAGAGCTTTTGAATTTAAATATGTTAATTGAAAAAAAGAATGCTAACATATTTGAACTAAAAAAACAAAAGGAAGAATTTTTGGAAAAAATTCCAAAGGAGCTTCATAAAGAGTTTGAGCTTAAAAAATATGAAACAAAACTTTTAAATTTAAGAAAAGAACTAGAAAAAAATATTAACACAATAAAAAAACAAAAAGAAGATGAAGAGAAAGTTTTAAGCAATATAGATTTAAAATTAGAAAATTTAAAGGTTAGTTTTTTAGAATTAGAAAAAGAAGAACAAGAAAAAAAATCTGATTTTTTTGATAGGTTAAAACAAACTAATAATTCTTTTGACGAGTTTAAAGAATATTATAATAGTTTTTCTTCAATTCAAAAATATGTTGAAGATTTTGAAAAAATTTTAAAAGAGGTTGAAGAAATAAACATTAAAATTAAAACAATAGAAAAAGATTTAGCTTCTTTTAAGGTTTTAAATTTAGATGAACTAGAAGAAAAAAAAGAAGAAATAGCGCTTAATTTAGATGAATTAAAAACAAAAGAAAAAGTTTTAATTGAAGAAATTGCGGTTAAAAAAAGTTGTTTAAAAGAGATTAAATTTAATTTGGAAGATATTGAAAAGTTGGAAGAAGACTATAAAATAGCAAAAATTTTAAGCGAAGTGGCAAAGGGCAGCAAAAAAAGAGTTAGTTTTGAAAAATATGTTTTAACGGCTTGTTTGAATGAGGTTTTGATTTTTGCTAATGAATGGTTTAAAAAAGCTACTGCTAATAGATATTTTTTCTATAACTTAGATTTTCAAGATTGTTTGAATTTTAATGTTTTTGATACATATAGTGGAAAAATCCGCCATGTTAGCACATTGTCTGGTGGGGAAACTTTTGCAGCTTCGTTGGCTTTATGTTTGGGGCTTTGTGGGCGTGTTTGCAGTTTAAAAGGAGGGGTTCAACTAGATACAATGTTAATTGATGAAGGGTTTGGAACACTAGATTCTAGCTATTTAGATAGTGTTGTTAGTTGTCTTATTAATTTAAAAAAAGCAGGAAGGCAGATTGGTGTTATTTCGCATATACCGGAACTTAAAAATAGAATAAGGTCTCAAATTATAATAAAAAAGAGCAAGGAAGGGGGAAGCAAGGTTTTGTTGAAGTGGTAGTTTTGTGGTGATGTTAATAAAGCTTTATATTGATTTATGTTGTTGAATTTTTTAACATATTTAGGATATATTTTAGTAATTATGATATGTTATTTTTAAATAGGGTTTATTGTAAAAAAGTTTATTTTAAATTTAAGTTTATAATTTTCTATAAAAATTTTGATTTAATTTTTTATTTTTAATATATAATTTGATAATTTTAAAAATTTTGTAAATTATAAAGTTTACTTTAAGTTGTTTAATAATTTAAATCATTTAATGAATTATATATTTTTAATAAAATTAATAAAGCAGTTGATTTTTAGATTATGTTAATATTTTTTTGATTTTGTATGAAAGCTAATATATTTTTATTATTTATATGAAGGATTTATTTGATTATAGAAATTATTATGAAATGTTGTTTTATGCTTTATAATTTATTATAATTTAATATTTTAAATAGTATTTAGCAGGTCTTTAAGGTAGATTAAACTTTATGGCGAGTGATATATTTTAAATTACATCAAACTTACTACGTAATGAAAAAGCGAGTGAATAATTAAAAGTTATATTAAACTATCTACGTAATGAAATTTTCTACGTAATGAAAGAATTTAGCAGGTCGAATAAATTCTGATTAAACTTTATGGCGAGTGATATATTTTAAATTATATCAAACGTTCTACGTAATGAAAGAATTTAGCAGGTCGAATAAATTCTGATTAAACTTTATGGCGAGTGAGCAACTAGAAATTATATCAAACTTACTACGTAATGAAAAAATTAGGTTCTAATGTTGGCCCAGAGGTTTTCTATTAGTTCGTTTAAATTTTTAGGAAGAGGCAGATGTGCTTCGCATTTTTTAAGTGTTTCTTTGTCTGGATAGGCTATTTTGTTATTTTTTATGTTGTCGTCTAAAAGTTCCCATGCAGCCTTGTTTGGAGTTGAGTATGAAGAAAATTCAGCATTTGCTTTTGCTATATAGTCTTCACATAAAAAGTCTATGAATTTTAAAGCGTTGTTCACATTTTTTGCGTTTTTTGGTATACAAACAGTGTCTATGAAAACATTTGTTCCTTCTTTTGGAAAGCAATATCTAAGGTCTTTGTTGTTTTCCATCATTTTTATAATATCTCCTGAATATGCTAAAGATATTGCAGCTTCTCCATTTTCCATTTTATCAAACATCTCGTCCATAACATAAGCTTGAATTAGTTTTTTTTGGTTTCTTAAAATTTTAGCAGCTTTATGTATATTTTTTTCGTTTGTTGTGTTAATTGAATTGCCTAAAACTTTTTGTGCAATAGAAAAACTATCCCTGCTTCCAATAAACATCAAAATTTCTTGTTTTAGTCTTTTGTCCCATAGTGCATCTAGCCCTGTGACGACACTTTTGGCATCTTTTCCTGTTAAAGATTCTATAAGCTTTTTATTATATACTATTCCAACATGCCCCCAGCTATATGGAACGCTATACATATTATATCTATCAAACCCCCAGGTGCTTCCTTTGCAGCTTTCCATAATGTTTTTGTAGTTTTTTAGTTTGTTGGTGTCTATTTTTTGTATTAAATTTTCATCGATTAGCCTTTTAACCATATAGTCACTAGTAAAAATAATGTCGTAGTTTGAGTTTTTATTTTTAAGTTTAGCATACATCTGTTCGCATGAATCGAATGTGTTAAAAGCGGCAACTTTTATGTTTTCTTCTTTTTCAAATGTTTCTAAAACGTTTAGAGAGCCATCAGTTCCGTCTGATATATATTGCCCCCAACAAAAAATTTTAATCTCACCATTTTTAAAACTGTCGGTTTTGGTTAATTTTAATATAATAAATATAAAAATACAAAATATAAAAACTAATGGCAGACCAACTAACAAAAAAATTTTTTTCATATTTCGCTCCAACTTAAAATTTATTTTATGTTTTATCTTTTTAACTTTTTAGTTTATTTAATTTAAATTTTTTTATATTTTTACTCCAACTTAAAATTTATTTTATGTTTATTTTTTTAACTTTTTAGTTTATTTTTAATTTTAAATTTTTTCATATTTTTACTCTAACTTAAAATTTATTTTATGTTTATTTTTTTAACTTTTTAGTTTATTTTTAATTTTAAATTTATTTTTAATTTTAAATTTTTTCATATTTTACTCCAACTTAAAATTTATTTTATGTTTATTTTTTTAACTTTTTAGTTAATTTAATTTTAAATTTTTTCATATTTTACTCCAACTTAAAATTTATTTTATATTTATTTTTTTAACTTTTTAGTTTATTTAATTTAAACTTTTTCATATTTTTACTCCAACTTAAAATTTATTTTATGTTTATTTTTTTAACTTTTTAGTTTATTTAATTTTAAACTTTTTTATATTTTACTCCAACTTAAAATTTATTTTATGTTTTATCTTTTTTTATTTTTTAGTTTATTTAATTTTAAATTTTTTCATATTTCGCTCCAACTTAAAATTTATTTTATGTTTTATCTTTTTAACTTTTTAGTTTATTTAATTTAAATTTTTTCATATTTTACTCCAACTTAAAATTTATTTTATGTTTATTTTTTTAACTTTTTAGTTTATTTAATTTAAATTTTTTCATATTTTTACTTCAACTTAAAATTTATTTTATGTTTTATCTTTTTTTATTTTTTTTGAGTTTATATTTAAAATGTTTATTAATATTAAACATAAAAGTGCTAAAAGAAAAATAAGGGCAAAAAGTGCATTAATTTTTGGGGTTATTCTTCTTCGAACCATTGAATATATCAAAACCGGAAGAGTTTGAAAAGAACCACCAGTTGTGAAATATGAAACCGTGAAATCATCAAAAGAAACAGAAAAAGAAAGCATAAAAGCTCCAACAATAGAAGGAGTAATGTTTGGCAAAATAACCTTAAAAAAAACCATGTTAAAAGAACATCCAAGGTCTAAAGCAGCGTCTATTATGTTTGGTTCTATTTGTTTTAGTTTTGGCAAAATTGTTAAAACAACATAGGGCATAGCAATTGTTATATGTGCAATTAGTGCTGTTATGAACCCAAATTCTCTATTTAAAATATTTAAAACAAATTTTAATAACAACATTAAAGAAACACCAGTTATTACGTCTGAATTTAAAATTGGAATATAGTTTATGCTTGTGAAGATATTTTGTCTATTCTTTTTTAGTTTAGATATTTCAAGTGCTGCAAATGTTCCAATAACTGTTGCTATAATTGAAGAAACTAAAGCTAGAATTAGTGAATTAAAAAAAGCTGTTAAAATTGTTTTGTCTTGAAAAAGTTCAATAAACCACTTTAGTGTAAACCCGCTAAAAACTGTTCTTGACTTTGTTTTGTTACACGCAAAAGCTATAACAACAAAAATTGGGGTATATAAAAATAAAAACACAAACAAAAAGCAAAGTTTAGATATAATTTTTTTAATCATATTCTTAAATTCTCCGTTTCTGTTTTATTTAATTTATGTGTTAAAA
>CACXZI010000038.1 GCA_902772105.1 Oscillospiraceae bacterium | reverse complement strand
ATTAAACTAACAATCATGTTTAAATATTAATCTTCAAAAAATTTATTTTTAGTTATATCTTTATCCTAAATCTTATTAAACCACAAATTATTTTAATTTCAAGATTACCCTTTGAGTTATTAAAAAAATTCTTTTTAAAATCTAAATAATATAAATAAAATTAACTTTAAACTATGTTTTTTATTTTCAAATAAATAAAAAAAAGGAGGCAATTTTGGCTATATTTAATAATTCATGGGATATTCTTCTAAAAGAAGAACTAAAAAAAGAGTATTTTAAAAACTTAAAAAAAACCCTAATAAAAGAATATAAAGAAAAAATAATATATCCTAAAAAAGAAGATATTTTTAAATCTTTAAAATATGTTGATTTCAAAAACTGCAAAGTTTTAATTCTAGGGCAAGACCCATACCATAATGAAAATCAAGCAGATGGACTTTCTTTTTCTGTTCCTTTAAATATTAAGCCTCCACCTTCTCTTTTAAACATATTAAAAGAAACAGAAACCGATTTAAACATAACTCAACCAAAAAACAAAGCATGCCTTTTAAAATGGGCAAAGCAAGGTGTGCTACTTTTAAACGCAATTTTAACCGTCGTTAGAAATTCCCCTCAATCGCACTCAAAAATAGGATGGCAAAAATTCACAGACGCAATAATTTCCATCCTAAACAAAAAAAATAAACCCATTGTCTTCATATTATGGGGTAATTTTGCAATAAAAAAGGAGAAACTAATAACAAATAAAATACATCTTATTTTAAAAGCACCACACCCCAGCCCATTATCTGCTCACAAAGGCTTTCTTGGGTGTAAACATTTTTCAAAAACAAATTCCTTTTTAAAAAAAACAAATCAAAGTCCAATAAATTGGCAACTATGAATTAATAATCATATTCAGAATCCTCATAACTACCATGATGTCTGCTATGATCACATTGATGCTTGCAGTGTTTTTCTCTCTTTTCATTTAATTTTTCTTCGATACATTCTTTGGCTTCCTGCATATAGCATTTCATTTCATTTTTTAATTCCACCAGCTCTTTTTCTATTTTGCTAATTTCACTGTTTAATTCATCAATTTCCCTACAACACATTTTAAAATTTTCTGTTTCTAAATTATTTTTCAATTTTTCGATTCCATCTTTTCGCAATTTATTATAAACAGAATAACCAATTTTTACATATTTTCTTTCAAGTTTATTTTTAAGTTGCAATATCTTAATATTATTTTGAGATATTTCAAAGAGTTTTTGCGTCTTTTTAAAAATATTCATTGCAACACAGCGTGTTTTTTTCATAACAGTCTTCGATTTATTCATTTTAAAACCTCCTAAAAATTTTTATTCGTCTTTTTTAAATAATATTACTTAAAAAAAATTTTTTCAAGCTAAATTTAAGTAATATTTGTAAAAACATTTTTGTAAAATGATTTACAATTTTAACAATTTGTCTTTTTATGTCAATTTAAATGGACATCTATAATTTTGTTTTATAAAAACAACCTAAAATAGGCGTTATGTAACACTATATTATTATGTTAAATATAGTTATGAATATTCATTAATTTCGTTGCTAATTTTTAGTTTTTGTGTCGAAAAAAATAAAAAAAAATCCTTATTTTATAGTTTTTTTAATTTTTAAAAATTTTTTTAAAATTATTCTCAAATTTAAATTGACAGCTTAAAAATTAGAGTGTATAATGGCGCATGTATTGGAAATATTAGCAAAAAAGATACCATTTTATTTTTTTATATCAATTTAACATAAAAATTTATTTATTTTGGAGGAAAAAAATGACTAAAGCAGATTTAATTAACTATGTTTCAGAAAAATCGGATATTTCTAAAAAGGATATAAGTATCGTTATTAACGAATGTTTCGAAGCGATAACAAAAGCCTTGGCGAAAAAAGAAAAGGTTCAAATTGTAGGTTTTGGAACATTTGAAGCTAGGGAAAGAAAAGAAAGGATGGGAAGGAACCCTTCCACAGGTAAAGAAATAAAAATTCCAAAAACAACAGTTCCTGCTTTTAAAGCTGGAAAAGCTTTAAAAGAAGCTGTTGCAAAATAATTTTTAGAAAGGAAATATTTTGAGGTTAGATAAATTTTTAAAACTATCAAGGTTAATAAAAAGAAGGACTGTTGCAAATAAAATTTGCACAGCGGAAAAGGTTTTATTAAATGGCAAGATAGCAAAACCTTCCGCTAACGTAAATTTAAATGATATTATAACTCTTAATTTAAATAATAAAGAAATTAATATTAAGGTTTTAAAAATATTAAACATAACTACAAAAGAAAGTGCAGCTCAGATGTACGAAATAATGTAATATAAAAACTTCCTGCATAGATTTATTATTACAAGAATATCTATATTTTAGATATTCAAGAATGTGGGAGGTTTTTTTATGGCTGATATAGAAAAACAAAAAATAAACCAAAATCTCTTTTTAAAAGATAGAGAAAAATTAGAAATGTCTGGTGTTGATGAAGTAAACAGTTTTGATGAAAACAAAATAACAGCATTCACAACTTTAGGTTTTATTTCAATTAAAGGATTCAACCTACATATTCAAAAATTTAATACCACCACAAAAGAATTAAGTATTGTGGGAAAAATTGATGAAATAAAATATTCAAACAACAAAAAACACGAAGGCAAAAGTTTTTTAAGTAGGTTATTTAAATAACATGTATATGAGTGTTTCTCCCCCAACAATAATATTTTTTCTAGCTATATTATTAGGATTTTTTTGGGGAATATTCTGGGATATAAATCGTGTTTTAAAAAAATTAATAACGTCCAAAAATAAAAAATTTGTTTTTGTTTTAGATGTTGTTTTTTCTGTTGTTGCTTGTATTTTAACAATAACCTTTTCCTATTTTTTCACATATTCAGGTTTTAGACTTTTTGTTTTAGTTGGTGCTTTACTAGGTTTTATTTTATATTATTGCACAATACAAAAACCAGTTTTTTATGCTTTACACATAATTATTGGATTAATAATTAAAATAATATTTAAAATACTATTATTTGCTCAAAAAATCGCAAATAAAATAAAATCAATATCAGAATCTTTAACGAAAAATTTATATATAAAAATAAAAAAAGCTAAAAAAATAGAAATAAATAAAATAAATGAAAAAGATCAAATAGAAAAATATATTATGAGAAAAATAGAAAAATTTATAAAAAAAAATAAAATGTAAAATAAAATTTTATAGATAACTATTATACTTAAAAAATTCTAAATCAGTCAAAACGAATTTAAAAAAATTTTCAAAGAAATATAGAACTTATAATTAATTCTTGTTTTAAAATATAATAAATCTATAAAAAATTCATTAATATCCCCAATTAAAATATTGATAATTCAAAAATTAATAACCTTTATTTGGAAATTTTTTAGTAATAACTTATAAAATTTTTTACATTAAAAATTAATAAAAAAACTTGCTAAAATATAAATAAAGAGTGTATAATAAAAATCAGTTAGAAAATAAAATCACGAAATTTTATAGATAAGATATTGAGTTTTATAAATTAATATATTATAATGTCTGCAGTGAAAAATTATTTTTTAAAAAAAGCCAATAAACAATTTTTTACTAAGATAAACATTGAAATATAAAACCTGTAAATTTTTGTAAGTTTTACATAAATATCAATTAAAGCTATAATGCTAATAAAATCATAAAAATATTAGTTTAGGAGAATATTAATTAGATGAAAAATTTTAAATTACTGAAAACACGTCTAATTAAAATATTAATAAAAATTTTAATTTCTTTTTTAATTTTAGTTTTTTTGTTTAAACTAATAAATATACAAAATAAAAATATAAAGAAACAAAAAGAATTAGAAGAATATGAAAAAAAAGTTTCGGATAGAATAAAAGAAAATGAAAAAATAAAACAAGAAATAGAAAAAGGTATGAGTGATGAATATAAAGAACAATATGCAAGAGAAGAGTTAAATATGGCAAAAGCCGGAGAACGGATTATATTTGACGTAACAAAAGAATAAGTTTTTAAATATAGGAGGATGTTAAATTCTATGCAGCTAGAAATAGGAGCTGTAACGGAAGGAAAAGTTACAGGAATAACAAAGTTTGGAGCATTCGTTGAAATAGAAAAAGGAGTGACTGGATTAGTACATATTTCCGAAATATCGCAGTCCTACATTGATGATATTTCTAAAGTTTTAAAAATCGGAGATATTGTGAAGGTTAAAATTTTAAGTTGTGAAAATAAAAAATTGAGTCTTTCAATAAAAAAATCACAAGAAAATATAAAACAAAATAACGAAGATATTAAAGACGAAAAAAAACCATTCAAAGAACAAAAAAAAGAAAAAGAAAAAGAGGACGCAAACTCTGCATTTGAAGACATGCTTGCAAAATTCAAAAAAAATAGCGAAGAAAAAATGTCGGATATTAGAAAAAATTTGGATGGAAAACGCAGTTCTTATTCTAAGAAAAGATAAGATTATTTTAACCACCTAAAACTAATTTGGTGGTTTTTTGTTGTTCAAAATTTTCAATATAATAAAAATTTGAAAATTAAAAGATTATAGATTTTTTTAATATACAATATTTTTTCTAAATGCAAAAGATTTTTACCACTTTTTACTAATAAAACATCACAAATAACATGTACGTAGATAACATTTTAAATAGTTATTATATAGACATTTTTTTAATTGATAATAGAACATTAATATAAAAAATTTCTGATTTATATATTTAATAAAAAACAATAAAATTAACTATAATCATTATTTATATATATTACTTATTAACTAATCTTTTAAAGAAACCTACACTATAAATTTAATTTCATAATATCTGATTAAAAAATTGTTAAAAAATATATAAAAAACTCTTAGTTTACTATTATTAAAAAAATAATTGATTTATAAAGATTATATCACCTTTAATTTAAAAACAAATAATTATTTTTACAATTACAATAAAAATTCTATTTATTAAACTTTTAATTTAAATTATTAAATAAATTTCACTTCCATAAATATTAAATTCTTAATCTTACGAAAATTTAAAAATTACAAAATTTAAATTTATTCTTATATTATAAATAAAATATTAAAAATTTTATTTATAATTTATTTTTTCACTATTATAATAAAATAGTTAGGATTGTTAAATTTATTAAATAATTTTACGTAAAAATAAATAAAACTCCCAGAAAAAACTGAGAGTTTAAAATAACTAAAATAAAATTTCTATAACTTCATTAAACTATTCCTTGATATATCATAGCATCACAAACCTTTAAAAATCCTGCTACATTACTTCCTAAAACCAAATCTCCTTCCCTACCATACATTTTAGAAGCTTCATATCCAACATTAAAAATATCTTGCATTATACCCTGAATTCTTGCATCAACCTCTTGAAAATTCCAATTGTATCGCATTGAGTTTTGACTCATCTCCAAACCAGAACAAGCAACTCCTCCAGCATTAGCAGCTTTTCCTGGGCCAAAAGGAATTTTTGCTTCTAAAAATGCATCAGCAGCTTCAGCGGTGGAAGGCATATTAGCTCCTTCAGCAACACAAATAACACCATTTTTAATCAAAGCCTTTGCAGCATCTAAATCTAATTCATTTTGAGTTGCGCAAGGCAAAGCAACATCACAAGGTATATTCCATATTTCTTTAAATTTATTGTTAAACTTAGCAGTTTTAACTTCATCTACATAATCTTTAACTCTTCCTCTTTTTTCTTCTTTTATTTCTTTTATTAAATCTAATTTTATTCCATCTTTATCATAAATATATCCGTTAGAATCAGACATAGCAATAACTTTAGCACCAAATTGCGTTGCTTTTTCAGCAGCATAAATGGCAACATTCCCAGAACCAGAAACAACAACATTTTTTCCTTCTAGAGATGTTTGCTTTAAAACCTGCAACATACTTTCAACATAATAACAAAGTCCATAACCAGTTGCTTGTGTTCTAAATAAAGATCCACCATAACTTAAACCTTTTCCTGTTAAAACCCCTGTGAAGGTGTTTGTTAGTTTTTTATATTGTCCAAATAAAAACCCTATTTCACGTGCTCCAACACCAATATCTCCAGCTGGAACATCTGTGTTTTCTCCAATGTGCCTATAAAGTTCATTCATAAAACTTTGACAAAAACGCATAATTTCTAAGTCGGATTTGCCTTTAGGATCAAAATCAGAACCTCCTTTACCTCCTCCCATTGCAAGACCTGTTAAAGAATTTTTAAAAATTTGTTCAAACCCTAAAAATTTAATAACAGACGCATTAACGGTTGGGTGAAAACGAAGTCCTCCTTTAAAAGGTCCAACCGCTGAATTGAATTCAACTCTAAATCCACGGTTAACTCTAACATGCCCAGTGTCATCAACCCAAGGAACTCTAAACTGAATAAATCTTTCTGGTTCAACTAAACGTTCAAAGATTCCTGCATTTTCAAGTTGAGGATTTTTTTCAACAACAGCTTCCAAAGAAGACAAAACTTCTAAAACTGCCTGTAAAAACTCTTTTTCATTTGAATTTCTCTCTTCTAAACCCTCATAAACTCCTTTTAGATATGTATTTTTTAAAACCATAAAAACTCCCCTTTTTTCAATAATTTTTTGTGGAGATATTATAGCATAAATCAACAAAAAAAACAATAGTATACTAGCTGTTTTTCAATTTAAAATTTAAAAATACAACAAACACATAAAACAAAAAATCTTGTAAAAAAAGACAAAAAATGATATAATATCAAAAATTAAAATTCAAAACTAAAAAATTGGAGGACTTTTAATGAAAGTTTTAGTTTTTGTTTTAAATAAAGTTGAAAAATTAGATGAACTTTTAATTGAACTATCTAATAACGGCCTAAAAGGAGCAACAATTCTAAAGTCGGTTGGAATGGCAAAATCAATATGTAATTCCGCAAAAAAAGAAGAATCCCGTAATATAATTATGGATTCTTTAAAAATTTTGTTAAGCGAAACAGATAATGAAAACAGAACAATTTTCACAGTTGTAGATGAAAGCCAAGAAGAAATTTTTTATAACACAGTAAAAGAGGTTATAGGCCCCATTTCAAAAGAAAACACAGGAATAATATTCACAATACCCCTTTCATCTGTTTATGGACTAAATAAAAATTAAATTTAATATATTTTTTTAAACTCTCTTGAAAGTTTTAAAATTGCTTTTTTTTCAATTCTAGATACATAAGACCTTGATATATTTAGCTTTTTTGATGTTTCTTGTTGTGTTAGGGGAATTCTTCCATATAAACCATATCTATAAACCAAAACTTTTTTTTCTCTTTTGGTCAAAAATTTATTAATAAAATCATATAATTCTTTAGACTTACATCTCAAATCAACAATGTCGAAAATATCGTTTTCTTCGACTAAGTCATTAAAGTTAAAGCAAGCATTATCCTTTTTAAAAACAGAAATATCTCCGTTAACAACCTTTCCATTCACATTTTTTCTAATCTGTCTAAAATACATCAAAATTTCGTTTTCAATGCACCTTGATGCATAAGTTGCAAATTTTATCTTCTTTTCAAAATCATAACTTTTAACAGCTTTAATTAACCCAATAGTTCCAATAGAAATTAAATCGTCTTGGTCATCTATAGAATAGTAATATTTTTTAACTATGTGTGCAACAAGCCGCAAATTATGTTTAATTAGTGTTTCTTTTGCTATTTCATCGTCATTTTTAATTTTAAAAAAGCATTCTTCCTCTTCTTCTCTTGTTAATGGCCTTGGAAAAGAATTTTTTTCAACACGCAATGCAAAAAATAAAACATGTTGTAGCATATTTAACATAAAAACAATCAAAAAACCACCTCTTATATTAAAATATATGATAAAATAGTTTATAATGTGACTTATTAATTTTTTATTATCATTGATTCTACAAATTGCTACAACATTTTAAAAATTGAAATTTTTTTAAGATGGTTTTAAAATATAATAAAATAACCCCTAAATTTAGATTATATTATTAAAATTTTAATTTTATTCCAAATTTTATAATGAAAGGAAAATTTGATTTTATGAACGAACTAAATCAAAAAATTGCAGTTTTAGTCCCTTGCTACAACGAAGAAAGCACAATAAAAAAGGTTGTTGAAGATTTTAAAATATATCTTCCAAATGCAAAAATTTATGTATTTGACAATAACTCAACAGACAAAACAAGTGAAATTGCAAAAAATGCAGGAGCAATAGTTTATTTTGAAAAAAGGCAAGGAAAAGGAAATGTTATTAGAACAATGTTCGAAAGAATAGAAGCAGACTGCTATATTTTAGTTGATGGGGATGACACATATGATGCATCTCGTGCCAAAGAAATTTCTGAAATGGTTTTAAATGATAATGTTGATATGGTTATATGCGACAGGCTCTCCAGCGACTATTTCACAGAAAACAAAAGACCTTTTCACAACTTTGGAAATAAACTAGTTAGATATAGCATAAACAAAATATTCAAAAGCAACATTAAGGATATATTAACAGGCTACAGAGCATTTAGCAGAAGGTTTGTTAAAACATTTCCAATAACTTCAAAAAATTTTGAAATAGAAACAGAAATGACAATTCATGCAATTTTCACAGATATGCGAATTGAAAATATAACAGCGAAATATAAAGACAGGCCCTCAAACAGTGTTTCTAAACTAAACACCTTCACCGACGGATTTAAGGTTATTTTAAAGATGATAAATCTATTCAAAAACTATAAACCACTAAAATTTTTCTCGTGCCTTTGTGTTTTTTTAATTCTTTTGGCTAGCATTTTCTTTTTCCCATTTTGCCTTATCCCCTATTTAAAAACAGGAGTTGTTGAGAAAATTCCAACCTTAATTGCTTGTGGTTTTCTTGTTATGGCTGCTTTGATGTCTTTTTTTAGCGGACTTATTTTAGACTCTATTATGCAAAAAGAAAAAAGAGAATCTATATTAAAAGTTTTAAAAGAAACAAAAAGTTTTAAAGATTAAAATAAACATATTAAATACATATAAAGTATTTCTAATTAATGATTTAAATCACATTAACATAAATAATTTTTTAATGTTTTATATATCCCTAAATTTTTTATCTAAACAAAAAATTTTAACAAAATAAATTTAAACTTATATTATTTTTAATAGCAATCTAATTTATTTTTTTTATGTTTTTATATTCTTAAATTTTTATCTAAACAAAAAGTTTTAATAAAATAGATTTAAACTTATATTATTTTTAATAGCATTCTAATTTATTTTTTTTATGTTTTATATATTCCTAATTTTTTATCTAAACAAAAAGTTTTAATAAAATAAATTTAAACTTATATTATTTTTAATAGTAATCTAATTTATTTTTTTAATATTTTATATATCCCTAAATTTTTTATCTAAACAAAAAGTTTTAATAAAATAAATTTAAATATATTATTTTTAATAGCATTCTAATTTATTTTTTTAATGTTTTATATATCCCTAAATTTTTATTTTATATTAAAACTTAATAAATTTATTTAAAAATCCCATTCTTTATATTTTTATTACCAAATTTTAACTCATCGTTTTTAAATAATATAATTTAATAAACTTTGTAATTTTTTAATATAAACTAAAAATAAGATAATATTATAATATATAAAACAATATCTTAAAATATTTTTTAGCTAAACAAAAAATAAAAATAAAACTAATATATATTAAAAGATTTTAATACATTTTTAATAAATAAAAAAACATCTACACTTTTTATAACAATGTTATTTAAATAAACATTTTTATACAGATTTAATAAAATATTTAATAACTCACTAAATCTAGTTTTTATTTACATAAATAATTTTATAAACTTTTTTAATATTAAAAACATTTAAATATGTAGTTCTATAAAATATATTAACTTTAATTAATCAAAAAATTAAATAAAATTTACCTAAAAATATATATTAAATATTTGAACTTTGCTTCAATATAATAAAATCAAGAATAAACGTTAAAACTCATTCATCCTCAACCACAAATTATTATATTATTCTACCTTTTATTTTATTCCTAAAATAAAGAATTTATTTAAAATTATATAAATCAAAAATATAAAAAAGAAAATAAAAAAATAAATTACAAATCATATTTTAAAAATTTACTAAACATTAAAAAATATATAATAAACAATTTAATACACTAATTTATCAATATTTAATTTTTTAAGTTTAAGTTAAAACATATATTCACTAAAATCTATATTTAAACCATAATCTATAAAAATTCCATATATTAACTTAAACATACAATAAAAATAACTAATTAAAATCAAAAAATCCACTAATATTAAAAATTCTTCGTAACATAAAAACAGCAAAATTTAAAAAAATTATTTTGTTAAAAATTAAACTAAAACCTGTTCACAAACATATAAATCATATTTTAAAAATATATTATCTAATAACATTAATATAAACAAATATGTTTTTTATTAATATTTTAAATATAAAAACTAAAATTAAAACATATACCACATTTTAAAAATTTAAAAACAAACTATTTAAAATAATAAACATCTCCTAATAATTATGTAATCTGCTGACAAATAATTTCAAACCAATCAAAATGCCAGCAGCCTAAATACTAAATCGAAAAAACCTCACAATTTAAAAGTTCAACAAATTTAAGGTCGTGTGTAACAACAACAATAGTATATCCTTCTTCTTTTAACTCCAATATCAAATTTAAAACATATTTAACATTTAAAACATCTAAAGCAGAAGTAGGTTCATCAAAAAAAATAATCTTAGGGTTTTTAATCAACGCTCTAATAATTGAAAGACGCTGTTTTTCTCCACCAGAAAGCCCACCTAACCCTAAATTTTTTTTATCATACAACCCAAACCTTTTTAACAGCCTATCTATTTTTTCAGAATCTTTGTTAACTATCTCTAAATTTTTTAAAACGTTCAAATTCAAAAATAGGTTAAAATTTTGAAAAACAACCGAAACATCCCTTAAAATTTCCCTTTGCTCTTTTAATTTAACATATTGCCCATCTTTAACCAAAATTTTTCCGTTAATTTCTATTGTTCCTTTTTCAACCTTTTGTAAACCAGATAAAACATTTAAAAGAGTTGTTTTGCCTTTTCCAGAAGGCCCAACAATTGCCTTAATCTCCCCTTCTTTAACCATAAAATCTAAATCTTTAAATATAGTTCTATTTAAAAAACTTTTACTAAGTTTAGTTGCCTTAATCATAATTTCCCCCCTAATATTTAAGTTTCTTTTCAAAAAATTTAAATAAACAATATATTAAAAAACAAACCAATAAATATAGTAAAGCCGCCCACAAATATGGTTTTATGCTAACCATGTTGTTAACCATATTTTTAGAAACGGTTAAAAGTTCAACAACACCAATTGAAAATATTAAAGCAGTGTCTTTAACCAAAGTTATAGTTTCATTACAAAGTGATGGCAAACAAACATTAAACATCTGTGGCAAAATAATTCTAAAAATTGCCCTATTTTTCGGAATATCTAAAACTTTTATTGCATCAAACTGCCCCCTATCTATGCTTTTATATCCACCTCTGAATATCTCAACAAAATAGGCAGCATAATTTAACAAAATCTGCAAAAGAAGTGGGGTTCCACGCATTAATAGAGTGTATGAATCTATTAATATATTCAAAATTTTAATTTCTTTAACCCGCAAAAAACAAATTAAAAGGCCCAAAGGAATTGATAATAAAATACATAGAAAAAACAGTTTTAAACTAACCAAAAGTCCTTTAAAAAGTTCAAAAGAAAACCCAAAATCATTTTGTTTTACACTATTTTTTTGTTTCCCTTCAACTTCTTTTAAATCTATTATATTTTCTCCAAACCATTTTTTTGAAATTTCTTCTGCTTTTTTAGTTTTAATCAAATTTAAAAGTCCTTTTTCAACTTCTTCTTTTAGTTTTACGTCATCTTTTCTAAAAGCTATAACGTAATCTTCTTTTGAAAGTGGCTCTTTTAAAACTTTAAACTTTCCTTCCAACCCTTTTTTATTAACAAAATATTTAAAAACAACCTCATCTAAAACAGCTCCAAAAGAGTGCCCCACCAAAACTTCATTTAAACAATCCACCATATTTTCTAGCTGAACAACATTTTCAATTTCTTTTTCAGAAAAAATATTGCTATTTTTTATTGCATCAAAACCAGTTGAACCTTTTTGAGTGCATATTGTTTTTCCTTTAGCTTCTTTTAACTCTTTAATATTGCTATCCCTTGAAACAACTAAAATCTGTGAATTTTTTATATATGACCTAGATAGTTTCATCTGTTCATCTCTTTCATTTGTATACGACATTCCATTCCATATACAATCAATATTCCCACTATTTAATTCCATCTCTTTTGCGTCCCAATTAATAGGTTGAAAAATAATACCTATATAATGACTTTGAAAATATGGGTTATTTAAAAAAACAGCTCTTGCTAATTCTATGTCAACCCCGTCAAGATCTCCTTTTTCATTTAAAAACCCCATAGGCATAACATTAACATCTAACCCAACAACAAAATTTTTTCGTGTTTTTATTTCATCTTTTCCTCTTGCTGAACAACCAATTAAAAAATAAAACAATAATAAAAAAGATAAAACAAAAGCAAATATCTTCTTCATAATTTCCCTCCATATTTTTATTTTTAAATATAAAATACAATATATTAACAAACATACTCTTTTATATTTTTTGATTATTTATCACCAAATTAAAAATCAACATTTTTTTAAAAAATACTTAATTTTCTAATTAATTAAATTTTTTAATATCTACCTAATAAAAATTCTACTAATCTATAAATTCCCTATTTTTCTAGTCTATCTCAAATAATATTAATAAATATATTTTAATGCTCTTTATTTTCTAATTTCAAAAATGTCCTTTTAATTAATTCACCAAATTAAAATCAAAAATATTTAAAATAACATAATAATTCCTAATATATTACATTTGTTTTAACAAAATAATACTACAATATTAGAACATATAAAAATATTTCTTAATAAATATGATAATATCTAACAACAATAATCTTACTTTAAAAATTTTAAATTAACAATAATCCAATATTTACAACAAAAAATAACACTAATTAATAAATCTATAAAAATCTTAAATTTTAAATATGAAAATCTCTCATAAAAAACCAAATAAAATTATTATATTAACCTGACAAAAATTATAACTTTTTAAATAAACTCTTTTATATTTTTGATTATTTATCACCAAACTAAAAATCAACATTTTTCAAAAAATACTTAATTTTCTAATTATTTAAATTTTTTAATATCTACCTAATAAAAATTCCGCCAAATATAAATTCCCTATTTTTCTAGTTTATCTAAAATAATATTAATTAAATATAATATAATGCTCTTAATTATCTAATTTCAAAAATGTCTTTTAATTAGTTCACCAAATTGAAACCAAAAATATTTAAAATAACATAATAATTCTTAATATATTACATTTGTTTTAACAAAATAATGCTAAAAAATTCAAACGTAACTAAAAATATTTCTTAATAAATACAAATAATATCTAACAACAATAAACAAAAAATAACACTAATTAATAAATCTATAAAAATCTTAAATTTTAAATATGAAAATCTCTCATAAAAAACCAAATAAAATTATTATATTAACCTGATAAAAATTATAAAATTTTAAATAAACTCTTTTATATTTTTTTAATTTTAAAACCAAAAACTCTCTGCCAAATAAAATCTAACTTATAGATTTATATTACTTTCTCTAATTTTTCTAAATAAAATATTTTAGATTTTTAAAATTCAAACTAAAAACTTGCAACTTTTAGATATATAAGGCCCGCCTAAATTGCAAAACAAACCATTTTCGAAAAGACAACCGCCTTTTCGATGGAAAAAAATATGGTTCATCAAAAACAATTTAAGAGGCATTTAAATTCACTCCATTTAAAAAATAAAAATTAATGTTAGGTTGATTATAACACAAAAAAATAATAATGCAAATACAAAATTTACTATTTAAGATAAAAAATTAAATCATTAATCTTAAAATTTTATTAATAAAAAAATATAAATATAAAAATTTTTATTGACTAGGTAATAAATTTTAAAAACTTAATAAAAAAATATCTTTAAATTAATATTCAATTTAACTATATACTTTATCTAATAATAAATAAAATAATAAAAATTTATAACAACTTTTTTACTTTATAACAAAAAATAAACTCCTAAAATATCATCTAAATTTTTCTAACATCATCAAAAAAACTTTTACTTAAAATATAATATCTAAAAATCAAATTATTAAAAATAATGTCTTATGAATTTTCACAATATATATTTTAAATTAAAAATAGAATTTATTAAATTTTAAATAATTTATTTTAATCACATCTAATTTCATACATAAAAATAAACTCCCACAAATATTTAGTATATCTATAAAACAACAAATCTAAGACAATATAGCTTTATAATATTCTTCAAAAAAATCTATTTTTATCTAAATTTTTCTAACATCATCAAAAAAACTTTTACTAAAATATAATATCTAAAAATCAAATTATTAAAAGATAATGTCTTATGAATTTTTATTTAAATATAACCATTATTAAAAAATAAATAACATAAATTTAACAAAAAATTAAATGATTATTTTATTAATAATTCAACTATAAATAAAACATCTCTTAAAAATCAATTTAAATATTTATAAAAAAATTTATTTATCAATAACCTAACAAAAACCAACTAAAAAATATATAAAATATTTTAAATGACAAATTCCAAAAATTTAAACAATAATATGGTGAAAAATTTCATTAAGTTGACAAAAAAGTGCTATAATAGTATTATATGGTTAATTGTGTTCGAAACTAATATTAAACATTAATTTACTATAAAATTTAACGAAGGAACCTTATTTATTATGGCAGAGATAAAATCTTTTTTGGTTTTCAAAAGATCTTTTAGTTATATTAAAAAATATAAGATGCTGTTAATTCTAGATATTTTTTTTTCAATCGCAGCAACATTATGCGAAATAACATTTCCAAAACTTTTAAAATATACTGCAGACCTTGTCGTTGACGCTATTAAAAAAGGCCTGTCAATTCCTTTTAACACAATAATTAGTAATGCTTCAATATTTTTCTTTTTAGCTATTTTAGAAGTAATAGGAATATATTATATGAACTATATTGGCCATCTAACAGGAGCTAAAATAGAAACAGATATGAGGCAGGATCTTTTTAAACACCTACAAACTTTAAATCTTGATTATTTTTCAAACACAAAAATAGGTCAACTTCTTTCAAGATTCACACACGATCTTTCTAAAATAACAGAATTTATGCATCATTTCCCAGAACAAATAATTATATGTTTTTTAAAATTCACACTTTGCACAATATTTATGCTAACAATAAACTTTTATATAGGTCTTGTTATTATAGTTTTCGCACCATTTATGTTCATAACATGCAGATACTACAACATAAAGCTAAGAAAAGCATATCAAAACAATGCAATTCAACTAGGTGAACTTAATTCACAGGTTGAAAACAGTCTACTTGGGGTTCACATAACAAAATCTTTTGCGAATGAAAAATATGAAGAAGAAAAATTCGAAGTGGAAAACAAAAAAACATATCAAACAAAACTAAGTATGTATTTAAATTTAGGAAGATTAAATGGTAGCATGCGATTTTTTGTTCTTTTAGCATATTTTTTGGTTGCAACTGTTGGTTTATTTCAATTAATTAACAAAAATATTAAAGTAACAAGCTATTTAACATGCTTTATGTATGCTGATATGCTTTTAAAACAAATTATTGCATGCCTTCACGTTCTAGAAAAATATCAAGAAGGACACACACCACTAATTAGATTTTTTGAAATAATAGACACAAAACCCACAATAAAAGGAGTTTTAACCTCTAGTTCTTCCAAAGAAATTAAAGGAAAAATTGAATTTAAAAATGCATATTTTAAATATGAAGAAAAAGACAATTTTGTTTTGTCTAATTTAAATTTTTCAATAGATGAAGGCGAAAATGTTGCGTTAATTGGAATATCTGGTGCTGGAAAAACAACAATTTGCAGTTTAATTCAACGTTTTTACGACCTAACATCCGGAGAAATTTTAATTGATGATGTAAACATAAAAAACATACCACTAAATGAACTACACAAAGCAGTTGGAGTTGTTGAACAAAATGTATATCTATTTCCAGGAACGATATATGAAAATATTTTATATGGAAACATTAAAGCAACAGAAAAAGAAGTTATAAAAGCAGCAAAAGATGCTGGTTTAGAAGAATTTATAGAGTCTTTGCCTAATAAATTTCAAACAAACATAGGAGAACGCGGAATTAGACTTTCAGGAGGACAAAAACAACGAATTAGCATAGCACGAATGTTTTTAAAAAATCCAAAAATTTTAATTTTAGACGAAGCCACTTCTTCTTTAGACTTTAAAACAGAAAAAATAATTAAAAATTCCTTAAAAAATCTATCGGTTGGCAAAACAACAATAACAATAACACATAAAATTTCAACAATTAAAAAAGCTAACAAAATTTTCATTTTAAAAGATGGAGCAATCACTGATAGTGGAACACATGAAGATCTGATTAAAAACAGCGATGTCTACAAAAATTTTTATGAAAATAATGTATGATTTTTTCTATATAAAATTAACCTCGAAAAGTAACAAAAATAAAATAAATTAAAATTTATTAACTAAATTAAATAATTCTATTAAATAAATTTAAAATTAATCTAAAATATAATAATCTCATCAGAGATATATAAAAATAATAAACTTTAAAGGAATAGCAACATAATAATAAATTATTTTAATTATCTGAAAATTTTCTTTCAAATAAGAATTTATCAATATTAAAAATTAAGTTCAACTCTTTAAAAAATTTTAATAATCTTTTTAAAATTTATACTAAAAAAACCCTCATCAAACAAAACTTAATTTATATATTTTAAATATAATAAATATTAAAAAAAAATTTTTAAAAATAACTAAAATTATTTTACATGATAAAATCTATAAAATATATACTCACAAACATTGTATGTAATTTTAAATAACCATTTTAACCTATATCTATTTTTTAAAAAATAAAATATACCAAATTTCTATTAAAATATTACATATATTACAAAACTTTAAATTATCTATATAACAATAATCAAATAAAATTTTAATATAAATTCTTCCCCTATTAATTATAAAATAAACAGATTCATAAATACATAAATCTAACAAAAAAAACATTATAAAATCTCATTAGCTTTTTTAAAATATAATCTTAAAATTTAACTAAACCTATTTTAAATAAATAATCAAACTTTCTTTATAAAAATATTATTAAGTAAATTTTTATTCTTAATATAAAAAATTAAATATATAACAACGTTATATAATATTATAAAATTAAAATCTCATTAGCTTTTTTAAAATATATTCTTAAAATTTAACTAAACATATTTTAAATAAATAATCAAAAACTTTCTTTATCAAAACAAAATTTTTATTCTTAACACCAAAAAATTAAATATATAAC